>NZ_SMKA01000012.1 GCF_004348455.1 Kribbella albertanoniae
CTGGTGACGAGGACATCGCCCTGGCTGATCTCCTGGCGTTCTTCCGGCACCCCGTGAAGGGATATTTCCGGGCGCTCGACCTGACGCTGCCGTGGGAGGTCGAGGGCGTCTCGGACCAGATGCCGGTGGAGATCGACAACCTGCAGAAGTGGTCGGTCGGCGACCGGCTGCTCCGCGACATGCTGGCCGGAGTCCACCCGAACGACGCGCTGCAAGCAGAGTGGCGACGAGGCACGCTGCCACCGGGACGACTCGGCTGGCGGACGGCGACCGACGTACGCGACGAAGCCAAAGAGGTCGCGCTCAGTGCGTATCCGCACCGGCAGGTCAGATCCCGGGCCTGTGATCTGGACGTCGATCTCGGCGGCGGCCGACGGCTGACCGGCACCGTGCCGACTGTGCATGGCCACCGGCTGGTCTCGGTCGGCTTCTCCCGACTTGACGCCAAGCAGTTGTTGTCCTGCTGGATTCAGCTGCTCGCTCTGTCGGCCAACGACGACGACCACAACTGGACGGCGCTGGCCATCGGCCGCGGCCGGAACACTCCGGCGAGCCGGCTCTTCGGCCCGGTCGGACCGGAAGCCCGCGGCTTGCTTGCCGACCTGGCCGCGATCTACGACGCCGGCCGGCGCGAGCCGCTTCCGCTTCCACTCAAGACTTCGTTCGCCTGGTACGAAGCACGCCGTACCGGAGACGATCCGGCCACCGCGGCCGGCCGACGATGGAGCCCGGCCGCCTACGACGGCGAGAACGCCGATCCCGCGCACGTCCGCGTCTGGGGTCCCTACAGCCGGCTCGACGACCTCCTGGAACCGACCCGGCCTGGCGAGGACCGCCCGGGCGAGCGAACTCGGCTCGGCGCGTACGCCGCCCGGCTCTGGGAACCGATGCTTCGCTACGAGCAAGGAGGGTCGTGATGAAACCGTTCGATCTTCTCGGTGACCTCCCGACCGGAACCGTCGTACTGGAGGCAAGTGCCGGCACGGGCAAGACCTATGCGCTGGCCGGACTGGTCACCCGGTTCGTGGCCGAGGGCCGCGCCAGGCTCGACGAGATGCTGCTGATCACCTTCGGCCGCGCGGCCAGCCAGGAGCTTCGCGAGCGCGTACGTACCCAGTTGCTCGACGCCGAAATCGCACTGACCGACCCGGCCCGCTGGGCTGCCGACGAGGGCCTTCTCGGTCACCTCGCCAAGGGCAGCGCCGAAGAGATCGCGGAGCGGCATCTGCGGCTTCGCGATGCGCTGGCCAACTTCGACGCCGCGACCATCGCAACCACGCATCAGTTCTGTCAGCTCGTGCTGCGATCGCTCGGCGTCGCAGGTGACACCGATGCGGGCGTCACGCTGGTCGACGACCTGGGAGACCTCGTCACCGAGGTGGTCGACGACCTCTACCTCAGCCTCTTCGGGAACCTCGCGGACCAGCCGCCCATCAACCGGGCCACCGCACTCGAGATTGCGCTGAAAGCAGTCGCCAACCCACACACCAAGCTGGTTCCGGACCAGTACGCCGTGGGTTCGCCGGAGGGCGTTCGGATCGAGTTCGCGCACGCCGTACTGGCTGAGATGGAGCGTCGCAAGCGCCGCCTCGGCATTCTCGGGTACGACGATCTGCTCACCAGGCTCGCGGCCGCCCTGGAGGATCCCGACGCGCCGGCCCGCAAGCAGATGCAACGTCGGTGGTCCGTCGTCATGGTCGACGAGTTCCAGGACACCGACCCGGTGCAGTGGAAGGTGATCGACGCAGCCTTCAACGGGGCCAGCACCCTGGTGCTGATCGGTGACCCCAAGCAAGCCATCTATGCGTTCCGTGGCGGCGATATCGCGACCTACCTCACCGCCGCGGCCACGGCCGGAGAGCGACGTACCCTCGATACGAACTGGCGCAGCGACCAGCCGCTGGTCGACTGCCTCCAAGTCGTCCTGGGCGGAGCCCAGCTCGGCCACAAGGACATCGTCGTACACCCGGTCGCCGCCCATCACCAGGGCAACAGGCTTGCTGGAGCACCGTCCGTCGCCCCCTTCCGGCTGCGGGTCGCACGCAGGGACCAGTTCGGCTCGGCCCGGCGAAAGAGCGTCCCGATCGACGAGCTCCGCGACCACATCGCCCGCGATCTGACGGCCGACATCGGTCGGCTGCTGACCGCCGGCGCGACGTACGCAGATCAACCGGTCCGCGCTGGTGATGTCGCGGTCATCGTCGAGACGCACAAGGACGCGCGCGTCTGTAGGGAGGAATTGGCCCGAGCCGGGATCCCGGCCGTCTACTCCGGAGACCTCGACATCTTCTCGTCGCAGGCCGCCAAGGACTGGCTCTGTCTGCTCGAGGCGTTCGAGCAACCGCACCGCTCCGGCATGGTCCGCGCCGCGGCGACCACGATGTTCTTCGGCGAAACGGCGGCAAGCCTGCGGGCCGGTGGCGAGGAGCTCACCGACCGGACCGGGCAGACGCTGCGAGCCTGGGCCGACCGGCTGCGAATCAGTGGGGTCGCGGCCGTCTTCGAGGCCGCGCAGGCGCACGGGATGACCCAGCGCGTCCTCGGCTGGCGCGGTGGCGAGCGCGACATGACCGACCTGGCTCACCTGGCCGAACTGCTCCACGAGACCGCTCATCGCGAGGGCTTCAGACTGCCCGCCCTGCTCGACTGGTTGCGTGCGGAGTGCACCGGCCACGGACGCACGGCCGAGCGAACTCGGCGACTCGACAGCGACGCAGCCGCCGTACAGATCATGACTGTGTGGGTCAGCAAAGGCCTGCAGTATCCAGTCGTGTACCTGCCGTTCGGTTTCACCCGCCATGTGGTCGAGGAGACCGAGCTCCTGGTCTTCCACAAGGACGGCGAACGGTGTCTCGACCTCGGCGGCAAGAGGCACCGCGGTCACCGCGCCAATCAGAAGCTCTGGCGGGTCGAGGAGGCCGGTGACGACATTCGCCTCACCTATGTCGCGTTGACCCGCGCCCAGTCACAGGTCGTGGCCTGGTGGGCGCCGTCCTGGGATGAGATCAATGGCGGCATCTCGCGGCTGCTGCGCGGCCGGAAACAAGGCGAAGCGATCGTGCCCGACACTCTCGACAGGTCATCCTCCGACGACGAAGTGCTGACCTGGCTGCGGCGCTGGCAGCAGGCCGGTGGGCCAGTGATCGAGGATTCCGTCATCGCCGAGCACTCCGAGCCCGTCCCCGAGGCACTCCCCAGTGGGCTCGCGTCCGGAGCCTTCACCCGCGAAGTCGACCTCACCTGGCGCCGTACGTCGTACTCGGGGCTGATCCGTGCGGCCGACCAACAGGTCGGCGGTGTCGCCAGCGAACACGAAGAGAGTCAGCTGGAGGACGAGACCGTCGATCCGGTATCAGCAGCTGGGCTGGCGCCGATCGATGCGCTCCCGTCTCCAATGGATGGACTCCCGGCGGGAGCCACGTTCGGGTCGCTCGTGCACGCTGTGCTCGAAGAAGCCGATCCGCAGGCGCCCGATCTGCAGGCCGAACTGACCGCGAAGGTCCGCGAGCAGTTGCGATTCTGGCGAGTCGACGTGACCGCCGAGGCGCTGGCCACCGCGCTGCTGCCGATGCACACGACACCCCTCGGTCCGCTGGTTCCCGGTCTGACTCTCGGCGAGTTGGGCCGCGCCGACCGGCTCCGCGAACTCGACTTCGAGATCCCGCTCGCCGGCGGCGACGAATCGGTTCCGGCCGATGTCCGGCTGGAGCAGTTGGCGCCATTGCTGCGCACCCACCTGCCGGCGGACGATCCGCTCCTCCCGTACGCCGATCGCCTCGAACAGCCACTGCTCGGTCGGCAGAGCCTGCGCGGCTACCTCACCGGCTCGATCGACGTCGTACTGCGGATTCCGCATGGCTCGGGGCACCGCTTCGTCGTCGTCGACTACAAGACCAACCGGCTCGGCGATCCCGAGCAGCCCGCGACCTCTTCGGAGTACCTTCCGGAGCAGTTGGGTGCCGCGATGCTGCACTCCGACTATCCATTGCAGGCGATGCTTTACTCGGTGGTTCTGCACAGGTACCTCCGATGGCGGTTGCCGGGCTACGACCCCGACGTACATCTCGGTGGAGTGATCTACCTCTACCTGCGCGGGATGTGCGGGCCGCAGACACCAGTCGTGGACGGCCATCCGGCCGGGGTGTTCAGCTGGCCGATGCCGACAGCACTCGTACTCGCCCTGTCCGAACTGCTCGACGGGAGCACACGATGACCGCGACCGTTGACGAGTTCGACTCGACCCTCGCGCTTGCCGCGACCGGGATCCTGCGTGACTTCAACACAGCCGGCGTGATCGTGGCCGCCGACGTCCACGTAGCCTCCCGGCTCACCGCGATGCTTGCTGAAAGCAACGAATCCGTGGCGCTGGCCTGTGCTTTGGTAGCACGAGCCGTTCGAGCCGGATCCGTCTGCCTCGATCTCGCCGAGGTCCGTGCCGAGGTTGGTGACGATGGCACCGAGCTGGCCTGGCCTGCCCTGGACGAGTGGCTCGCGGCTGTGAAGGCGAGTCCGCTGCTCAGCGCCCCACACCCACTCCGCCTTGAGGGCACTCGCCTGTACTTCGATCGCTACTGGCGAGAGGAGGACGAGGTCGATCAGAACCTTCGCCGCCGCGCCGGCCGACCCGCACCCACCATTGCCAGTGAAAAAGCTCTGACCGCCGGACTCGACCGCCTCTTCCCCGGTCCGGCATACATCGAACAGCGGACAGCGGCCGAAACAGCTGCCCGGCAGTGGACGACGGTCCTGACGGGCGGCCCGGGCACCGGCAAGACCACCACGGTCGCGGGCCTACTGACCCTCCTCGCAGAGCAGGCCGAGCTGGCCGGGGATCGCCGCCCGCGAATAGCCCTCACCGCACCAACCGGTAAGGCAGCAGGCCGCCTCGAGGAGGCGGTTCGGCGCGAGATGACTGAGCGCCTCACTGCGGAGGACAGAGACAGACTCGGCGAATTTCAGGCCCGAACCCTGCACATGCTGCTCGGTCGGCGACCCGATTCGTCGACGCGGTTCCGCCACGACCGGGACAACCGTCTACCGCACGACATCGTCATCGTCGACGAGACCTCGATGGTCTCGCTGACGATGATGGCGCGACTCCTCGATGCGGTCCGGCCCGAGGCCCACCTGGTCCTGGTCGGCGACCCCGACCAACTGGCATCCATCGAAGCAGGCGCAGTACTCGCCGATCTCGTCGAGGGACTCGTCGCCGGCGGGCACATCGAAGCGGCCGAGCTTCGGACCTCACACCGGTTCGGAGGTGAGATCGGCAAGCTGGCGTTGGCCATTCGCGACGGCGAGCCAGAGGTCGTCCTCGACGTACTGCGTGAAGGCGGTGACCGAGTCCACTTCGTCGATGACGACGATCCTCTCGAAACTCTGCGTTCGGCGATACTCCCCGACGTACTGGCAATCAGGGCCGCCGCTGAGGCCGGCGACACAGACGCCGCGCTGGCAGCACTGGATCGCCATCGCCTTCTCTGCGCCCACCGCGAAGGCCCATGGGGAGTCAGCCACTGGAATCGGACCGTCGAGCGGTGGATCACCGAAGAAACCGAAGACCCGCTCTGGGACACCTGGTACGTCGGCCGGCCGGTACTGGTGACCGCCAACGACTACACCCTCGGCATCTATAACGGAGACGTCGGCGTGACGATCCGACGACCTGACGGCTCCCTCCGAGTCTGCATCGACAGCACCCGCGGCCGCCTCGACCTCGCCCCCACCAGGCTCGGCAACATCGAAACCCTCCACGCCATGACCATCCACAAAGCCCAAGGCAGCCAAGCCACCGAAGTTACCGTCCTGATGCCGGGCGAAGAGTCCCGCCTCCTGACCCGAGAACTCTTCTACACAGCAGTCACCCGCGCCCAGGACCGAGTGCGAGTAGTCGGCACCGAGGCCGCGATCCGCTCAGCCCTCAGCCGCCGCGCCCTCCGCGCAACCGGCCTCCGCCAACGCCTGACCAACTGATCCTGGTCCCGGGCCTAGTCGAAAAGACTGGGTTCCGGGTCAGGCTGAACCGGAGCCGGCCGGAATCTCGCACCCGGTTGGACCACCGCGCTTCCGATCGCCTCCTCCAGCCCTTCGACCGCGAGCCGATCGGCGCGCTCGTTCTCCGGATGCCCGGCGTGCCCCTTCACCCAGAACCACTCGACGTCGTGTCGCGCGTTCGCCCGCTCCAGCCGCTGCCACAGATCGGCGTTCTTGACCGGCAACTTCGCCGACGTCCGCCACCCGTTCAGCTTCCACCTCGGCAGCCACTGGGTGATGCCGTTCCGCACGTACGTGCTGTCGGTATGAACCTTCACCACTTCGCCATCCCGGGTCAGGCCCTCCAGCGCCATGATCGGAGCCATCAACTCCATCCGGTTGTTGGTGGTCTCCCCCGGCTCTCCGCCGTACAACTCCTTCTCGTGCTCCCCGTACCGCAGCACCACGCCCCACCCACCAGGCCCCGGATTGGGACTGCAGGCCCCGTCGGTGAAGATCTCAACAAGCCGCTTGTCAGTCACCGCCGAACCCTATCGCCGGGGATCGAGGTAGTGCGTGCCGACCGGCACGCGCACGGCTGTTGTCGATACGCGCAGGATCGCGGGGGCGTTCGTGGACGCGACGGTGCCGGACCGTGTTCCTTGGCAGGGAGGACTCAGATCTTCCTTCGTCGCCGTGGAGGCCGTCATGCCCACCCTGTCTCATCGATGTCGTGTTGCCGGAGCCGGTCGTTCGCGGCGCCGGTCTCGTTTGCCGAAGGTGGCGTGGGGCGTGGCGATGAGCTGTGTCCTCGCCTTCCTCGGAGGTTGCCTGGTCGTCGTCACGTCGACGCCGGCTGCTTCTGCGACGGTGTCGGACGAGGCCTCGACGGTGCTGGGCGAAGCACAGGCGCAGAATGTCGCCGCCAGAACAAGGCGCCAGGTCGAGGTCGGCACGCTGACCACCGAGACCGGGCAGGTGTTCGCCAATCCGGACGGTTCCTTCACCAGGCACGAGTCGGCGTTGCCGGTACGGGTCCACGGGTCGTCCGGATGGGTGCCGGTGAACATGACGTTGCGGGCCAGAGCCGACGGAACGGTAGCGCCGATCGCCGGCCCGCTCGATCTGGCGTTCTCCGGTGGCGGCGAGATGCCTCTCGTGCAGCTTCGCCAGGACGGCCGTGAGCTGGCTGTCGGCTGGCCGGGCAAACTGCCCCAGCCGGTGCTGTCCGGCGAGACCGCGACCTACCGGGAGGTCTTTCCCGGCGTCGACCTCGTCCTGACTGCCTCGACTGCTGGTCTGTCGCAGATCCTGGTCGTCAAGAACGCGGCAGCCGCGGCGAACCCGGCGCTCGGATCGCTGCCGTATCGCCTGACCACCAAGGGTTTGGTGGTTCGTTCCACGGCGGCGGGGCTGACTGCGACCGATCCGGCCGGCGAAGTCGTGTTCAGTGGACCCGCGCCGTACATGTGGGATTCGTCCGGTCGCGGGTCCGCCGTACAGCCCGGTGGCCGGGTCACGGCGGTCGGCGCCCGGGTCGCCGGGGATCAGCTGTCGCTCGTGCCGGATCGGGCGTTGCTGAACGCCAAGACCACTCGGTTCCCGGTCTACATCGACCCGTCGTGGTCCGGCGTCAAGCAGGCCTGGACCCAAGTCTGGAGCAACTACCCGACCACGTCGTTCTACAACGGCGCGAACCTCGGAACGTCGGAGAAGGTCGCCCGGGTGGGCTATGACAGCACGGACAAGAAGCGCACCCGCTCGTTCTTCCAGTTCGACACCAGCGGCGTGAAGTACAAGCACATCCTCAAGGCCACGCTGCAGACAGCGTCGAACTGGTCGTGGTCGTGCACGGTGCGCGAGGTACAGGTGTGGGCGACCAACCCGATCTCCTCGGCCACCACCTGGAAGAACCAGCCGACCTGGGCGTACCAGATGGAGAAGAAGAGCTTCGCGAAGGGCTTCTCGTCGTCCAGTTGCCCGGCCGGCGGGGTCGAGTTCAACGTGACCAGCCAGATCACGAACGCCGCGGCCAACGGCTGGTCCAACGTCACGCAGGGACTTCGGACGTCGACGACGGCGGAGACCAACAACGATACGTACTCGTGGAAGAAGTTCGCCAACAACCCGAGCATCACCATCGACTACAACACGATTCCCGACAGCCCGGCGAACCTCACCACCGAAGGCTCGGCCTCGTGTGTGACGGGTCCCGATCGGCTGGTCGTGTCCACGGTGACGCCGACGCTTCGAGCGACTCTCCACGACGTCGACAACTCGGTCCAGGCACACTTCGAGTGGTGGACGGCCGATGGCACGGCCCCGGCCGGGGAGTACGTCTCACCGGTCGTCGCGGGTGCGACGCCCACGGTCGTGGCGACCTCTGTTCCGTCAGGTGCCTTCGGCAACGGTGTGGTCGGCAAGTGGCGCGTGCGCGCCGAGGACGGCATCGACGTCAGCGCGTGGAGTCCGTGGTGTGAGTTCGCCGTGGATGACGCGGCGCCTGAGGCACCCACGGCAGTGTCGTCGGGGTTCCCGGACAACGGGTCCGGCGACGCGGTGATGGGGACGAGCCTGCCGGTCACGTTCGGCGCCAACGGCGAGTCCGACGTGGTCAAGTACGAGTACACCTTGAACGGTACGTCGACCGCGCTGAACCTGACGGCGACGCCGTCGCAGCCGGGTGCCGAGGCGGCGATCTCCGTCGTACCGGATCGGTACGTGAACTGGCTGCACGTCCGCTCGGTCGATGCCGGGGGCAACCGCTCCGCGGTGGTGACGGCGGTGTTCTACGCCGCACCGGCACCGGGGCCGGTCGCGGACTGGGGGCTGGACGAGACCGGTGACGGCACGGTGGCGGTCGACTCCGCGCCTGGCCGGCACAGCGCCACCCTGGCCGGCGGCGCGTCCTGGGGTGACGGCCGGCAAGGCGGTGCCCTGACGCTCAACGGCACGACGGGGTACGCCGCGACGACCGCATCGGTGGTCAACACATCGAACTCGTTGTCCGTGTCGGGCTGGGTGCGGCTGACCGACATCTCGCACAACGCGGTGGTGGCCACCCAGGTCGGGAGCCAGGCCGGCGCCTTCACGTTGTCCTACTCGAGCTCCTCTCGGCGGTGGATCTTCCAACGCACCTCGGCCGACGTCGCCTCGCCGACGTACACCAAGGCGATCTCCACGACGGTGCCCGCGGCGGACGGCAGGTGGGTGCACCTGACCGGTGTGTACGACGCACCGAGCGCCCAGATCCGGCTTTACGTCAACGGTGTTCTCGAGGCGACCACGGCGTACACCACGCCGTGGAGCGCGGCCGGCTCGTTCCAGATCGGGCGGTCGAAGGTCAACGGCGTCTACGGCGAGTACTGGCCGGGTGACCTTGACCAGCTGCAGGTGCACAACCGGGTGTTGCTGCCGGGCGAGATCCAGCAGGTGGCCCGGCGCGACGGTCATTGGCTGATGGACGAGAGCTCCGGAACGACGGCCGGCGACACCGCCGGGGCGCATCCGGCGAGCTGGTCGGCCAGCGGCGCGTCACGCGTGGCCGGCAAGACCGGCAACGCGGTGCAACTGAACGGCACCACCGGTGTGCTGACGGCCTCGGGGCCGGCGGTCCGCACCGACGGCAGCTTCACGGTGGCCGCCTGGGTGAAGCCGTCCGCGGTCGGCAAGAACGAAGTCGTGATCAGCCAGGACGGCTCGCAGGTCAGCGGTTTCCGCCTGGGATACGTCTGGGACGACCTGTACGGCGGCTATCGCTGGTCGGTGGCGATGCCGGTCGCGGACTCAGTGTCTGCGGAGGTACACACGGCGGTCGGCCCGTTCGACGAGCCAGTTGCCGGTCAGTGGACGCACGTCGCGGGAGTGTACGACGCGAAGGACCAGACGCTGCGGCTGTACGTCGGCGGCCAGTTCGTGGCCGAGACCTATCACCGCAGTGCGTGGAACGCGGCCGGCGCGGCACGCTTCGGAGCGGGCTGGACGTCGGCGGCCGGCCTCCGTGACTTCTTCACCGGCGCCATAGACGACGTACAGATGCATTCCGGTGTGCTCACGGATCAGCAGATCGCCGACCTCTACTTGCCTTCCCAACTGTGACCCACCCGCTCGTGGACACAGTTCCGCCCCGTTTGATGAGAGGAGTGGCGCCATGCTGGTGCCGTTCACCGGAATAGTCACGGCCGTCGCGCTCGCGGCCAGCAGTCTGGTCGCCGTGCCCGCCGCGCAGGCCGACGTCGGTACGTCGGATGCGTGGCGGCCCGCGGCGCAGAACGAGCGGTCCGTGCCTGGGCACGATTCCGCGCCGAGGTCGCGTCCGGCCGATCCGAAGGCAGCGTCCGTGCTGCGTCAACCTCCACAGGTGAGTCGACCGGAGGCGGGTACGGCGGAGGTCTCGCTCCCCGCCGACGGCACCATTACACAGGCTGGCCAGTTGCCGGTTCGGGTCAGCGCGGGGCGGGTCCAGGGCACTGCGTCGACGCGTGTGAACCGGGTACGCGTTCAGGTTCACGACCGTTCGGCTGCCGAGAAGGTGGGCGCTTCGGGGATGCTGTTCACCGTCGGTCGCACCGATTCGGTGGCGAGCAGTGGCCAGGTGAAGGTCGAGGTGGACTACTCGGCGTTCCGTTCGGCGTACGGCGGTGACTGGGCAAGCCGGCTGCGACTGGTGCGGCTGCCGGCGTGTGCGCTGACCACACCGGACAAGGCCGGGTGCTCCGACGGGCAGGTGCTGACGTCCAGCGCCACCGGCGACAACCGGATCGCTACCGAGGTCGCCGCGTCGAGTCAGGAGACGGTGCTGGCGTTGTCGTCGGCACCGGCGGGCAGCGCGGGCAGCTACAAGCCGACCGCGTTGTCGGCCTCGGCGTCGTGGAACGCGGGCGGCTCGTCAGGTGCGTTCACGTGGGGTTATCCGATGGACAGCCCGGAGAGTCTGGGCGGCCCGGAACCAGATCTGGATCTGGGCTATTCGTCGGGTGACATCGACGGCCGGGTGGCGTCGACGAACAACCAGTCGTCGTGGGTCGGTGAGGGCTGGGGCCTGGACGAGGGATTCGTCGAGCGCCGGTACACGTCGTGCGCCGATGAGGTGACGACGACGCCGAAGCCCTATGACCTCTGCTGGGAGACCGACAACGCCTACCTGGTGCTGGGCGGGACCGCGTCCGAACTGGTCCGTGACGACGCCACCGGTACCTGGAAACTGCGGGACGACGACGGTTCGCGACTGGAACGGTTGACCGGTGGAGTGAACGGCGACAACGACGGCGAGCACTGGCGGCTGACGTCGCGCGACGGCACGCAGTACTACTTCGGGTTGAACCGGCTGCCGGGGTGGGCCACGGGTAACGAGGTGACCGGTTCGGTCTGGACGGCGCCGGTGTTCGGCAACGACGCGGCCGAGCCGTGCCACGGGGCGTCGTTCGCGGCGTCGTACTGCACGCAGGCGTGGCGCTGGAACCTGGACTACGTGGTCGACCCGAACGGCAACGCCATGTCGTACTTCTACGGCAGCGAGACGAACTACTACGGCCGCAACCTGACCGCGACCGCCGGCACCCAGTACGTGCGCGGCGGCTATCTGAAGCGGGTCGACTACGGCCAGCGGTCCACGTCGATGTATTCAGCGGCGGCTCCGATGCGGGTGTCGTTCACGGTGGACGAACGCTGCGCGGCGGGTGCGACCTGCGGCACCGGCGACATCACGTCCGCCACTGCCGCGAACTGGCCGGACGTGCCGTACGACCAGAACTGTTCGGCGGGTGCGAAGTGCACGGGGTTGTATTCGCCGACGTTCTGGACGCGCAAGCGGCTGACAGCGGTGACGACCCAGCTGTGGGTGTCCGGGACGACCTACCGGGATGCGATGTCGTGGGCGTTGGGCTATGAGTTCCGTGACCCTGGTGACGGATCATCGCCGGCGTTGTGGCTGGCGTCGATCACCGCGACCGGCAAGGTCGGCGGGACCGCGTCGCTTCCTTCGGTGTCGTTCCAGGGCGTGCAACTGGCCAACCGGGTGGACGCCGCGGAAGGGATTCCGCCGATGTCCAAGTGGCGGTTGACCGACGTGTACGACGAGGCCGGTGGGCACGTCCACGTGAACTACTCGGCGGCGGAGTGTACGGCGGGTTCGTTGCCGGTGCCGAGCCAGAACACCAAGCGGTGTTTCCCGCAGTACTGGCAGGCCGACGGGTCAACGTCGTTGACGCTGGACTGGTTCCACAAATACGTGCCGGTCACAGTGCTGGAGGACGACCAGGCCGGTGTGGCCGGGACCGAGCGCACCGACTACGAGTACGTCGGCGGCGGCGCATGGCACTACGACGACAACGAACTGACCCCCGTGAAGTACCGCACGTGGGGACAGTGGCGCGGCTACGGCCGGGTCCGGGAGCTCCACGGCAACCCCGGCGAGACCCGCTCCCAGGAAGAAAGCCTGTACCTGCGCGGCATGGACGGCGACAAGCTCCCGAACGGCGGCACCCGCTCGATGACCGTCACCGACTCCCTCGGCGGCACGGTCACCGATCACCCCGCGCTGGCCGGGTTCAAACGCGAGTCCCTCACCTTCACCGAGGCGGGTGGCAGCGTGCTGGAGGGTGTGATCACCGACCCGTTGATCTCCTCCCCCACCGCCACCCAGGTCACCCGCAACGGCACGATCAAGGCCTACCGGGTCCATGAGGCCGCCGAACGGTCCCGCGAGGCGCTGTCGTCCGGTGGATGGCGCCACACCGAGACCCGCACCAGCTACGACTCCTACGGGCTCGAAATCGAGGAGAACGACCTCGGCGACACCGCCAAGACCGGCGACGAGCAATGCACCCGCACCACGTACGCCCGCAACCTCTCGTCGTGGCTGATCGATTTCGAGGCCCGCGAGCAGACCGTGTCCGTGGCCTGCACCGCGACACCGTCGTACCCGGCGGACGCGGTGTCCGACGACCTGACCTACTACGACGGATCCACCACACTGGGGGCGGCGCCGACCAAGGGCGACGAGACCCTCACCAAGGAACTCGCCTCCTACTCGGGCACCACACCGGTCTACACCCAGGAGGGGCGCACGACCTACGACTCGTACGGCCGGCCGATCGAGACCTACGACCAGCTGGACCGCAAGTCGTCGGCCGTCTATGCCCCGGCCAGTGGCGCGGCCGTCACCACTGTCACCGCGACCAACCCGGCGGGGCATGTGACCACGACGACCGTCGAGCCCGCGTTCGGTGAATCGCTGGCCGAGGTCGACCTGAACGGGCGCCGTACCGACACGGCACGGGACCCGCTCGGCCGGATCACCGCGGTGTGGCTGCCGGACCGGTCCAAGGCGGCCGGAAAGACCCCGAACCTCAAGTATTCCTACCTGATCCGCCAGGACGCGCCGTCGGTGATCACCACCGAGGAGGTCCGCGACGACGGCACGTACGAGGCCAGCTACGACCTGTACGACGGGCAGTTGCGCGAACGGCAGACCCAGGACCCCGCGGCTGACGGCGGCCGGATCGTGACCGACACGTTCTACGACTCACGCGGCCTGGAGGTGAAGGCCAACGGCGCGTACTGGAACAACGGCACCGCCGGTACGACGTTGCTGACCGGGGTGAGCGACGCGTCCCTGCCCGGTCAGGACCTGACCATCTACGACGGCGCCGAACGCGAAACCGTGGAGATCTTCCGCTCGCACGGGTTCGAGAAATGGCGCACCACTACCACGTACGGCGGCGACCGCATCAGCGTGGACCCGCCGGACGGCGAGACCGCCACCACGTCCATCACCGATGCCGACGACGCGGAGGTGGAGCTGCGGCAGTACACCAGCGGCTCGCCGACCGGTTCCTACGACGCGACCACCTACGCCTACAACAAGCGCGGCGACATGGTCACCACGACCGACCCGGCGGGCAACACCTGGGACACCACCTACGATCTGCGCGGCCGAGTCACCCAACGCGAGGACCCTGACACCGGGACGAGCAAGTTCACCTACGACGACGCCGGTCAGGTGCTCACCAGCACCGACGCACGCGGCGCCACTCTCGCCTACACCTACGACGCCATGGGCCGCCGTACCGGCATGTATGACGGATCCACCTCCGGCACCAAACGCGCCCAGTGGACCTACGACACACTCGTCTCGGGCACCAGCGTCAAGGGCACGCTCGCGAGCTCGACCCGCTTCGTCAACGGCAACGCCTACACCAAGTCGGTCGACGCCTACGACATCCGGTACCGGCCGCTGACCAAGACCACCACGATTCCCACCTCCGAGGGCGCGTTGGCCGGGTCGTACAAGACCAACACCGGCTACACCGCTACCGGGCTGCCGTCGCTGGTGTCCTATCCGGCAGCGGGTGGGCTCGAGGCGGAGACACTGCGGTACGGCTATGACGCTGCCGGCCGGTTGCAGACCGCGAACAGCGGTCTCGGCACGATGCTCACCGCGGCGACCTACACCCCGTACGACGAAGTCGCCCAGTCGACCCTGTCCGCCGCGGCCGGCAAGCAGCTCGTCCACTCCGCGTTCTACGACGACGCGACCCGGAAGCTGGACCGAGTGCTGGTCGACCGCTCCAGTGCCCCCGAACACCTGGCGGACGTGAAGTACACCTACGACGCGGCCGGCAACATCACCAAGATCGCCGACACACCTCAGGGCGGTACGAGTGATGTCCAGTGCTTCAGCTACGACCACCTGCGCCGGCTCACCGAGGCATGGACCCCGGCTGCCGACTGTGCCACTCAGCCCGGCGCCGGCGCACTGGCCGGATCCGCGCCGTACTGGCAGGGCTGGACCTACGACAAGACCGGCAACCGGCTCACCGAGACCAACCATGACCCGGTCACCGGCGCCGCCACCACCTCCAACTACACCTACCCAGCCGCCGGAGGAACCCGTCCGCACGCACTGGACAGCGTCGCCACCGGCACCAGGACGGACACCTTCACCTACGACGCCGTGGGCAACACCACCGCCCGCAACGTCGCCGGGAAGGCTCAGACTCTGAGCTGGGACGCCGAAGGCAATCTGGCCACCCTCACCGAGAACGGCAAGGCCACCAGCTACCTGTACGACGCCGACGGCGAGCGGCTCATCGCCCGCGACACCGACGGCAGCACCCTCTATCTCGACAACTCCGAACTCCACCTCAGCCCCACCAGCACGGTGACAGCCACCCGCTACTACGACCTCGGCACCGCCGGCGCCGTACGGAACGAATCGGGTCTCAACTTCACCGTCGCCGACCATCACGGCACCAACACTCTGACGGTCAACGCCACCGACCTCACCCAGGAGCAGCGCCGCTTCACCCCCTTCGGCGTTGCCCGCGGCCCCCAACCCACGACCTGGCCCGACAAACACGGCTTCGTCGACGGCGTCGACGACCCCACCGGACTCACTCACCTCGGCGCTCGCGAATACGACTCCGCCCGCGGACGCTTCATCTCCACCGACCCCGTCGCCGACTTCGACAACCCGCAACAGCTCAACGGCTACGCGTACGCCGACAACACCCCGATCACGGCCAGCGACGCCGACGGCGAATGGCGCGTACTGCCCGGCGGCCACTACTGCGACGGCTGCGGCGGCTACAACAAGGCTCCCAAGAAAAAGAAGAAGGCGCACAAGAAGGCTGTCAAGAAGGCCAAGCACTACTGCGACGGCTGCGACTACCAGCGCTACCTCGTGAAGAAGAAGAAGCAGGAGAAGATCGCGGCGGCCAAGCGGGCGGCCAAGAAGGCCGCTGCCAAGAAGGCGCGGGAGAAGGCGGCCAAGCTCAAGAAGAAGGCGGCCAAGAAAGCCGCCGCGAAGGCGAAGAAGAAGGCACAGCAAAAGGCGAAGGACCGGGCCAAGAAGAAAAAGAAGGCCTCCATCCTCGGCGGCGAGGACTACGCGCTGGTGAAGGTCGCCGCCACCGGCTACGCGATCTGCCGGTTCATCAGGGGCACCCCGGCCAACACCTGCGCCGTCCTCGGCTCGGCCCTCGCGAAGGGCAAGGACGACGGCGGCGGGTGGTACTACGCCAAGTGGTACGTCGTCGCCCGGGGCAGCTGGACCCTCTACCGGGTCGGCGAGATCTGGAAGAAGGGCGGCGTCACGCCGAGGGGGCAACTCGGCAAGGTCAAGGGCGAGTTCAAGGCCGATGGAAGGGCAACCAGACGAGGCGTCGGCCTGTGGATGCTCTACGAGATGCTCGGCGGCGACACCCGCTCTCCAAGTCGCAACAACAAGCCCAAGCAGAAGACGAAGTGCGTGGTCTCGTGGAAGGTCTGGGGAAAGAACGTCTTCAGTATCTGCTGACCGTCTGAGCTGAACGCGTTCGCGGCGGCACCGTCGTGGCCGGAGGAGATCTCTTCGACCGCGGCGGTGCCGACGTGTCCGGTGCCGGGACTTAAGGCACGGTAAGGATGCGGCGGTGGGGGTTGTGGGACCGGCCGGATGCGAAAGAATCCTTCATAGGAGACTCGTAAGCCGTAAGAAGTGACCGCCCCCGGCTCTTCGCGCCCGACCAAGATGAGGCCACCATGACCACCGCGCCCCCGGTTTCGTCCTATTCGATCGCCTCGTGGACGACGGACGACGTCAGACCACCCGAACGTGTCGAGTACTGGATGAGCGTCGTCAGCGCGGCAACCCGTTACCGGGTGGATCCGACCTGTTCGCCGGGGACCTTCCGGGGCCGGCTGCTTCGCATCGGCACGGCTGCCTACACGCTCGGCCGGGCGTCGGCCGACTGTGCGCAGGGACATCGAACCGCTGCCATGGCATCCGAGGAGCCGCACGGCAACCGCACGCTGATGGTGACGATCCGCGGTGAACTGCTGGTCAGCCAGGATGATCAGCAGTTTCGGATCGGCCCAGGTGGGGCGTTCCTGGCGTCGTCGAATTCGCGCTTCGAAGCGAAGCTCGACCACGCCGACATCGCGCTGCTGACGATTCCCGGGGCGGAGATGGACAGCCGCCTGCGCCCCCGGACGCGCCGATCGGCATCCCGGATTCTCGACACCGACCGCGGCCTGGGCCGGGTCCTCGTGGGCATACTGGGTGAACTGTTCGCTCAGCGGGCACACCTGTCGGCCGCCGAATTCGATGCGGTCTGCGATCGGCTGGTCGATCTGCTGTGCATGCTCGCCGCCGGTGACGACCGACCGGAAACCGAGGGTGGCCTGGGCGAGGTCGAAGCGATGGTCAGACGGTATCTGCGAGAGCACGCCACCGATCCAGGGTTGACCGGCGCCACGGTGGCACGTGCCCTGGGCTGGTCACTGCGGCAGGTTCAGCTGGCCCTGCAGCAGGCAGGCACGACGCCCCGCGAACTGATCCGGGAGGAACGACTCGCACTTGTCCACGAACGCCTGCGCAGCCCTGTTCACATCGTCATCGGCGAGCTCGCCCAAATCTGCGGCTTCTCCTCCAACAGCGCACTGAGCACCGCATTCCGTCAGCGCTACGGCATGAGCCCCCGCGAGTTCAGAGCGCAATATCTACTGGACGCAGACGACACAACCGTGGGGGCCGTCCGGGTCCACAGCCACGCGCGGGTTGTCAGCGAGACCTAGCCACGCAGCACGGTGGAGTGCAGACTTTCTGAACGTCGTGAATTAATTATCGGCGCTGTCCGGCCCAGCTCTGGACCAACAGAAAGGTCACCCTGCCATGGCCATCTTTCCTGGACACAGACGCTTACGTGTGTCGGTGGCGACGCTGGTGGTTGCCACGCTCATCCCCCTAGGCCTGTCCTCGACCTCGGTCGCTGCACCGGCCCGTACGGCGGCCGCCGCAAACGTCACGCTTGTGCAGCCGCTGACCGGACCCGCCGGTGAGGCCGCGCGAACGCCGTACATGGGTTGGAGCAGTTACAGCATGCAGGTCTACTCCCCCAACGGCGGAACGTGGATCAACGCCGCACAGCTCAAGGCACAGTCCGATGCGATGCACCAGAAGCTGCAGCCGTACGGGTACAAGTACATCAACATCGACGCCGGCTGGAACGACGGTGTCGATGCCTACGGCCGCCCGAAGCCCAGCACGGCACTGTTTCCGAACGGGTTCCAGGAAGTTATCGACCACATCCACGCCAACGGCCAGAAGGTCGGGATCTACAGCATCCCCGGCATCTCGCCCGCCCTGCGACAGGCCAATCTCCCGGTCTTCGGGCATCCGGAGTGCCGGACTGGTGACCTCGCACTCCAGCCGCTGCAACAGGCTGACTACTGGGGCTTCGGCCACCGCATCGACATGGCCAAACCCTGCGCACAGGCCTATCTCAACTCGATCGCCGATCTGTACGCCGAGTGGGGCATCGACTTCCTCAAGTTCGACAGCGTCACCCCCGGCTCCGGTCACAACGACCTCTCGATGGACGCACGCGCCGAGGTGGCCGGCTGGTCGCAGGCGCTGACCCCGCACGGGATCTGGTTCGAACTCTCGTGGGCGCTCGATATCAACTACGCCGACTACTGGAAGCAGTACGCGAACGGCTGGCGGATCGACTGGGACGTCGAGTGCTACTGCCCCGGGCAAGCCCTCACCGCCTGGCCGAACATCAGCAGGCTGTTCCCCAAACTCGCCGACTGGTGGCGACATGCCGGCCCCGGCGGCTGGAACGACCTCGACTCACTGAACGTGGGCAACGGCGCGATGGACGGCCTCACCCAGGACGAACGGCGGACGGCTGCGACGCTGTGGGCTGTGTCGGCGGCACCGTTCTACCTCGGCAACGACCTCACGCAACTCGATCAGTTCGGCCTGAGCCTGCTGACGAACACCGAAGTGATCGCGGTCAACCAGGCCGGCCGCCCAGCCCAGCCGGTGTCTACCGCGACCGACCAGCAGGTCTGGTACTCCCTGAACGCAGACAGCAGCTACACCGTTGCCCTGTTCAACCTCGGCGGTTCACCGTCCACGGTCACCGCGAACTGGTCCGACCTCGGTCTGGCCGGCGGAGCGCAGGTGCGTGATCTGTGGGCCAAACAG
This sequence comes from Kribbella albertanoniae, assembly GCF_004348455.1. Taxonomy (GTDB): domain Bacteria; phylum Actinomycetota; class Actinomycetes; order Propionibacteriales; family Kribbellaceae; genus Kribbella; species Kribbella albertanoniae. The sequence continues at coordinate 18,950 of NZ_SMKA01000012.1, forward strand.
GACCTCGGCAGCTTCGCGTCAGGGTTCACGGCGACCGCAGTGCCTGCGCACGGCGTACGGCTGCTGAAGGTGACGCCGCAGGCAGGCTCAACGATCAGCGTGAACGACGACGACCAGCGTGTCGAGTACGCCGGAACCTGGCAGCGCAACGGTGGCCGTGAGGTCACGACGATCACAGACTCGCTGGCTGTGACGACCGTGGACACCACGGCAGGCGGTACGGCACCCGCGGCCGGCGTCCGCACCACCGAGGTGAACAACGACAACCCGGCGATCAACTACACGGGCACGTGGAGCCGTAGCTGGAGCCGCGGACTCGGTGACTACCAGGACGACGTCCAGTACGCGGAGACGAACGGCGACGCATTTTCGTACACCTTCACCGGGACCGGCGTCGACTACGTGACCGAGAAGCACGCGTCGCAAGGTGACGTGGACATCTACGTCGACGGTGTCTTCAAGCAGACCGTCAGCACGTACCAAGCGAGCGGCCGTGGCGCGCAGCAGGTCGTCTACAGCATCTCCGGTCTCACCAACGGGATCCACACGATCCGGGGCGTGAAGAAGTCGGGTCAGTTCATACTGCTCGACAAGTTCAACATCCGCACGCCGGGCGGTGTGCGGACCGTCTCACTCAACAACAACGACGCGCAGATTACCTACACCGGGTCGTGGGGCAACAGCACCGGCCGCGGCTTCGGGGACTACCGCGACGACGTCCAGTACGCCGAAGCGAACGATGACGCATTCAGCTCGACCTTTGCCGGAACGGGCGTCGACTACGTCACCGAAACGCATCCATCACAAGGCGAGGTCGATATCTACATCGACGGCACCTTCAAACAGACCGTCAACACCAGCCAGGCCAGCGGCCGTGGAGTCCAGCAGGTCGTCTACAGCATCTCCGGGCTGGCGAACGGAACACACACGATCCGCGGAGTGAAGAAGTCCGGCCAGTTCATACTGGTCGACCGACTCGACATACGACAGCCGAGTCTTCTCACGCCGGACACCGCGGTCTTCGACAAGAAGGCATCCGCTCAGGCGGACGTCGTCGTACAGCTCGGCCGACCTGCAAGCGACCTGACCTCCATCCAGCGAGGCGGCACGACGCTGGTCAACGGCACCGACTACACCACATCCGGTGCGGTGGTCACGATCAAGAAGAGCTATCTCGCGGCACAGCCGATCGGCTACAGCAGCCTGGCCTTCACCTTCAGGAGCGACTACCGCGACGACATCCACGCGGCGACCGCGAACGGCGCGTCCTTCGAGTTCGCCTTCAAGGGCACGAGCGTCACCTGGCTCACGGCCGTAGCCCCCGACCAAGGCGAAGCTGACGTGTACGTCGACAACGTCCTCATCCAACGAGTGAACCTGCAAAGCTCGACCCGCGGCACCCTGCAAAGCGTGTTCACCCGATCCGCCCTCAGCAACACCGACCACGTACTGCGGATCGTGAAGGTCTCCGGAACCGTCCTTCGCAACGACATGATCCGGTACACGATCAGCTGAGTTCTGAGCGGGTGAGGCGGAGGAAGGCTTTGAGACCGGCGATGACTTCCTGGTTGTCGGTGAGGCGAGTCAAGGAGTGCTCGAACTGGCGGGCGTGGGAGTCGACCTTGGCGTGCAAGGCTCTGTCCCGGGCGACGGCGTGAGCTTCGGCGGTGGCGAGACCTTGCTTCAGGTGAGACAGGCGGGCGTCCTGATCGCTCGATTCGTCCTTCAAGGTCTTGAGGTCGGCCTTCATGGTGTCCAGGCGGCGAAGGGTTTCGATCAGGTCGTCCCGGGGGTGCTTGACGTCTTGCAGCATGGTTGTCATTCGGTCGCGCAGGTAGCTGAAGTAGGCGCCGGCCGGGCGGAACAATGTGCTGACCAGGTAGAGGCCGGCCAGGTAGTAGCCGATCGCGCCGCCGGACAGATAGGTGACCAGGGCAACGAGTGCCGCAGACACCAGATGCGAGCCGACCGCGAACCAGCGCATGCGCGAGGCGATGCGTCGAGCCTCCGGCTCGCGCTCGGCCGGTACGTCGATGCCGCGGTCACGGCTCGTCCGGATCTCGTGAATCAGCGCATGCGCCTGGAAGTACAGGTTCCACGGCACAGTCAGCAGCAGAATCAGCCAGAGCAGGCACAGAACACCCAGGAACAGCAACAGGATCTCCTGCAGCGGTACGTCGGCAATCGCAACCAGCACGATCGCAACGATGGTGACGACCACAGCCCCGCAGAACACCCAGATCTTCGACATACCCGGCAGACTGCCCGACGCCGCCACCCCCGGAATCGGTACAACTACTCAGCCAAGAGCCGGACCCTGGCTGCTCCGGTTCTGCGGCGGCAACCTGGGCGAAACATCGGCGGTTTATGGTCGGTGGATGCGTCGTCGGTCGCCCTTTGCCTCCCGGTTGGTGCGGACCGGTGACGCGAGCGGGACACCGGCCCTGGAAAGTGACCTGCGGGATGCCATTCTGACCGGCGACCAGCAACCCGGCACTCCGATTCCGATCGACGAGGTCGCGGCCTTCTTCGGGGTCAGTCCCATCCCGGTTCGCGAAGCGCTCAAGACCCTACTGGCCGAAGGACTCGTCGAGCATCGGCCGCATATCGGCTACAGCGTGGCCAAGCTGACCTTCGGCGAGTTCAGAGAGTTGTACGACGTACGCCAGGCGCTCGAGTCGGCCGCTCTGCGGGCGGCGGCCGGTGCTGCCGACGCAGGACACGTGCAGGAGGTCCGGGCGGTCCACGCGCAACTCGGGGTCGCCATCGAGCGCGGCGACGACCGTGCGTACGACGCGGCGGCGCGCCGGTTCCATCTCGCGCTGATCGCGGCGTCGGGGATGCAGCGACTCGTGAAGATGTACGAATCTGCGTGGAACATCACTGAGCCGGCCCGGCCGATGTCGCGGGTACCCGACCACGACCGGGCGGCGTTGCATGCCGATCACGAGCGGATGGTGGCAGCGTTCGTGGCCCGCGACGCGGCCACGTTGATCGCCGAGTCGGACGGGCACTACGCCCGGCTCCGGACGGCGATCGGCCGGTTCGCGGACGATCCCGAATGCTTCGCCGACCACGCGTGACCGATCGGGCCGCGTGTCTTTCAGCGGCTGCGTATATTTCAACGGAAATCCTGGGTTTACCGGCGAGGTCCGTCGCCGAAACGAGTTCTCCTTAGCGTCGCTGCACTGGCCGCGTGACCTCCGCAAGCGCGGCCCGGCCCCGAGGAGCTCCTGATGACCGACCTGACCGAGATCGCCCCTCGGACCAGCTACGACCCTCGGCTCACCAACGAGGACCTGGCCCCGCTGCAGAAACAGTCCTGGAGCGCGTACAACATCTTCGCGTTCTGGATGTCCGACGTACACAGTGTCGGTGGCTATCTGACCGCGGGCAGTCTGTTCGCGCTCGGACTGACCAGCTGGCAGGTGTTCGTCTGCCTGATCGCCGGCATCTGCATCGTGCAGTTCTTCTGCAACCTGGTGGCCAAGCCGAGCCAGCTCGCCGGTGTCCCCTACCCCGTGATCAGCAGGGTCTCCTTCGGCGTCCGCGGAGCCAACATCGCCGCCATCATCCGCGGCCTGATCGCAGTCGCCTGGTACGGCGTCCAGACGTTCCTGGCCGCCGCCGCGCTCAACATCGTGTTCCTCAAGTTCTGGCCCGGCCTGGCTCCCTGGGCCGACGTCACACAGCACGGCTTCCTCGGCCTGTCGGTCCTCGGCTATGCCGGCTTCGCCATTCTCTGGGTGGCTCAGGCCGCGCTGTTCTGGCGCGGCATGGAGACGATCCGCAAGTTCATCGACCTGGCCGGTCCGGCGGTCTACGTCACGATGATGCTGCTGTGCGGATATCTGCTGGTCAAGGCCGACTTCAGCATCGACCTCAACCTGTCCGACCACCGGCTGTCGGGCTGGGCCACGGTCGGGACGATGCTCGGCGCGATCGCGCTCGTGGTCTCCTACTTCTCCGGACCGATGCTGAACTTCGGTGACTTCTCCCGCTACGGCAAGAGCTTCGCGGCAGTGAAGAAGGGCAACCTGTGGGGGCTGCCGCTCAACTTCATCTTCTTCTCCCTGCTGACGGTCGTCACCGCGGCCGCCACCGTCCCGGTCTACGGACAGTTGATCACCGATCCGATCCAGACAGTCGAGCGGATCGGCAGCACGTTCGCGATCGTGCTCGGCGCCGCCACCTTCGTCACCGCGACCGTGGGCATCAACATCGTGGCGAACTTCATCTCGCCCGCGTTCGACTTCTCCAACGTCAGTCCGCAGCGGATCAGCTGGCGGATGGGCGGCATGATCGCGGCGGTCGGTTCGGTGCTCCTGACGCCGTGGAACTGGTACAACAACGACACCGCCATCCACTACACGCTGGGCATCCTCGGCGCCTTGATCGGCCCGCTGTTCGGGATCCTGATCGCCGACTTCTACCTGATCCGCAAGCAGAAACTGGTCGTGGACGACATGTTCACGATGGACGAGGACGGCGAGTACTACTACTCGAAGGGCTACAACCCCAGCGCCGTCAAGGCTGTCATCGCGGCAGGTCTGTTGTCCGTCGCCTCGGTCCTGGTCCCCCGCTGGATCGACGCCGGGTTGTGGATCAGCGACTACAGCTGGTTCATCGGATGCGGCGCCGGCTTCGCGGCCTACTCGGTCCTGGCGAAACGGGCCAACGTGGCCGGCTCCGGCCGGGCCGGCGTTCCGCAGCAGGTCGCATGACCCTGCGGATCAAGGTCATCAACCCGAACACCACCGCCTCGATGACCGCCAAGATCGGCGCGTGTGCCCGGGCCGCCGCGGGCCAGGACGTCACCGTTGACGCGACGAATCCGCCGTACGGGCCGGTCGTGATCGAGAGCCACGCCGACGCCGCGCTCGCCGTACCAGGAATCCTCGAGGAGATCACTGCCGGAGAGGCGGCGGGCTACGACGGCTACGTCATCGCCTGCTTCGGTGACCCCGGCCTGAAGGCCGCCCGGGAACTCGCCCGCGGTCCCGTCGTCGGCATCGCCGAGGCAGCCATGCGGACGGCGGCCTATCTCGGGCGAGGCTTCAGCATCGTGACGACCTTGTCCCGCACCGTCGGCCAGGCCCGCGATCTCGCTGCCGAGTACGGCGTCGCCACGCACTGTCTCGGCATCCACGCCTGCGAGATCCCGGTTCTGGACCTCGAGACCGATCCGAAGGCCAGAGCAGTCATCCTCGGTGCCTGCGAGGACGCACTCGCCAGCGACGGCTCCGACGCCATCGTGCTGGGCTGCGCAGGGATGGCCGACCTCTGCCACGACCTGTCGGCCGAGCTAGGAGTCAGCGTCGTCGACGGCGTCGCTGCGGCGACCGCTGTGGTCGAAGGCCTGCTCCGGATGCGGCTCGCAACCGGCAAACTCGGCGAATACGCGCTGCCACCGGTCAGAGCAATCAGCGCGTCGGCTTCCTGAGATCACCCAACCTGCATGGCAGAGTGGTCGGACCGAGTCACAATGCAGGTCCCGGGAGGTACTTGAGTGCACACGGCCGCCATCATGCGTCGGTTCGGGCCTGATCCCGACAACTGGGTACGCCCTACGTCCGCCGATCACGATGTGGTCGTGGTCGGTGCGGGACAGGCCGGACTCGGCATCGGATTCGCACTGCGCCGGGCCGGGATCGGCCGTTCTACTGTCATCGACGCAGCGGCACCTGGCGAGACAGGCAGCTGGACGACCACCGCACGGATGCACACGCTGCGCACACCGAAGATCTGGCCACAGCCGGAGTACGGATATTCCGAACTGAGCTTCCGGGCCTGGTATGAACGCCTCCACGGCCAGGCCGCCTACGACCTCGTCGAGAACATCCCACGGACCGTCTGGGCGCAGTACGTCGCCTGGTTCGGACGCACCGTCGAGGTTCCCGTTCGCCACCACACCCGATTGGTGGGCGTCGCCCCAGCGTCCGACCACCTAGTCCTCCGGCTTGCGGTGACCGGTACCGACGGCCAGGCAGAGGATCGGGTCGAGACGACTCGACGACTGGTACTGGCCACGGGCGTCGAGGGCACCGGAGGCCCCGCGCTGCCGCCGTACTTCCGCGCACTTCCCGCGCACCTGGCCGCCCACACCGGCGATCGCATCGACTTCACCCAGTTCAGAGGCGGGAACGTCGCCGTACTGGGAGCTGGTTCCTCCGCTCTGGACGCCGCGGCCGTGGCGCTGGAAGCCGGCGCCCAACAGGTCCATGTTTTCACCCGCCGATCCGAACTCATCGTTCACGGACCAAGCCGCAATATCGGGCGCAACATCGGCGCCAAGGAGAACTTTCACCGGCGCGACGACGCCGATCGATGGAGAGCCCAAGTCCTGGCAGCCCGCGCCGGACGAAGTTGCACGCAGGAGTCCTTGGCGCGAGCCATGGCCTTTCCCGGGTTCCGGATCCATCTGTCGGCGCCGTGGCGGCACGCGCGAGCCGACGGCGGCAAGGTCCGGGTCGACGCGGCCGACGGCTCACACGTCTTCGACTTCGTCGTTGCCGGGACGGGCTATCAGTACGATCCACGAACCCGGCCCGAACTGGCCGAGATCGCCCCGCACATCGCCTTGTGGGGAGACCGGTACAAACCGCCGGCCGAGCTCGCCCATGAGGGTCTGGCCTGCGTTCCCTACCTCGGCCCTGGCTATGAGCTCGTCGGAAAGGAGCCGGGCAGCTTCGTCGGACGCATTCATGCCTTCTCCGCGGCAGCCGGTCTCAGCTTCGGAATTCCCGCGGGAGACGCCCAGAGCCTGGCGACCGGGATCCCTCGACTGGTCGACGCGCTGGGTCGAGAACTGTTCTTCGAGGACCAGCGCCATCTGGAGCCGGTGAGGGCTCCAGATGGCGTGACTCTCAGCCCTTGAAGCGGAGGCAGGGGTCGCCGACCCAGACCGTCTTACCGCGGTCGACGGTGACGTCACGGGTACCGAGGAGCTTGCCGCCCTTGGTGTAGCAGCTCAGCTTCCAGCTCTCCTTGACACCCGTGTACGACGCGGGCGTGGGCGGAGCGAACTCGACCGAGCCGGTCCAGTCGGCCGTCTCGCCGCCGTCGAAGTTCTCCACCTGGACCGTGTACTGGCCGGGTACCGGGTCGAGCAGAACAGCGACCTCCGGGTCGGCCAGCGACGCCGCCTGCGCGACCCGCTTGCCGTCCGGCCCGTAGATGTAGACGTCCCAGTCGACGTCCGGTTTGTTCCAGCCGATCTTGATCGAGGCCTTGCCGTTGTCGGCCTCCGGCGGCGCCTTGATCGTGAACGTCGCCGTCTCGGCCTGGCCCTTGACCGGAATCCCGGCCGGGTTGGTCAACGTGACCGAGGGCTGGGTCGGTGCGACCGGGTCGCGGCCCCAACGGCCGGCGACGTACGGGCGGGTCGACGGGTTGACCGACCACCTGAACGGGCCGAGGCCGGTGGTCAGCGTCGACTCGAGCTTGTCGGTGTAGATGATCGGATCCTTCGCCGTACCGTCCGGCTGGACCACCGGCGAGGTCGGCGTCTGGAACGTCTTCGCGATCTTCAGCGTCCGGCCCGGTGCGGTCGCGCCGAGGAGGGTCGAGTGCAGCTTGGCGTTCCCGGCGGCCTCGCTCATCGTCATGAGGGCCTCGCGGTTACCGCCCGCACCAGGCGCCGGTGCCGGCGTCTGGCCGAGGTAGTGCGCGATGACCCCGTCGGCGTACGGCGGATGGAACGACGAGCCGATCTCGAACGTGAACCCGAGGCCACCGGTTGCCCAGTAGCTCCAGTCCTCGGTCGAACCAGTGGTGTCGTACAACTGGTAGCTCGGCTGGTTGGTGTAGCCGTTGTCCGACGCCAGCGATGCTCCCAGAGCCTTGTAGACCGGCTCGTCCGGGGGCGCGCCCACGGCCATGACGCCCGGCGGACGCAGGATCAGGTTCCCGAAGGTGTGCAGCGTGACCAGGCCGGTCACCTGGCGGTTGGAGACAACCCAGCGGACGTTCTGCACCTCGGGCAGGATGGACGGCCCGTCACCGCGGTAGGTCTCACTGCGGTAGTTGGTGCTTGCGCCCGGTCCACCCCAGAAGCCCGGGTAGTTCCGGTTGGGGTCGGTACCACGCTGCACGCCCTGCGGGTTGTTGCCGCAGTCGCCGCCGAGCTCCTCGGGCAGCGTCTTGGCCGTCGCCTCACACGACTTACGCTTCATCTCGTAATCGAACTTGCTGAAGTCACCCTTGGGCGCGGCCTCGCGTGAGGTGTTGTAGCCGTCGGCGTTGATGATCGGTACGACGATGGTGCGCGTCTTCTGCACGATCGACGTGATCCGCTTGTTCTTGCCGTAGTTCTTGGTGAGATCGAAGGCGTACTCGATCGCGGTCTCCGCCGACGGCCACTCGCGTGCGTGGTGCGCGCCCATCAGGAAGAAGACGGGTTTGCCGTCGGTCACGTTCTGCGGGTTGGTGGTGATCTCGACACCCCGGACCGTGCGGCCCTCGCCGGTCTTGTAGGGCAGCGTGATCGGCTTGACCAGCTTCGGGTACTTCTTGGCCAGCAGCGTCAGATCCGCCTCGTAGTCGGCCAGCCGACGGTACGTGTCGCGCCCGCTGGGCAGCGGCGAGACAGTGGTCCTGGCCGCATACGCGGCGTCCTTGGCCCGGTCGAGACGGTTCTGCTCCTCGACGTCGGCAACCTTGACGGTCCACTCATAGCCGGCGGACTTCAGCAGGTTCCGCTCGCGGGCATCCCCGGCGAACACCGTGACGGAGTCCGCGTCGGCCTGCTCGGTGACGTCGAAACCGAGTTTGAGCAGCTTCTCCTTATCGGCGCGGGTCGGCGTACTCACGTCGAGCAGTTGCGATCTGTTGTCCGGTGGCGGATCAGCCTGGGCCGGGGCGGGCAGCCCCGACAACCCGGCGACGACCGCGGCGACGGCGACCGCGCAACCCACCACGGCTGAGCCACGGCGCATGGTCCAGTTCATTTCGGGCGTACCCCCACTCTGTCGCACCGCGGGCGGCAGGCTGCCTGTCAGGCGGCGCGGTGCGACTCGTCCGCACATGCTCACCCGGGACGGAGCCGAAGTCGAGCGGATTCGCCAGATCTGCGGCTTCTTCTGGGGTGGTGAAGACCTGGTTGAGCCGTGAGAATCAGGCCCGTGATCCGGATCCATTTCACCGCGGCAGACGTTGGGCGTGTGACGTTCCTCCCCGAGCCCGAACCGCTTCGGCAGACGGCGCTGGCGGCTCGCGCGCTCGGTCCTGGTCAGACATCCTCCACGGCTCGGCGGTGGCGGCGGGCGGCCGGGAGCCGGGTCCGGCCGGCAATGACCCCGCTGTTCAAGCTGATCTCGCCGACCGGGCAGTTTCCGGGCTTCCTCACACCGCCTGTGGACAGAGCCGGGCTGGAGCCGGCGATCGAGTGTCTGCTGGAGACACCGGCAGACTTGATTCGCGCCGAGCTCGAACCACACCTGCCGGCTGAGATTCATCCCTACATGCGAGCGCTGCTGCGTGGCCGGGCCGATGCGCGTCGAGCGCTGGGCGGCGCCGTACGCGAGTTCCACCGGCTCGTACTTGGACCGTCTGCGATCGACCTTGGGCGCATTCACGCGGCCGATCTGGCCATCCGCTCGCGGACGGTCCTGACCGCCGGTAGCGAAGAGCTTCTGGCGACTCTGCACCCGAAGGTCAGCTGGCAGGACGGCATCCTCAGTTTCTCGATGCCGTTCGAGCATGACGTGAAGTTGGCCGGCCGCGGCCTGCGGCTCTGTCCGTCGCCTTTCGTCTCGGAGTGCCTGATCTTCGATGAGCCCGGAGTCGTTCCGCTGCTCGTCTACCCAGCTGTCGCCCTGCCCGTGGTGGATCCGGCCGAACGAGACTCGGCCGATGCCCTGGCCGAGCTCCTTGGGCGCACCCGCGCTGCCGTCCTGCGAACCCTCGCCGCCCCCGCCGGCACCAGCCAGTTGGCCCGTCGGCTCAACATTTCCAACGCCTCAGCCTCCGAGCACGCTCGCGTCCTCAGGACCGCCGGCCTACTGACCACCGACCGATCTCGTGGCACTGCGCACCACTCGCTCACCCCTGTGGCCATCCAGCTGCTCAGCATGGACGGCTAACGCAGATCTGGTACGACGGAAACCGTGTACGGCGGGGTGCCCGGGGCTCGGTCGAGCTGGCTGTTCACCCACAGCAGGCGGCCGCGATCTCGCGCGATCGTGGTCGGGGTTGCTCCGGCCTCGCCCGGTGCCGAATCAGCGAGGATCGTGGCCTTGGACCACGTGCGGTCGAGCCGGGCCAGTCGGGTGACATATCGGCCGTTGCCCGCGTTGTGAACGACGTACAGACGATGTCCCTCGAGCAGGTATCCGTCGCCCGAGAGAATCCCGTCGGCCTCGACCGGCCGTACCGCGCGCGACGCGATGTCGACGCGATAGGTGAGGTCCTGACCTTGTTCGCCGACGAGCAAGGTCCGGCCGTCGGGAGTGCCGACGATGCCGTTCAGGAAGTACGGCTTCGGACTGATCCGGTCACGCGTGATCCAGGGCTTGAGCTCCCCCAGCCCGTGCCGAGTCAGGGAAGCGCGCCAGATCTGGTTGTGCGCGGAATCGGTGACGTAGACGGCGTCCTCGGTGAACGCGAAGTCGTTCAGGAACGAGCCTTCCGCTGCCGGACGTGACGCCAGCAATCGGCCACGAGCGTCGTACTGGAAGAGCCGTCCGGTGCTCGCGCCGGCGACGAGGATCCGGCCCCAGCGATCCACATGTACGCCGGTCGCCCGGGTGCGGCCGTCGGACCCGGCCGGCAGAAACAGCTGGAGCCGGGCGCTCCGCACGGATCCCCGATAGACCGCGCCCGTCCCGACACTCGTGACGTAGATGGTGCCGTCCCGCGTGACCTCGATCCCCTCGGGCGTATCCCCCGGCGTGTCCGAAACGACGTACGTCGAGGGCCGGTGCGGCTCGTTCCAGGGTCGCGCGGCCGCCGTCGTGGAGGTCGTCAACGTGATCACCAGAACTGCAAGAACGATGAGTCTTTTCATCCGCCCAGCCTCGATTCCCCCTCGGCGCCCGACCACCGCTTTCGGCCCAGCCCGAAGGGAAACGAATTACGTGGTCACAAGGGTTGTCTCGTTGGGGGCGTGCACGACAGTCGCCACACCAGACGTCGCTGGTGCACAGAGGCCCGTTGGTCGTGGAGTCCTCGCTGCCGCCGGACGAACTGCAGACGGTCACTTTGTGGTCGCTGATGAGATCGAACTGCGCGACCCCGGACGCGATCGTGAACGTCTTGTCAATGGGTGTCCAGTTGTCACCCGGGTCGTCCAGCCGCTTGGACGTCAGCGCGCTGGTGTCGAACGTCCGGGTCCAGGACGGCATCGGCTCACTGACAGCAAGGTAGGAGCCGTAGTCGACGAACCAGGTGTTCGACGACGCCGGTGAACCGGTCGGGTCAGGACGCCGGCCAGCCGCGTAGAGCTTGCAACTGACATTGCCGGAGCTCTGCGAAATGAAGACGAAGCGCGGGGTCAGAGTGATGGTCTGCCCACGCTGGACGTTCATGTTCGCACCGACCTGCTGGCTACCGGTTCCTGCACAGATGATCGAAGCCTGTGCCATCAGGAGCGGGTCGGAGGTGCCGGTGCCCTGCTTGGCGAGCACGTTGGACGTGATGTAGCGACGCTCACCTGCGCTCGCCCAGAAGTTCGCCTCGAAAACCTGGACGAGGCGGCTCTCGTCGTACGCCGGAACGGTTCGGGTTCCCTCGCTGCCGATGGTTTCGATCTTCTGGTCGGTCGGCGGGGTCGCGGTGGCCGGGCCGGCCCGGTTGCCGTCACCAGGAGGTTCAGTCGTCTCATACCCGGATCGGGATGACTGTTCTCGTTTTCAGGTATCGATGAGGACGACGACGACGGGTTCGACCGATGCTGAGTTCCACGGAGTTTCCGTCCAGGGAGAGGAGCGAAGGGGAACCGTGGGTGATCAAGAGAACCGCGACTGGATCGCGCCGAGGCCTCACGGTCGGCGGCGTTTCCTGAAACTGGCTGGTGCGGGGATCCCTGCCGTGGCGGGCGTCTCGGGTGCACCGATGGCCCAGGGGGCCACTCAGCCCCGGACGAGACCGTCGGGTGACGTGCGACGGGTGGTCGTTTTTCATCTGGACTCGCTCCACCATGAGGCCCCCGAGCGGCTCGGTCTGGTGAACTTCCAGCGAATCGCCGAGCGGGGCACCCGAGTGGACAAGGCGCTCACCATCGCTCCGTGGCATCCCACCGTCAGCGGCTTCTGGCCGCTGTCCACAACGTCGTTCCCGAACCCCACCACGTTCGCGGGATCCGTGTTTCTGCGGCCATGGCAGAAACAGCGTTACCTCCAGCACAGCTTCGCGGGCTACACGGCGCATATCGCCAACAGTCAGGCGTACCGTTCGCTCAATCCTGGCTTCGATTTCACCCGGCTCGACGACGAGGACAGCGATGAGGACAACGTCCGGCTGGGACTGCGTCAGCTGAGCGAACACCGGCACCTGACCTTCATGCGGCTACTGCTGCAGGACACCAACGCCGTGAGCCAGCAGGTCGCCAACGCGCCGGCAGGGGAACCCTGGGCCCGCGACATCTACGGCAAGGGCTCGCCCTATCCGCAGGTGGTGCGCAGAGCGGACGCGTTGCTGGGAACGTTCCTCGACGGACTGCGGCGAATGGGCATCGCGGACGACACCCTGCTAGTCGTGCTCGCCGACGGGCAGTCGCGCTACGGCTGGCATCCGGTGCAGGCGGAGGACTCCTGGCGTCTTCCGCTCGTTTTCGCCGGGCCGGGTGTCGCGAGAGGGCGAGTCGTCGACTACGCCGAGAACATCGACATCGCCCCCACGATCGCCGCTCTGGCCGGGGTTCCCGCGCCGAACGAGAACGGGGGATCCGGCCGGGTACTCGACGAGGTACGCACGGCGAACGTCTCGAGGCCCGACGTGCCGCGCCGCATCGAGCGGATCAACCGGCAGATCGTGGAGTACCTCCGCCTGGAAGGGTGGATGCGGGTCCACGCCCGGTCATACCCGTACGTCGATGCGCGGCTGATGGCCGCGCACAACGGCCTGCTGACCGAGGCGCAGTTCTGGAGTCTCGACCGGATCGACGAGTGGCCCCAGGCCGGGTCGCTGGACCGGATGCTCCAGGACAACCAACACGCTCTCGCCTTCCTGCACGAGGCGCTCCGGGAATCCGGCGCACCCCCGCTGCCTGCCGCTCAGGGCTAGGGATCAGCGCACGCCGGTGACATCGCGGGCCATCGCGACGAAGTTCGCGACGACCGGCGACAGGCGGGTCTTCGGCGCCGCCAAGGCCAGCTCAACCAGCGTCGTAGCTGGGCTCAGCTTGACGAAGACGGTCCCGAAGCCGGTGAGGGCCGCAACGGAACCCGGCACGATGCTGACCCCACAACCCGCGGCGACCAGCCCCACGATGGTCTGCATCTGCACCGCCTCTTGCACCACCGCGGGCTCGAAGCCGGCTGCGCGGCACAGCGCGGAGACACGATCGTGGAGTCCCGGGCCGAGGTGCCGCGGAAACAGTACGAAAGACTCACCGGCCAGCAGCTTCACGGGTATCCGCTCCCGGGCCGCCAACCGGTGTCCCTTGGGCAAAGCGACGACCAACGGCTCCCGCGAGATCGGTATGACGTCGAGCTCGGCGTCGGCGGGCGCGGGCAACGGCGGACGCACGAAGCCCACGTCCAGAGTGCGGTTCCGCAGACGCTCCAGCTGGCCTGCCGTCGGCAGTTCGGCGAATCGCACGGTGACATCCGGATACCGGGCCCGGTAAGGGCCCAGCACGGCCGGGAGTGGGTGCAGCGCGGCGGACCCGACCATTCCGACGACGAGTTCGCCGATGTCGCCGCGTCCCGCCGACCGCGCGCGTGTGCACGCGGAATCCACCAGGGACAGCGACTCGCGAGCGTCGGCCACGAACACCTCGCCGGCAGCTGTGAGCCGCACGTGACGGGTGTCACGCTCGAACAGCACGACGCCGAGCTCGGTCTCCAACGCCTTGACGGCCTGGCTCAACGGCGGCTGCGCGATGCCGAGCTCCACCGCCGCACGACCGAAATGCAGATGGTCGGCGACGGCGACAGCAGCGCGCAGATGCCTCAGCTCCACACCGCGAGAATACAAGCCGGCTATGACCGGCACTTCGCCGCTGACGCCTAGGTGGTCACGTGGGCCACGCCTGGTCTGCCGTTCTCGACGTGGATGCTGGCCTGGGTCTTCACCGGGGCGCCGGGGGCGTTGACGAACGGGACGACGCGGTAGTCGGTGCGCATCTCGTCGCGGCCGAGGTGGCAGACCTGGTAGCCGCGCTGGGCGTTGTGGGGCCTGTGCCTGGCTGGGCCTCGTGGGGAGCCATGGGGCAGAGTGGGAGGGTGGCGAGGACTCGGCCGCCCGTGGGGGTGTGGCCTGCGGTGCAGTGGCCGCCTATTTCGGCGGCTCGCTCGGTCATTGACAGGAGGCCGACGCCGGGCAGCCACTCGGCCGGCTCGCCGTTGTCGGTCACTTCGATGGACAACTCATCGCCTATCGCCAGATGTACCTCGATCAGGTTCGCGCCCGAGTGCTTCACGGCGTTGTTCAGCGCCTCCACCACGATCCGGTACGCCGCGACCTCTACCGCCGCCGGGAGGTCAGCCCAGCCCACGCTCGTCTCCACCCGGACCGTGACGGGCTCTCCACCGGCACGATGCGCGAACCGACCGGCAACGGCCCGTACGGCGTCTCCCAGGCCGAGCTCGTCCAGGGCGGGCGGCCGCAGGCCCTCCACGGCGGCCCGGATCTCCGTGATGGCCAGGCCGATGTCACCCCGGAGTCTGCCGAGCATCTCGGCCTGCCGCCCGTCGCTCGAGTGGTTGCGCAGCGCGTCGGTTGTGTAGGCCATGCCGGTCAGCCTCGGCCCGAGGTTGTCGTGCAGGTCTCGGCGGAGGCGGCGGCGTTCTTCCTCGCGGGCCGCCACGATCCGCTCCCGCGAGGCCTGTAGCTCCTCGGAGGCCAGCGTGGCCCGGACCGCTACCCCGAGCGGCACTTCCAGCATCGACAGCAGCCGGCGCCTCCTGCGGCCAAGCCGCCCAGTGGTGACGAACTGGACCGCTCCGAGCTCAACGACCTCCAACTGCCCGGTCGCAGAGCCCGAGACGGCCAGATCCCGCCCTTCCATCCGCAGCGCCACGAACGGCAGCTGGAGTGCGTCCCGAACAGCCCTGACCAGTACGTCGAGCGATCCCTGCTCCAGGTCCAAGGCCGGGACCTTGACCCTGAAGGCCCGATCAAGCAGTGGTTGGAACAGCCAATGCGCCGGAATCACCAGCAGCGCGACCACACTGGGCACCGCAGACAGGACCACTCCCGCACACAGGTAGAACGTTGCCTGAGACGCAACCACCCGTACGTCGACAAGGCGGTACCGGAGCAACGCCAGCGCCACGGCAGGCGGTACTGCCAGCCACGCGGACAACCCGAGCAGCACCAGCGGGACAGCCAGCACGGCGGCTAGGTACAGCCATAGGATCTGTCGGCGGACTACCTCGTCTCCGCAGCGGTATCGCGTCACAAGCGCAGCCACGGCGGCTAGTACCGCTAGTAGCGACGTCAACCCGGGATCGGCGTACAGGAGGCTTGCCAGCAGGACCGCAGCTGCCGCTGTTGGGACGCGGAGCGATCTGGTGGTCGGGAAGACCAAGAGGGCAGCGGCGAGCACGGCGTTGGTGGCCGAGGGCAACAGAATTGCTGTCAGAGCCGCGGACAGGAACAGCCAGCCCAGGGGGTTGCGCGGGCGCCGAACGGCGAGGGTGCCGCCGCACAGCAGCAGGCAGACCCCCAGCGAGATCATCTGAGCGGACCTGCCGCACGCCCCAGTCCAACGGCCCGGGCACACTCGATCGCCGCGGCCCGGTCAGCGATCCGCAGCTTCGCGAAGATGTTGGAGATGTTGTTGCTGACGGTCTTCGGCGCCAGGTGTAGCTGCCGGGCGATCTGGATATTGCTCAGGCCGGCGGCGATGAGATCGAGTACGTCGCGTTCGCGGCCGGTCAGATCGGGAAACGCCTCGGCCGGTGGTGGGCCGGCCAGCAGCTCCATCACCTTGCCCGCCACCCGCCGGCCGAAGAAGGCCGCTCCGGTCGCGACGCCGTGAACCGCCTGGATGATGTCCTCCTGCGGCCCGCCCTTCAGCAGGTAACCGCGGGCGCCGGCCCGGACCGCGGCGAGCACCGAGTCGTCCTCCTCGAACATCGACAGCACCACGACCGCGATGGCCGGATCGGCCGCGACGATCTCCTGAGTGGCGGAGATACCGTTCAGCCCGGGCATCTGGAGGTCCATCAGGACCACGTCGGGGCGGTACCGCAGCGCCTTCTGCACGGCCTCGTCACCGGTGGCGGCCTCGGCCACGATGTCCATCCCGCCGACCGACAGCAGCAGATCGCGCAGGCCGTTGCGGACGATCGGGTGATCGTCGGCGATGACCAGCCTGGTCAAGACGCCGCAGCGAGCCGGTCGAACGGCCCGTCGGTGCCGCCGACGCACTGCCGGGAGGCGATCCGGCCGTCGCGGCCCTCGTAGATGTGCATCTGCTCGACGGCCAGCCGGCGGCCCCCGGTGATGCCGCTGAGCCGGACCCGCAGCGCCACCGTGGTGCCTTCGGCCACCAGGCCGAGCACGTCCCAGCGGAATTCGGCGACGTCCCGCCGAACCAGCGCGAGCCGCGCCGCGAACCGATCCGGCCCACAGCACCGCCCCGCGTCGGCGAAGTCAGGCGTCAGGACCGCCTCGATCCCGCGCCGATCACCGGCATTACAGGCCGCACAAAGCCTCAGAACAAGTTCCTTGTACCCCGCCGTGACCGTCATCTTTAGATCTTCCGTCCACTGCCCTGCCCCGATGAGGTCCGATCGGGCACCACCGGAGGAAGCGACAGTCACCCCGTTGGACCACCCACCACCAGGACCCGCTGGGCCCGGGCCGCTGAAGCAGCCCGATGGGCGACCACCACAAGCGTGCTGCCGCTGGCCGCGAAGGCCTGTTCGGCCCTGGCCTCGGCGGCCGGATCGAGGTGGCAGGTCGCCTCGTCGAGCAGCACCACCAGCGCCTGCACCAGGTACACCCGGGCCAGCGCGATGAGCTGGGCCTCCCCCGCCGACAGGCCGTCGCCGTGGGGTGCGAGGAGACCCGCGTAACCGCCCAGGCGCCGTACGACGGGTTCGAGCGCCAGGGCCGTGACCGCCCGGTCGAGGTCCCGATCGGTGGCGCACGGCGCGAGGTAGGCGAGGTTCTCCCGCAGAGTGCCCGCGAAGAGGTAGGCCTGCTGCGGTACGAGCACGACCTGCCGGTGGAGTTCCACCGGATCGATCGAAGCCAACGGCACCCCGCCGATCAGGATGTCCCCGGCCTGTGGGCTGATCAGGCCACCGATCAGGTTGACCAGGGTCGACTTGCCCGCTCCGGACGGCCCGACGACGGCCACATGCTCACCGGCTGAGATATCGAAGTCCAGGTCGTCGACGGTCGGGGTGCTCAGCCGCCCGTAGCCGAAGGAGAGCCCGCGCAGCCGGACACTGCCATCCGCGGGCCTGCGCCGATCCCCCGCTCGTAGCTCTGGGCCCCGTGGCGCGCAGCTCCTGGCCAGGTGGCCGGCAGTCACGGTCAGCTGCAGCAGCCACGACCCGGTCATCTGCGCGAGCGACTGCAGCGCAGGCTGCAAGGTGCTGACGAGGTAGACGAAGGCACCGGTGACTTCACCGGTCGTGGCACGTCCGGCGAGCAGCCACGGAGCCGCTGCCAGCACGGCGACGATCGGAAGATAGCCGCCCGCGGTGATCACCAGGGTCCGCAGCGCGCCCGACCGGCCAAGACGTCTCAGCTGGACGGCGTGGCCGTCGACGGCGATACCGGTCCTCGCTTTGGCCTCGGCCTCCGCTCCGGCCGCGGTCACCTCGCGAAGGCCGTCGAGCAGCCTGCCGCTGGTCCCCGCGAGGACCTCCCCGGCGCCGATCGCCGACCGCTGGCGAGCCGCCGTCCGGGGGAAGAGTGCACAGTAGGCGGCGACCGTCAGCACCAGCGGTACGGCGACCACCACCAGGATGTCGAGGTCAACTCCGGCGAGACCGATCAGTGCCGCGATCAGTGACAACGCGGCCGGGCGGAGATTGCGCAGGACCGTCGCCGTCAGCGTCCGGACCGTCTCGACCTGGTCGACGACGCGGTTCACGGCAACCGAGTCCGACTGATGTGCCGGCTGATCGACCCGGGAGAGGTGACTCCGCACCACCAACCGGGTCAGGTCGTCTCGCAGCGGCTCGACGAGATCTGCCAGCGGACCGTAGGTCTGCCGCGTCGCGAGCACGCCGGCAAGCTGTGCCAAGGCGTACAGACCGAGCCAAGCCAGGCCAGTCACCGGCCGCCCGGCCAGGAAGCCCCGGT
Source organism: Kribbella albertanoniae (assembly GCF_004348455.1). GTDB lineage: Bacteria > Actinomycetota > Actinomycetes > Propionibacteriales > Kribbellaceae > Kribbella > Kribbella albertanoniae. The sequence continues at coordinate 37,379 of NZ_SMKA01000012.1, forward strand.
CGAGCGCTTGCGCAACCAACAGACCGGCAGTCAGCGCAGGCACCGCCTCAACCAACGACCAAACAGCCAGTACGGCGACTGCACTCGGCCGGTCGTGCAGGGATCCGCCCAGCAGCCGCAGGCCGCTCATGACGTCGCCTGCGGGTCCGGTTGGAAGAGGGCCCGGTACCGGCGGTCGGTCAGCAATTGCTGGTGTGGGGCGAGCCCTTGGAGCCGTCCGGCGGAGATCCAGGCAACAAGATCCGCAGAGGCGGCAGTGTCCTCGCGGTGTGCCACCACCACGGTTGTGCGGCCCAACTGGATCCTGGCCAGTGCAGCGACGATCAAGGCCTCGGTCGCGCTGTCCAGACCGGCCATGGCGTCGTCGAGCACGACCACCCGTGCGTTCCGGGCAACCAGGGCGGCCAGGCCAATCCGCTGGACCTCCCCTCCTGACAGCGGCACATCCGCGATCCGCGTGTCGTATCCCTCAGGCAAGCGCCGGACGAAAGCGTCCGCTTGGGCAACCCGGGCCGCTTGCTCCACCTCTGCGCGCGTCACCCCCGGCAGGCCGAAGGCAATGGTGTCGTGCACGGTCTCGCCGAGCAGGGCGGGCTTCTCGAAGGCGTAGGCGACCTCACGGGCCAAGTCGTGCCGGGGCAGCTCCCGTAGCGGCAAATCGTCCAATAGGACTTCTCCTTCGTCCGGTACGGCCAGACCGCCGATCAGCCAGGCAAGCGTGGTCTTGCCCGCGCCGGACGGGCCGACGACCGCAAGCGTCGTACCGGCAGGGATGACGAGGTTGATGTCGTCCAGGACCGTCCCTAATCGCACGCCTCGGAGTTCCACCCGGCCGTCGGCCACGCCCAGACGCCGTACAGGCTTCGGTCTGGATGACAAGGCCAGGACGTCGGCGAGACGGGCCGCACTGGCGCGGGCAGAGCCGACAGTAGCCAGCAGACCCACCTGCGACAGGACGCCGAGCGCCAGCGGCGTGTAGGCGACCGTAGCCAGCAACTGGCCCGGCGTTATCCGGCCGGAGGACACACCCACTCCGGCAACGGCCAGCACTGCTACCTGGATCAGCCGAACCAGGAGTGCCACCTGCCAGCCCGCACGCCCCTGCGCCGACCACCAAGCCCGGCCTGTCGAATCGAGCTCCGCCAACGGGCGAAGTACCCGCTCGGCCTCGCGATCCGCCGTGCCACTGGCTTGGATCGTGCGGATCCCGGCCAGTGCGTCGAGCAGCAGGCCGGCGATCAGGCTCTGGGCGTTGCGATAGCGGGCGGTCAAGACCGTGGTGCCGGCCAGAAAGGTCCGCGCCGCCAGCGCAACTGTGGGAACCCCGACGCCGAAGATCAGCACCAGCCGCCAGTCGATCAGCGCGAGCGCGACGACGGCGGCGACCCCGACCAGACCGTCGGTGACTCCGGACCAAACAGTCGGGAGCAGACGGCCGACCGCCGTACAGTCCGTGGTCAGCCGACTGACCAGGTCCGCGCTCGGAGGCAGCTCCCGCGCCTGCACGCCGAGGTCGACCGCTTGCCCGAACAAGCGGTGCCGCAGCTCGGCCGTGACCTGGGTGTACCAGTTGTTGCCGAGCAGGAGCACGCCGATCAGCAGGCCGATGTCCAGGGCGATCGCGGCGAGCAACCAGAGCCAGGAACCGGTCCGCTCCCGGAGGATGTCGTCGACGGCCGTCGCCAGGATCGCCGGTACGGCGAACGAGGCCGCGCCGCCGAGCAAGGTGACCGTAGCCGTCGCCACCGCGCGGGCCGGGCTCTGCCGGAAGGTTGCCAGCAGCAACCGATCGCCTGCGATCAACACCAGCCTCCAGCCGCGGTGACGGGTGGGGGCTGCCGGCAACCCCCACCCATCAGTTCGTTCGACCTAGTTGTCGGTGATCCTGCTGCAGCAGCACGTCGGCCCGTCGATGCTGCAGCGCATCGCACCGGCGCCGAGCATGGCCGTACCATCGGCGGCCGGGGCCACCTCGGGCAGCTTCTGCAGGGCGGAGATGTCGAGGGTGAGGTTCAGTGTGTTGTTCATGGCTAGCCTTTCTCAGTTGTCAGTAACGCGAGTACAACAGCAGGTCGGACGTTCCGGCGTTCCCCAGCAGGTGTTCCGCCACTGCCCCGGCCCCAGCGCAGTGCCCTCAGGCACCGGCGTGACCTCGGGCAAACGGTTCAGCTGCTGGATGTCGGCACTCAGCCGTAGTCCCGGCACGATCGTGGTCATCCGGGACCCCCTCCTTTCTTGGTCGGGTTCCACCGCGCGGGTTCGCGCGGGAGTCGACGGGCCCGGCCAGGAACCGCAGTACGGCTCCGGCCGTCGGGCCGAACGGGTCGGCGAGCAGGTCGTGATCGCCACCCGGAACTTCGAGGAAGTACGGCTCGGGGCCGGAGGCTCGCAGCGTCCGGACCAGTTCCGTGGACTGTGAAAGCGGGATCATCGGGTCCCGCTGCCCGTGCGCCACCAGCAGGCGGGCCTCGATACCGGCCGCGAACCGGAGCACGTCGCGGGGTCCGAGGTCGTCGGTCACAACGGTCCGTCCGTCGAGCTGGTCGATCAGGTCGCGGACACCGCGCCCGGCATCGACGTACAGGCGCTGCGGCGACAGGAACGGAGCCACTGCGGCACAACGCGCCCACCGGCCAGGGGCGACACCGGCGGCCAGCAGTGCGAGGTACGCGCCATAGCTCTCGCCGAGCAGGCTCAGCTGGTTGGGGATGCCATTGGCGATCGCCAACAGGTCAGCCAGGTCTGGCCCGCCCCAGGCGCCACGGATCGCCTCCGCATGGCTCCGGCCGTACCCGACACTGCCGCGCTGGTTCGGCGCCACTACTGCGATCCCGGCTTCGGCCAGCCGCGCCAGGAACGGGTTGAACCCGTACCGCCAAGCAGACAAGGGGCCACCGTGCACGGCCAGTACGACGTGCTCGCAGTCCCGCCAGCGCGGGCCGCCGTACACGACCGCCTCCACGGGGCCGGTCGCACCTTCGAGCGTCTCGATGCGTGCCTGCGGGCCGGTCCCGGTAGCCAGGTTGATGGTCGCCAGGGAGGTCACAGTCGGCTCGACCGTGACGGGATGCGGCGGCAGCACCGGCGTGGACAGGACGAGCGTGAGGCCGTCCGTGCACCAGCGGGCCGCGTGTACCCGGCCCGGTGGGGTCGTGACCTCGACGGTCCGGTCGTCGTCCGTACTGAAGTTGCTCAACCGGGAGCGGACGCCGACGGTCCGGTGCATCAGGATCTGTCGGCCGTCAGGGCTGCACGCCAGCGGCTCAGCAGGCTCGCCAGACAGGTTGAGCGCCTCGGGAAAGGCCAGCGGTCCGGGTTCGTCGAGCCGCTTCCAGCCGATCCGGCGCACTCCGGTGACATTGGTGCCGACAACCACCAGGCTGTTCTTCGGGCTGGTGGCCAGGATGCTGTCGTAGCTGTCCGGCCCTGTGTTGAGCAGGGTTGACCAGCTGCCGTCACCCAGGTCGATCAAGACGAGCTCGGTGGGACCAGTGGCGACTTCACTGCGCTCGGCGATCAGGAGCTGCCCCGACGCGTCCATCCGGTGGCAAGTGGCCAGTACTCCTGGCACGCGGGCCAGCAACTCGGTCAGCGCGGGGCGCTCGTCAGTCAGTCTCCAGACCTCCGTGTGGCCCTGGTCATGGATCAGTGCAAGGCCGCCGGTTCCAGTGGCTGTCCGGGGCCCCGCGATCAGGCGTAGTCCGGACAAAGCACTTCCGGACTCCGTCAAGCGAGCCGAAACGACAGAGTGGTCGAACAGCCAGACAGCCGGGTCGGCCGCGGCGCTGTCGAAGACCATCGTCCGGCCGTCGTCCAACGCCAGCATCTGCGCATGCCCGACCGGTCCGAGGTCCCGATCCGCGCGCCACCCGCCGCCACTCGACCGGACCCAGGTCTCCAGGTGTTCGCCGGTACCAGCCTCGCTGCGCAGAGAGACGCCGTACCGGCCGTTCGGTGACAGGCGGAAGTCCGCACGGCTGATCATGACTCCGCCATCCAGCGCCGCGGGCCACCATGCTGAAGGCGGAGCAGGAAGGCCACCCAGCCGGACACCCCTACCGCGTAGTCGGCGCCGAAGCCGCGCATCGATTCGTCGGGAGCCAGCAGTTGCCCGTCCACCGAGGCGGCGCGGGCAGCGATCGCCTCGGCCAGCCCCTCGGCGCGGAACCGGTGCAACTCTTTCCCGGTCGCCTCCGCCAGGTCGAGCAGGAACTCGCCGGTACCGGCCAACCCGTGGCAGACGCTGGTGCCGGCGAGCCACCTGCGTCTCCAGACGGCCTCGGCAGCGCCTTCAGCCAGTTCGAGCGTGCGCGGGTCGCCGGTCGTCCGCCAGAGCCGCACCAGAAAGGTCCCGATGCCGGCGGACCCGCTGCACCAGTAATCGAGCGGACGGGAGTCGTTGGGGCCAGAGGTCCACAAGGTGCCCTCGTCGCTCTCGAGCGCCTCCTGGTCGAACAACCGGCCCGCTTCAACCGCCAGGTCGATCCACTCGGGCTCGTCCAGACGAGTACCGGCAGCAAGCAGGTACGACGCGATACCCGCCGTACCGTGCGCGAATCCGTAGTCGGTGAGGCCGGCCAGCTTCGAGTCGAACGTGTCCGGGACCGGCCACAGCAACCGGCCGGCCTGCCGCTCGGCACGATCGGCCAGGACCTCTGCGTACTTGCGGGCGCGGGCGGCAAGGGCCGGATCGTGGGTGTGGTTCCAGAGCTCGAGAGTCGCGAATCCGGCGCCGGCCAGACCGTGGGTGACGTCTGGGTTCGGCCACTCCAGCGGCAGCCGTCCGAGCTGGGTCATCGCGTACGCCGACAGGTCGTCGTCAGCCAGCAGGCGTGCTGCCTCATGCAGCGCGACGATCGTGCCGGCCCGGCCGAAGTACAAGCCCGGCAACAGCTCGGGGCTGGGCCCGAGGCGCTCCCGGATCCATCCCGCGGCGGCCTGCACGCCGTCGACCGCCGCCGCGTCCTCACGAAGCTCGGCCACCCACGTCAGCACGGCCATCGGCCCAGCGGCCCCGTGGTAGATGTTGCAGGGATCGCCCGAGTCGCCGTACACGCTTGGCGGCCAGAGTCGTTCGCCGGTGTTCGGGTCCAGCTTGGCGAGCAGATGGCTGACGCCGTTGTCCAGCAACCCACCCGGCCCGTACGACGCCGAGGTGTTCGCACTCGCCGCAGGAACGTGGTTGCCGGCCAGGAAGGCCCGGGCTTTCTCGAGGCCCCAACGGTCTGCGGGATCCGGTCTGCGGAGACCCAGGATGAGCGGCAGCGCCTCGGCCGTTCGATCATCGGTCTCGGCGATCAGCGTGAGCCACGCCTCCAGCCGCTTGGCCTCCTGCGCAGGGTCGGTCCCGGGCGGAACCGCCTCGGTCAGGATCGGGTCCGCCCCCGTGCAGAGCAGGAAGAGCAGCCCGCCAAGGGCGTGGTGATCCGCAGCCGGGGTCGCCTCGTCGCGTCGCGAGATCTCGGGAGCGCCGTACCCGGGTGTCACGGCTGCCACCGACTTCGTCCCCGCCAGCGCGGCGTACTCCAGGTCGATGATCGCGAGCGTGCCGTCCTCGCGAACCATCACGTTCAGCGGTGACAGGTCGCGCAGCACCACACCCTGGGCATGGACGGCTGCCACCAGATCGATCAACCGGCCGGCCGTCTCGCGCCAGGGCAACGCCACCGGCTGTTCGGCCCGCCAGGCCCGCAAGGTCTTGCCGTCGATCCGTTCCTGCACGAGGAAGAGGTCGCCGTCCTGGTCGAACAAGGCGATCCGCCGAGGTGCCGGACTCTGCTCGCCCAGCTGGTCGAGCATCTCCGCCTCGTTCCGCAGCGCCGCCTGCAGGTCCCAGCCGTCCGGTCCGTCGCCGACCCCGGCCCGGGCCTGTTTGACGATCACCTCGTCACCGGTGACCTGGTCGATCGCCTCGAAGACGCCGCCCTTGTTGGCATGCCGGATCGCCCGCCGGACCACGAACCGGCCGGCCAGCAACACCCCGTCCACCTCTTCGGCCACGACCGGCTGCTCGTCGGGAAACGGCAGCGGTGCCCACTCCGGTGGGTTGAACCAGGCATCCCGGCGGTCCTCGACCTTGCTGCCGTCCGGCGCCGTGATCACCTCGAGCAGATGACCGTCGTTGCCGAGTCGCTGCTCGCCGATGAAGGCGCCGTACCGGTAGTGCACCAGGCTGCCGGGCCGGTACGGCCGGTCGGACAGGATCGTCGGGCCGGGCAGGCCGTCGGTGGCTTGGTGCAGCTCCGCGGCGAGGCAGCGGAACTGGTCGTCGTCGACCGGGTAGATCGTGACGAACTTGCCGGCGCCACCCCGCGGGTAGTGGCCGCCGTTCAGCTCACGGACGTGCTCGGGCGAACCGGCGAACTTGAAGACGCAGCCGGCCGGGACGAGCACGTCGAGGACCCTGGTCAGCACCTCCGGCGCGGAGGCGACGGTGGCCGACACGTGCAGCTTCCAGCCCTGCGCTCGGGTCTCGACCCCGTCCGGACGCACCGTGCACCAGAAATCGGTCTCCCGGACGGACCAGCCCGGCACGTTCGTCAGACGGGCTTCGGTGATGTCGACGAGAGGTGACGGCATGCCGATAGCTAACGCCGGAGGGCTTCCCGGACGACAGGGAGTAGTGCCCCCAGGAAGCCGGGAAACAGCGCATCCACGGACAAGTTGTCCGTGGATAGATGTGGCCTTCCTGCGATTTTCGGTGCGGGTGATGCTTTGACAGGTCACGCCTCCAAGGCGATGCATCAACCAAACGAAAGCGGTGGTTCGCATGAAGGCAGTACGTTTCCACGAGTACGGCGACCCGAGCGTTCTGCACGTCGAAGAGGTGGATCGGCCCGTTCCCGGCGCCGGACAGATCCGGATCCGGGTGGCCGCGACGTCGTTCAATGGTGTCGAAGGCAACATTCGCGCGGGGTTCATGCAAGGACCCATCCCGGTGAAGCTTCCGCATACTCCGGGCATCGACGTGGCCGGCACGGTCGACGCGTTGGGTGCGGGCGTCGATGGCTTCGAGGTCGGCGCCGAAGTGATCGGCTTCCTGCCGATGGCAGAACCCGGTGCAGCTGCGGAGTACGCCCTTGCGCCGGCCGAAATCCTGACGCGAGCGCCGAAGAGCATTCCACTGCCCGATGCCGCGGCCCTGCCGCTGGTAGGCCTGACTGCCTGGCAGGCCCTTTTCGACCACGCCAAACTCACGAGCGGGCAGCGCGTGCTGATCAACGGCGCGGGCGGCGGCGTCGGCGGTTACGCCGTCCAACTGGCCAAGCGCGCCGACGCCCACGTGATCGCGGTGGTCGGTCCCCGGAGCAGTGAACAGGCCAAGGCAGACGGCGCCGACGAGATCATCGACTTCACCACGACCGAGCTGATGGACGCCGTAGCCGAACCGGTCGACGTCGTACTCAACCTCGCACCGGTCGAACCGGCACAGCTGGCCGCGCTGGTCACTCTGATCCGCCCAGGCGGCGTACTGGTCAACACGACGGTCTGGATGCCTGCGCCCTCGGACGAGCAGCGGGATGTGCGGGGCATCGACCTGTTCGTCAACAGCAACGCCGACCAACTGGCAGAACTCGTCGGGCTGGTCGACTCCGGCGAGCTCAACGTCGCCGTCGCGCAGCGGGTGCCGCTGGCCGAGTTGCTGACCGTCCATGCGCAGGCCGCCGCAGGCACGCTGCCCGGCAAGGTCATCATCGTCGCACCCTCCGCCTGACCGCGAGGAGCTCTCATGAACGACTACTCCGCTTTCGCCGTACCCGGCACCACGGAGTACGACAAGGCGTGTGCGGTCCAGAAGCCGCAACAGACGCATGCCGACGAGACCCAGGTCCGGGTGGATCGCGTACGGCGTGCCGTCGACCCGACCGGTCTGTTCGCCGGCGATACCCCGCGCGGTGACAAAGCCTGAGGATGCTGGAAATCTTTTCGATCCATTGACCTTCGGTGAAGAATGATGGAAATTGCTTCCATCATGGTTGCCCCCGGACTCCTTCAGCGGTTGCGCGCCGGCCAGTTGGCCGGCGCGCTGGATCAGATCTCTGCCTACCTGCTGGCCGAACCGGCCGAGGCGATGCACTTGACGATCAGCGAGCTCGCCGAACGCACCGGCACGTCCGCCGGCACCGTGACCAGGTTCTGCCATCACCTGGGCCTGCCAGGGTTCGCCGGTCTCAAGGTTGCGCTTGCCGAGGAGGTCGGCCGCGCCGCGCCGAGCCGCTGGAACACCGATATCGGCCGCGCGATCCAGCCCAGCGACGACCTCGACCAGGTGCTCAAGGTGATCGTCGCCGCCAACACCCGGGCCATCTGTGACACCGCCGACCAGCTGGACCTCGCCGAGATCGACCGGGTCGCTCGCGCGCTCACCGACGCCCGCAACATCTACCTGTTCGGTGTCGGAACCAGCGCCATTTCCGCGGACGAGCTGCGGATCCGGCTGCAGCGCATCGGGTTCTCCTGCTGGCTGTGCCCCGACGTCCACAACGCACTGATCTCCATTGCACTGGCCGACGAGCGCGACATCGTCTTCGGGATCTCGCACTCCGGCCAGATCACCGAGACGATCGACCTCCTGCAAGCCGCTGCCGCCCGCGGCGTCCGGACCGTCGCCGTCACCAACGACCAGGCCTCGACCCTGGCCGCGGCAGCCGAGCTCGTGCTCACCACGGCACGAACCGGTACGGCGCACGCCGACGCCCTGGCAGATCGCCATTCACAGCTACTCGTCCTCGACGTCCTCTACACGCGGGTCGCCCAGCTCAACCACGATCGCACCGTGGCCGCGCTCGAGATCACCGCCGCAATGATCGATCCGCGCCGGATACCGAGGCCCGCCCGGCGCCGTACCCCGCCCAGCTGAAGGAGTCACCATGACCCCGTCCCGCCGTACCGTCCTCGGCAGCATCGCTGCCCTCGGCACAGCGCTCGCGATCCCCACCACGGCACACGCTGGTTCAGGCCCCGCCAGTCGATGCACCCGACGCGCGACCGAGGCGTCGGTCGCGGACGCCTTCGCCTTCCTGGCCCAGAAAATCGACCAGTACGGCGCCGGCACCACCCTGCGCGTCCCGCAGAGCTACACCGGTGGCTACTTCGCCGGGATCAACTTCGTCTCCTCATTCCTGTACGACGACGCGCCGACCATCATCGCTCTCATCCAGGACGGGTCGCCCGCTCAGATGGCGCGCGCGAGGATGCTCGGCGACGTGATGCTCTATCTCCAGGCGAACGACCCGATCGGCGACGGCCGCACCAGAGCGTCGTACCAGCCGAACCCGCTGATCACCCCCGACGGCAGCCCGTACATCGGCTCCCCCGCGGCGTACAGCGGAAACCAGGCGTGGGTCGGGATGGCGCTGTGCCACCTCTACAAGTCGACCGGCCTCAACAAGTACCTGACCGGCGCTCTCACCGCGGCCAACTGGATCCAGTCCAAGACCTGGTCGGGCGCCGGCATCCCCGGCTACACCGGCGGCCGGAACGCTGACGATCAGCCGATGACCTTCAAGGCCACCGAGCACAACATCGACATCGGCGCATTCTTTGCGATGCTCCACCAGCAGACCGGCAACCAGGTCTGGCTGACCCGATCCCAGCAGGCGTTCAGCTTTGTCCAGGCGATGTGGGACAACCCCGGACGGATGATCTGGACCGGTACCAACCCCGACGGCGTGACCATCAACCGCACCCCGATCCCGGCCGACGTACAGACCTGGGCTTACCTCGCCACCAAGGACGCCCGCTACAGCCAGGCCGTCGACTGGACGATCGCCAACCTCACCGCGTCCGACAACGGTTTCACCGGGATCAGCTTCAGCAACACCGACACCAGCAAGGTCTGGTTCGAGGGCACCGCCCACCTTGTTGCCGCACTCAACCTGCGACAGGCCAGTGGCGACAGCGCACGCATCGCCAGTTACCTGGCCAGCCTGCGCGATGCCCAGCTGCGCGCGCCCAACAACGACGGCAAGGGCATCGTCGCCGCATCCAGCGACGGCCTCGACACCGGCTTCGGAGACCTGTACTACGCCTCCCTGCACACCGGCGCCACCGCCTGGTACCTGCTCGCCGCGACCGTCGCCAACCCGTTCAGGCTGTAACAGCCGGCTCTCCGGTACTCTGACCGAACCTACTCAACCGGACGAAATCCTCCGCTACTGTCCGGACGAGCGCAGGAGGTTGGACATCATGGACCGGGAGTTGCTGGCGGACTTTCTCCGCGCGCGTCGTACGGCGCTGCAACCTGAGGATGTCGGGCTTCCGCGCGGAGCCCGGCGCCGGACGGGTGGTCTGCGTCGCGAAGAGGTCGCCGCGCTGGCCGGGATGTCGGCCGACTACTACAGCCGGATGGAACAGCAGCGTGGCCCGGTGCCCTCGGAGCAGATGCTGGCCGCGCTGGCCCGAGCACTGCGGCTGACCATGAGCGAACGCGACCATCTGTTCGGACTGGGCGGCCATCCGGCACCGCGGCGGGTGCTGCGCGATGACCACATCAGCCCGACCATGATGCGCATCATGGACCGCCTGTCCGACACACCCGCGCTCGTGATGTCCCGATTCGGCGAGACACTGCTGCAGACCCGCCCGGCCGTCGCGTTGCTGGGTGACTACACCAGGTTCAGCGGGATGTCGCGCTACCTGGTGTATCGGTGGTTCACCGACCCAGCTGCCCGCGAACTGTATGCGCCAGAAGATCACGCACTGCGTGGACGGGTCTTCACTGTCGACATCCGGGCCGCCTACACCGCCGACCCCCATGGCAGAGCAGGCGAGATCGTCGCCGCACTCCTGGACGTCAGCCCCGAGTTTGCCGAGGTCTGGAGCAGGCACGAGATCGATGTCACCCATCACCACGACCTCAAGCGCTATCGCCATCCCGAACTGGGCGAGCTGGAGCTCTACTGCCAGCCGCTACTGGACGCCGACCAGGCTCAAGAACTGCTGGTCTTCACCGCCACCCCCGGCTCCCCGAGCGAGGCGAAGCTCAAGCTGCTCACCACCATGGAGGGACGCGACGACCAGTCACCGGCGACGTCTCCAGAGCACGTTTGATCCACGCTGATGACCACACCGCGACCCCGCAAGCTGCGCAAGGACGCCGCTGAGAACGCCGAGCGGCTCATCGCAGCGGCGGTCCGCGTGGGGCTGGCCGAGGGCAAGTTCGTGCCGATGGAACAGATTGCCGCTGAGGCAGGAGTCGGCGTCGGGACGCTGTACCGCCGCTACCCCAATCGGCAGGCGCTGCTCGAGGCGATGGCCGTTCGCGCCTACCGCCTGATCCTGGCGGAGGCGAAGGACGCGCTGAGCTCCGGCAGCACCGGTCACGACGCGATCAGCCGCTTCCTGCATCGCACGTTCGATCGTCGCGACGAGTTGGTGCTGCCGCTGCACGGAGCGCCGATGAGCCAAGGCACCGAGTCGGCCGAGCTACGAGCGGAGATGCACCGGACGATGACTGCCATCCTCGAGCGCGGACATCGCGACGGTTCGGTCCGTGCGGACGTCGATGCGGGCACCGTGGTGCGTTTCGGTGCGATGCTCGCCCAACCGATGTCGAACGTGGCCGACTGGCCGCGTGCGGCCGCCGAGCAGCGCGCAGTATTCCTCCGCGGCATCGCACCCACCGACGGCTAGTTCGGCCGTGCCCGAAGCCCCCGCTCGGCAAGCCGCCGGAACCCTTTGCGATCTGGTGATAACCACTCCCGCTGACCCGGCCGGCTGCAACACTCGGCCCGGAAGGGAACTCGTCGGGGGTCTCCTGGCAGCAATAGGCCGACCCGCGAATAAATGAGAGTTTTTCGATTTCCGGTGCGCTCTCATCCGCCTGAGGAGTCCGCCTGCGCGGACGCCCGAAGGCATTGCCGACGGTCATTTCCAGCGTTTCGGCGATGGTCATGTAATGACAACAGTCGAAGCTGGTGCTGCTTTTGGATTTCACTTGGAACGGGGTTTGTGACGCACTAGTGTAAAGGCCAGTTACATCTCATCTGGGGCGGCGCTCGCGGCGGTCACACCGACGTGGGCAAGGGGAGGCTGGGTCATGTTCACATTCTTGGGGCGGGCGACCACTCGACGGCGTTGGGCGGTGCTCGCTGGAGCCCTGATCCTGGTGCTCGTCGGTATCGTCTGGGGAACGGGCGTCTTCGGCTCGCTCAGTGGTGAGGCCGGCTTCGACGATCCGGACAGCGAGTCCGTCCGGGCGAGAACCACCATCGAAGGTGCGGTCGGCCGGACAGCGGTCGACGTTCTCGCACTCTACCGCAGCGACGACGCCAAGGTGGACGATCCGGCGTACAAGTCGGCTGTCACCACCGTGGCCGACAACCTGGCGGCGTCCGGCGCCGTCACCGCGGTGCGGTCCTACTACTCAACCGGTTCGCCGGCGTTCGTCTCGGCCGACCGCGCCGCCACCTACGTCGCGATCCAGTTGAAGGGCGGCGACGCCGCCACCCGCGCGGACTCGTACGACGAGGTGTCCGGCCTGCTGGAGGCTCGCGGGCTGGACGTCGAGCTCGGCGGCCCGGTGCCGATGGGCCAGGAGATCAACGGCCAGATCAAGGGCGACATCGCCCGGGCCGAACTGCTGGCGATGCCGATCCTGCTGCTGCTCATGGTGATCATCTTCCGCAGCGCGGTCGCGGCGCTGCTGCCGCTGGCCGTCGGCGCCCTGTGCATCATGGGGTCGTTCGTGGCGCTGCGGCTGGTCACCATGATCACCGACGTCTCGGTGTTCTCCATCAACCTCGTCACGATGCTCGGGCTCGGCCTGGCGATCGACTACGCGCTGTTCATCGTCAGCAGGTTCCGCGAGGAGCTGCCGACCAGCGCCACCCCGACCGAGGCGGTGATCCGGACCATGCGTACGGCCGGCCGCACCGTCGCCTTCTCGGGCCTCACGCTGGCGGTGTCGCTGCTGAGCCTGCTGTTCTTCCCGCAGATCTTCCTGCGCTCGATGGGCATCGGCGGTGTGGCGACCGTGTTGTTCGCGCTGCTCGGCGCCTTGGTGGTCCTGCCGGCGCTGCTGGTCGTGATCGGCCACCGGATCGACTCCTGGCGCCTGCCGTCACCCCGGAAGGCGGCCGCCGCCGATGGCGAGCGCTGGTACCGGATCGCCCACGCCGTGATGCGCCGGCGAGGCGTGGTGACCATCGGCGTCGTCGGTGTGCTGCTCGCGCTCGGCCTGCCGTTCCTGCGCGTCGATTGGGGCACGGCTGACGCCAGGGTGCTCCCCGAGGGCACCGAGGCCCGCGTGGTGGCCGAGGCGCTCGGCAAGGATTTCCCGACCGATCCCAGCGCGGCCATCACCGTCGCGGTGACACTGGCCGACCCGGTGGAGAGCCAAGCAGGCAAGGCGGCCCTGGGTGAATTCAGCGATGCCCTGGCGGCAGTTCCGGGTGTCGACGGCGTCGACCCGGTCGGCGCAGGCGGCGACACGGCCGCCCTGAGCATCCGGTATGCGGCCGAACCCCAGTCCGGCGAGGGCATGGAGTTGCTCACCGCGCTCCGCGCGCTGCCGCCGCCGGCCGGTGGCGAGGCGCTGTTCACCGGTGGCCCCGCCGCGCTCACGGACCTGCTCGACAGTGTCGGCGCGCGGCTGCCCTGGATGGGCCTGTTCGTCGGCCTGGTCTCGATCGTGCTGCTCTTCCTCGCCTTCGGGTCGCTGGTCCTGCCGATCAAGTCGATCGTGATGAACCTGCTCTCGCTGTCGGCGGCCTTCGGCGCGATCGTGCTGATCTTCCAGGACGGTCATCTGTCCGGACCGCTCGGCTTCACCCCGACCGGCCTGGTCGACGCGACGATGCCGGTGCTGATGATCGCGATCGCCTTCGGCCTGGCGATGGACTACGAGGTGTTCCTGGTCTCGAGGATCAGGGAGCAGTGGGACCGCACCGGCGATCACGTCGAGTCGATCGCCACCGGCGTCCAGAAGACCGCGAAGATCATCACCGCGGCGGCGCTGTTGCTGGTGGTCGTCGTGGGCGCGTTCGCGACCTCGGGGGTCACCTTCATCAAGATGGTCGGGGTCGGCCTCGTCGTCGCGATCGTCGTGGACGCGACGATCGTGCGGGCACTGCTGGTGCCGGCGACGATGCGGATCCTGGGACCCCGATGCTGGTGGGCACCGGCGCCGATGCGGCGCTGGTGGGACCGGCACGGGTTCCGCGAGGACGAGCCGGCCGAGGCCGCGCCCGACGCCGCGCCGCGTCCGGCCGAGGTGGTGACCGGCACCACATGACCGTACTTGCGTCCCGCGTGGGGCGGGGATCGATGACGATCCGGGCGGCGGGGGCGCCGCCGGTCGTCAGCCGATCTCGGGGAACAGCGGAGATGTTCTGGGGGGACAGTGGAAAGGTACTCGACGACGACTGATCTGGTGACGGCCTGCCTCAACGACGACGAGCAGGCCTGGCACCATCTCGTGATCAGATACGCGCCGCTGGTGTGGTCGATCGCCCGGGCGCACCGCCTGAGCGCGGCCGACAGCGAAGACGTCAGCCAGGCGACCTGGATGCGGCTGTGGCGGAACCTGCCCGGTCTGCGCGATCCCGCCCGGCTGACCGAGTGGCTGTCGGTGATCGCCAAGCGCGAGTCGCTGCGGCACTTGAACGCTGCCTCCCGCCACGCCCTGGCCTGGAGCCCCGACGCACTGGTCCGAATTCCGGATGAGGCCGAGTCGGTCGAGGGCCACGTGCTGGCCGAGCATCGCGACGACCAGCTCTCCAGGGCGCTGCTCGCGCTCCCGCCACGCTGCCAGCACATGCTTTCGCTGTTCGTGGAGAACCGCACGTACGAGCAGGTCGCCACGGATCTGGAGGTCTCGGCGAGTTCGGTCGGGCCGTTGCGGAACCGGTGCATCGCCCACCTGCGGGCACTGCTGGACGAGACCGACTGAGCGGATCAGCCGGCTGAGCGGATCAGCCGACTGAGTTGATTAGCCGGGATGGCGGGCGTCGTCGGCCCGTTCGATCACCTGGGGCGGCACGCGGCCGAGCAGATCACGCAGCTCGTCGATGAGGTCGTCGCCCGCGGGCGCCGGGTCCTGGTGTTCCGGATGTTCCACGGGTACTGCGGAGTCGTCCATGGTGGCGCCTCCTCGCGGTAGGTCCGCCGGCCGGGGCCGGGCAGAGGAAATGGTGCGCGGGCGAGGTCGACGACGTCGCCCGGTCGCGCCCGCGGCGGGGGCGCCGGGCACTGCTTCGAACGGTACACCGCAGGGGCTGGATGCGCTGTGAATGGGTTCGTATCCGTCACTGTCGTATTACCGAGAGTAAACGAATTCTCGCGAGAATGGCGTGTGATCGAGGTCACATAAATTCTGCGTCCAGCAGCGTCCGAGCGGAAGACCTGGGCAGGTCATTACCGGCATACCGCGCCAGTGCGGTCAATGACGGTCAATTCGGAATACCGAGCCCGGAGGAATTATGACGGTGGCAAAGGACGAGGTTTTCGACGCGGTGCGCGCGGCGCTGGTCGATGCGCTGGGGGTCGAGGACGAAGACGTGGTGGCTGAGGCGACATTGCTCGGCGATCTCGAGGCGGAGTCGATCGATCTGCTGGACATTCTCTTCCGCCTGGAGCGCTCGCTGGGCGTCAAGGTGAGTGCCGCCGATCTCGGCGAGCACGTGCAGGGCGGGATCTCCGAGGAGGACTTCGGGACGGCCGAAGGCGTCGTGTCCGATGTGGGCCTGGCGCAGCTGGCCAAGGTGATGCCGCAGATCGACGTCGAGGCGTTGCGCGGCAAACTGCCGGCTGAGGGCGTGATGGGACTGTTCACCGTCGACAACCTCGTCGACCTGGTGCTGGCCCGGGTGACGTCGCCGGCCGTGGTCTGAGATGGAGATCCGGGTCGGTGTGGATCTCGTCCATGTGCCGCGGCTGCGCCGGCTGCTCGCGGAGCAGCCGGCCATCGGCGGCGAGCTGTTCACGCCCGGCGAGCTGCGTGCCTGTGCCGACCGCCGGAACACAGTCAGCCGGCTGTCCGCCCGGTTCGCCGCGAAGGAAGCGGTGCTGAAGGCGCTGGGCACCGGCCTCGGGCCGCGGATGCGATGGCTCGACGTCGAGATCGCCAACGAGCCGTGGGGCCGGCCAGTGGTGCGGCTGCACGGCGCGGCGGCCGCGGCCGGCGCGCGCCTCGGAGCCCGCTCGGTGGACGTGTCGCTGTCGCACACCGGCGACTTCGCACTCGCCCACGCCGTCGTCGTCACGTCCGGCGGCGACGACGAAGAGGAGGAATGATCGTGCTCTTTCACCTGACCGACCGGATCACCGGCTACGAGCCGGGCCGGTCGATCCGGGCGCGGAAGGTGACCTCGCGTTCCGAGCCGTACTGGCGGGAGACGCCGGACGGCCCGGTGATGCCGGCGCCACTGATCCTGGAGACCCTGTGCCAGGCCGGCGCTTGGCTGGTCATGCTCGACACCGACGTACGCCGTCGTGCCGCCCTGCTCTCGGTGTCGGACGCGCGCTTCCTCGGCACCGTCCGGCCCGGCGACGTCCTGGACGTGATCGCGGGGGTCGAGTCCGTGTCCGAGGAGCGGGCCGTCATGTCCGGGGTGGTCGAGGTCGCGGGCCGCACGGTCCTCGAGGCGACCGACGTCATGTGCGCACTGATCGACAGTGCGGAGCTGGATGATCCGGCGACGACACGCCGCCAGCTCGCCGCGCTGCGGGAGGCCGGCCGATGAGCCGCGACGAACGGCGGCGCGTCGTGGTCACCGGCATCGGTGCCGTGACACCGCTGGCCAACGACGCCGCCGGCACCTGGAAGGCTCTCGCCGACGGCCGCAGTGGGGTGCGGACGATCAGTACCTTCGACGCATCGACGTTCCCGGTGCGGATCGCCGGCCAGGTCACCGACTTCGACGTGACGACCGCCGTACCTGAACGCCGGCACCGCCGCTACCTGTCCCGTGGTGCCGGGTACGGCGTGGCCGCGGCGGTCGAGGCGCTCGCCCAGGCCGGGTCGCTGGCCGGCACCGATCCGTACCGTCGCGGAGTCTCCGTCGGCGGCACCGTTGGCCGGGTCGAGCTGCAGCAACTGGCCGACATGTCCTGGCTGCTCGAATCGACCGGGCACAGCCAGATCTTCCGGCAGTCCCCCGCCGAGGTCCTCGAGCGCGACCAGAACGTCGGGCCGGCCGTGATGGCGGAGATCGGAGACTGCCGCGGTCCGTTCGTCTCCGTCAGTACGGCGTGCGCGGGCGCGGCACACGCGATCGGCGAGGCATACCTGCGGATCCAGGACGGCGACGCCGACATGATGCTTGCCGGCGGGTACGACGCCCTGACCACCTGGATGGACGTTCTCGGGTTCGCCCTGCTCGGTGCGCTGACCGAGGACTCACCGGACGAGCCTGAGCGGGCGTGCAAGCCGTTCGACGTGCGCAGGAACGGATTCGTGCTCGGCGAGGGCGCGGTCATCGCCGTCCTCGAGGAACGCGAACACGCCCTCGCTCGCGGCGCCACCGTGCTCGGCGAGATCGCCGGCTACGCCTCCAGCCTGAACGCGTACCGGATCACCGACTCGCCGCCCGGCGGCGGTGGCGCGATCACCGCGATGCGCGATGCGCTGGCCGATGCGGACCTGCGCCCGGACGAGATCGACTATGTCGTTGCCCATGGCACCGGCACGCCCGGCAACGACGCCAGCGAGACGGTCGCGATCACGGAGGTGTTCGGCGACTCGGCATCCCAGGTGTCGGTCAGCTCCCCGAAGTCGATGGCCGGACACCTCACG
The DNA here is from genome assembly GCF_004348455.1 of Kribbella albertanoniae. Taxonomy (GTDB): domain Bacteria; phylum Actinomycetota; class Actinomycetes; order Propionibacteriales; family Kribbellaceae; genus Kribbella; species Kribbella albertanoniae. The sequence continues at coordinate 55,116 of NZ_SMKA01000012.1, forward strand.
TCGGCGGCGGCCGGCCTCAACCTGATCGCCGCGCTCGGTGCCATCGGTGAGCAGTTGGTTCCGCCGACGATCAATCTCGACCGCCCCGACCCGGCACTGACCCTCGACTACGTGCCCAATGTCGCGCGCGCCAGGCAGGTCCGCGCCGTACTGGTCAACGCCTTCGCGTTCGGCGGCACCAACGCGTGCTTCGTGGTCACCGGACCGGGACCGCGATCAGGACAGGAGATCCCCCGATGACCACACCGCTGCTCGACGAGCCCCGGGTCATGGACCTGGCGGTGGCCGCCACCGCCAGTGGTCTGGACACCGTGGTGTCCTTGCGGCCAGGCGTCGCCGCCGTTGCCACCAAGAACTTTCCGGCGACGACGGCCATCTTCGCGACCCACTTCCCCCGTTTCCCGGTTGTTCCCGGCGTGCTCCTCCTCGACGATCTGGCCCGGCTGGCCGCACTGGTCCTGGCCGGCGACGGCGGACCGGACCGATGGCGGCTCGCCGCCGTGACCCGGATCCGGTTCCGCCACTTCGTCCGGCCCGGCGACGTGGCCGAACTGAGTGTCGAGGTTCGCTCCGACGGTGACGGGTCGACCTTGCGCGGTGAGGTCCGCGTGGATGGCAAGCCGGTCACCACGGTCGGCTCGCTGGTCATGCGGGACACGACCTCGGGAGCCGTGGCGTGAGCGGGATCAACGGCCGGCGCGTCGCCGTGACCGGTATCGGCCTGCTGACGGCGCTAGGCACCGGACACGCCGACACGTGGTCCGGACTCATGCGCGGCCGGACAGCGATCGGCCCGCTCCAGGGCTTCGACGCCACCACACTTCGGACCCGGATCGGGGCTGAACTCACCGGCTTCGACCCATCGCGATTCGCCTCGCGCCGCACCTTGCGCAGCGCCACCCGGGAGGACGAACTGGCGTTGGCCGGCCTCTCGCTCGCGGTCGACGACAGCGGCGCGGACCTGACCGCGCTGAACCCGGAGCGGCTGTCGGTGTTTCTGGGCGGCAACAAGGAGATCTCCCGCCCCCAGCACCTGATCGACGGTGCGCTGTCGGTGCGCGAACCGGACGGCTCGGCCCGCGAGAGCGTGCTGGGCGAGCGGATGGGGTCCAGCTTCTACCCGCTGTTCTACGTCGAGGGCCTGCAGGCCGCGTCGCTCTTCTATGCGTCGCAGCGCTATCAGGCGAAGGGTGCGAACGCCTATTTCCACGGCACCGCCGACGCGGGCGCCACCGCCATCGGGCGGGCCTATCGCTCGGTGCTCCGCGGGGAGTCCGATGTAGCGCTGGCCGGTGGGTTCGACACCGGAGTCTCCTTCTGGGCCATGTCCAAGATGGACGGCCTCGGTGTCCTCACCGACCGCAACGAGTTGGGCTCCGGCGCGTTCCGCCCGTACGACCGGGAGCGATCGGGCTCCGTGCTCGGTGAAGGTGCCGCCGTACTGGTCCTGGAGGAGTTCGAGGCGGCATCCGCGCGTGGCGCTCGGGTGTACGCCGAGATCGGCGGCATGGGATCGGCCTTCGACATCGGAGGGCTGGTAACGCCGGAACCCAGCGGCGCCGCACTGACGGCTGCCATCGCGGCTGCCGGGCGGGAGGCCGGCTGGACGTCCGACGGCCCGGACTACGTGGCCACCCATGGGTGTGCCACCCGACTGGGTGACGCGAGCGAGGCAACGGGTCTACGGTCGGCGCTCGGCGCTGCGGCGGACCGTGTGATGGCCAGCAGCGTGAAGCCGGCGGTCGGCCACATGGTGGCCGCGGCGGGCGCGCTGAATATCGCCGTGGCGGCGCTGACAGTGCACCACGGCAGCGTCCCGCCCACCCTCAACCTGACCGACCCCGACCCGGACTGCGCCCTGGACTGGGTCCCGAACGAGGGCCGGCAACTGCCGGTGCGGTCGGCACTCGCGCTGGCGCGCGGCCTCGAGGGACAGAACGTCGCGGTCGCGCTGCGGGCGGCCTGATGCAGCCATGGACGTGTATGGACAGGAGCGAACGATGAGCCAGGAGAACGGATCGACCGTCCGTGTGGCGGTACGTGCTGTCGGAGCGGTGACGGCGCTCGGCGACGACGCCGACGCGCTCTGGACCGGTGCGCGGAGCGGCCGGGTGGGGATCCGGCCTGTCCAGCGCGTGGACCTGACCGGCGTACGGACGAAGTTGGGCGGTGAGGTCGACGCGCCGCTCGAGTCGCCCCACCACTTCCCACAACCCGGCGGGTACCGCGATCGCGTTGTGGAACTGGCGTTGCGGGCCGCCGACGAGGCCGTGGCCGCTGCCGGCCCCGCGATCAGGCGGGCCGGTGCCGACCGTTGCGGCGTGGTCTACGGCACCTGCAACGCAGGCCTGCTCTCCGGCCGCGAGTGGCTGGCCGCGGTGGACCGTGGCGAACGGCCGGCACCAGCCCTGGCGCCGATGTCGACGCCGCAGGCCGCAGCGGAGGCGTTGGCCGGAGCCTTCGGTTTCGGTGGCCCTGTCGTCTCGGTCAACACGGCGTGCGCATCGGGCGCCAACGCCATCGGCTGGGCCGCCGATCTGATCAGGTCCGGCCAGGCCGACCTCGTCCTGGCCGGCGGCGCGGACGCCTTGTCGGACGTGCTCTTCGCCGGCTTCCACTCGTTGGAGGCGCTGTCGGCGGAGCCCGCCCGGCCGTATTCCCAGGGGCGGAGCGGCTTGTCGCTGGGCGAAGGCGCCGCGTTCCTGGTCCTGGTCCGCGAGGACCTCGCCGACCAGGACGACGTACTGGCCTGGCTTGGCGGCTACGGGTTGTCGGGCGACGGCTACCATCCGACGGCGCCGCGTCCCGACGGCTCCGGCGCAGCCCAGGCGATGGCGACGGCACTGCGGACCGCGGGCGTGGCGGCAGCTGAGGTCGGCTACGTCAACGGGCACGGAACCGGCACGGACAAGAACGACCCGGCCGAGACGCTCGCCATTCGCACCGCCCTCGGTCCGGCTGCCGCCGACGTACTGGTCAGCAGCACCAAGTCGGTGATCGGGCATCTGCTCGGCGCGGCCGGCGCGGCCGAGGCCGTCGTTACCGTGCGGGCGCTGGAGCAGCAGACGGCGCCGCCGACCGCCTCGTACCTCGGGCCTGACCCGGCTTGCGACCTGGACTACGTCCCGCTGGACGCCCGGCCGCTCGACACCAGGGTCGCCATGTCCAACAACTTCGCGTTCGGTGGTTCCAACGCAAGCCTGGTGCTGCTGCGCTCCGACGACGAGCGCCGTCCGCCCGTGCCGACCCTCGACGACGTGGTGGTCACGGGGCAGGCGCTGCTGGGGCCGTTCGGTGACAGTGTCGCGGCGGCCCTGGCGGCCCTGGACGCAGGGATTCCCATCCCCGCCGATCCGCAGGGCCGGGCTGCGACCATGACGGTCGACCCGGAGCCCTATCTGAGCCGCAAGGCCCGCCGCCGGATGGACCGGATGACGGTCACGGCCGTCGTGACCGCGGCGAAGGCGCTGGCCGAGGCCGGTTACGAAGACGCCACCGAGCGCGCCGGAATCGGTGTCATCCTCGGCACCTCGGCCGGGCCGGTCGAGTCGATGGCCCGGTTCACCCGGGGCGTCCTGGCCGACGGTGCGTCCGGTGCCGATCCGGCCGTCTTCCCCAGCACGGTCTACAACCAGGCGGCCGGGCAGGTGGCGCAGCAGCTCGGTCTGTACGGTCCGACCTCCACGGTCTCGGCCGGGCACGCGTCGGGTGCCGCAGCCCTGGCCTACGGCTACGAGCTGGTCCGCACCGGCCGGGCCGACACGATCGTCTGCCTGGCCGTCGACCTGATCGACGACCTCGTGGTCCGTGCCTACCGGGACCTCGGTGTGTTGTCGCTGACACCTGGGGACCGCCGGTTCGCGATCACCGACACCTCTGTCGCGATCATTCTCGAACGACGGGAGACGGCCCGGCGACGTGGCCGCCGACCGCTGGCCGAGCTGGCCGGCTACGGCTCGGCGAGCCGGGTCCGGGCGGGCGGTGTGTCCTGGGACCTCGACGGCGACGCCAGTGCGCGGGCAATCACCCAGGCACTGCGCGATGCCGGTACGGCGCCCGCCGACATCACCCGGCTGTGGCCTGCCGCAGCGGGGTTGGAGCCCGCCGACCGCGGCGAGCGGGCCGGCCTCGGCCGGGTGTTCGGCGGCGAACTGCCGGCGCTACGGACACCGAAGGTCATCCTCGGCGAGCCGGTCGGCCCCGGCGGCGCACTGTCCGCCGCTCTCGCCGTTGCGGAGCTGGCCGGTGATCCGTCTGGCGGGGCCGCACTGGTCCACGCCACGTCCCTGGGCGGCACCGCGATGTCGCTCGTGTTCCGTCCATGCCCCGGTGACAACCAGGAAGGTGTCTGATGAAACTCGACGATCGGGTGGCGGTCGTCACCGGCGCCTCGCGCGGCATCGGCCGTGCCACGGCGCTGGCGCTGGCCGCCGACGGAGCGCAGGTCGCAGTCAACTACCGCACCGGCAAGGACGAAGCGCTCGAGGTGGTGGCGCGCATCGAGGCGGCCGGCGGGCGGGCGGCGGCCTTCCAGGCCGACGTCTCCGACCACGAACAAGCCACCGCGCTGATGGCGGAGGTGCTCGAGACCTTCGGCGACCTGCACATCCTGGTCAACAACGCCGGAGTGTCGAAGGACAGCCTGATCTACCACATGGCTCCGGAGGACTGGCTCGACGTCATGAAGGTGAACTTCGGCGGCGTCTTCAACTGCACGAAGGCTGTGCTCGACCACTTCATGAAGACGCGCGACGGTGTCATCGTCAACGTCTCGTCGGTGATGGGTGAGCGCGGCTGGACCGGCGAGTCGAACTACGCCGCGTCCAAGGGTGCGGTCGACGCGTTCACCCGGAGCGCCGCGATCGAACTGGCCCGGTTCAGCATCCGGGTCAACGCGGTCCTGCCGGGGTTCGCGCCCACCGATCTGGTGGCCGCGCTCTCGTCCGGCGAGGTGGCCAAGAACCTCAAGCGACAGATCCCGATGCGCGACTTCGCGACCGTGGAGCAGGTGGCGTCCGCCATCCGCTTCCTCTCCGGTCCGGAGTCGGAGTACATGACCGGGGTGCTGCTGAACATCGACGGTGGCGGTATGGCCGGCCTCGGGCTCGGGCGGCCGAAGTGGTGACCGCGATCAGGGCCGTCGTCACCGGGACCGGCAGCTACCTGCCGGGCGAGCCGATCGGGAACGACGTCATCGAGCGGCTCGTCGGGCCGCTGCCACCGGAGGTGGCCGAGGACATCGCCATCTCCGCGCGGCACTGGATCATCGACCCGGAGACCGGCAGCCACCAGGACCGGAACTCCGGGCTGGCGGCCGCGGCGGGCCGGGCCGCGCTCGTCGATGCCGGCGTCGACCCGGCCGACGTCGACCTGCTGGTCCTGGCGACCGCGACGCCGGAGTACCTGCTCCCGCCGACCGTCAACCTCGTCCAGGACGAGCTCGGTATCGGTACCTGTGCCACCTACGAGCTGCGCTCCGGCGGCGCGGGCACGGTGCAGGCCCTCGAACTGGTACGGCTGCTGCTCGAGACCGGGAAGCACCGAACCGCGCTGGTGATCGGGAGCGAGACGACCTCGCCGGCACTGGCACCGATCTTCCTAGGTGTTCCGCCGGGCAAGGTCCGCATCCGTGACCGCATCCCGGTGTACATGTTCGGCGACGGCGCCGGTGCCGTCGTGGTGCGCGCCGAGGCCGGCGCAGCCGGCGGCCTGGTCGGTGGCGCGACCGGTGCCATCGGGCCGGGCCGTCCGCCGGGCATCCAGGTGATCGGCGGCGGCACGCATGCGCCGATCCACGAGCAGCTGACGGCCAAGCGGTTGGTCAGCCTGAAGGTCGACGTCGTCGCCGCCGGGCACTTCGCACCCGCGCTGGTGGCCGACGCCATCGGCGAGACGCTGGCGGCCAGTGGCGTCGGGCCCGAAGAGGTCGACGTCTGCGTCGTACCGGAGGGCACGTCCGGCTGGATGCGCGAGGCCATGGCCGAGGGCGCGGTCGAGCGTGACGAGTGGACCAAGATCACCGGCGAGTTCGTCGACAGCCTCGCGCGCCGTGGCGCCCTCGGTTGCGCCGGGCCGCTGGTGTGTCTCGACGACGCCGCCCGCGCCGGGCAGCTGCAGCCCGGGCAGCGGGTCCTGCTGGTCGGCATCGAGAGCAGCAAATGGGTGCATGCCGGCGTGCTCATCGACTGGCAGCACCCGACATCGACGGAGGAACTGACATGAACCGGACGCACGACTACGACGTGATCGTCGTCGGCAGCGGCCTCGGCGGGCTGTCGGCCGCGGCCCTGCTGGCGCACAGCGGGGAACACGTCCTCGTCTGCGAGCAGAGCGAGGGTATCGGCGGCGTGGCGCACGCCTTCGTCCGCGGCGACTACGTCTTCGACCCGGCTGTGCACGGCACCAGCGCGGGCGAGATCGTCTGGAACTTCCTGGAGTATCTCGGCGTCGACGCTGACGTCCCGTACGTGGAATCGCCGCACGTGTACGGCGCGGTCTTCCCGGACGGGCTGAACCTCGTGGCACCCACCGGCTGGGAGCCGTTCACCGAGGCCAACGCGGCGCTGCTCTCCCCCGGTGAGGCGGCCGAGCTGCGTGGATTCCTCGACGTGTGCCGTACGACGCTCGACGAGATGGCGTGGCTGCCGTACCGGATCGACCCCCGTGAACTCGCGGACCTGATGGCGGCGCGGCCGATGTTCTCCCGCTACCGCATGGCCACCGTCGGCGACGTCTTCGCCGACCACGTGCCGAGTCCGCGGGTCCGGGCGCTGGCCGGCGCCGCCTGGCCGTTCATCGGCTCGCCGCCGTCCCGGCTGTCCTTCCTCAACTTCATCCAGATGCTCGACACCCATCTGGAGGGACCGCGCTATCCGCTCGGCTCGTACCAGCGCATGGTCGACGCGTTCGCGTCCGTCGTCCGGACCAGCGGTGGCACGATCCTGGCCGGGACTCCGGTGGCGGCGATCACGACCGAGGACGGCCGGGCCACCGGCATCCGGACCGAGGCCGGCGCCGAGATCACCGCACGGGTCGTCATCTCCAACGCCGACGTCCGGCACACCATGCACGACCTCGTCGGCGACGGCAACGTCCCGGACCCCTACCTCAAGCGGCTGAACCGGATGAAGCCGTCGCTCTCGGTGCTCACGGTCTTCGCGGCCACCGACATCGACCTGGCCGAACTCGGCATCGCGCACGAGACGTTCGTGCACCCGCACATCGACCACGACGACAACTGGCACGACGTGCTGGCCGGCCGCCCGGCCTCGGCGTGGATGTCGAACACGACGCTGCTGGACCCGAGCCTGGCCCCGGCCGGGGAGCACCTGGCGATCCTCAACGTGATGGCGCCGTGGCGGCTGGACCGGCCGTGGAGCGAGCTCAAGGAGGAGGCCGGCGACGCGCTGGTCCGGTTGTTCGACGCCGTCATCCCGGAGTTCTCCGGCCGACTGACCTATCGCGAGGTCGGCACACCCGAGACGATGCACCGCTTCACCCGGGCCTACCAGGGCGCGACGTACGGCTGGGAGAACACGCCGAACCAGTTCGCCAACAAGCGGCTGGCGCAGACGACCCCGATCGACGGTCTCTACCTGTCGGGTCACTGGACCGAGTCCGGTTGCTCGTCCTTCCGGGCGGTGTCGTCCGGCTTCACCGTCTCCAAACTGGTCCTCGCCGAGCTGGGCAACGAGGTCGGTACGACGTTGCCGCGCTCGTTCCGGGATCGCACCGGCCCGGTCCGGCCGTATCCGCGCGCCACGTCCGTCGCTCAGCCGCAGGGAGCAAGACCATGACCGAGATGACCACCAGTCGTACTGACGACGACGAGGCCTGGACGAGGTGCCCGAACTGCTCGTCGTACCTCTATGTCAAACGGCTCGACCGGTATGCCAAGGTCTGCCCGGACTGCCGGCATCACCTGCGGCTGTCGCTGGACGAGCGGCTGGACCTGCTGCTGGACCGGAACTCGTTCCACCCGCTCGGCGAGGTCCCGGCCCCGGGCGACCCGCTCGGCTTCACCGACTCCAAGCCGTACCCCCAGCGGCTGGCCGCGGCGCAGCGTAAGACCGGCAGGCCGGACGCCATCGCGGCCGGTACGGCGACCATCGGGGGCAGCCCGATCGTGGTGGCGGCGCTGGACTTCGCGTTCATGGGCGGCAGCGTGGGCACCGTGGTCGGCGACGTCCTCGTCGATGCGGCCCGGCGGGCCGGTGCCACCAGCACGCCGTTGCTGATCATCTCCGCGTCCGGCGGCGCGCGCATGCAGGAGGGTTGCCTGTCGTTGATGCAGCTGGCCCGGACCGCGCAGGAGATTGCCCGGCTCCGCGAGGCCGGCGTACTGGTGATCAACCTCAACACCCACCCGACCTTCGGCGGGGCGACCGCGTCCTTCTCCTCGCTCGGCGACGTGATCCTCGTCGAACCGGGCAGCCTGGTCGGCTTCGCCGGCCCACAGGTGATCCGGCAGACGATCCGCGAGGAACTGCCGCCGGGATTCCAGACTGCCGAGTTCCTGTTCGAGCGCGGCCTGGTCGACCTGGTGGTTCCTCGCGAGAGCGTGCGGGAGAGCCTGGCCGGTCTGCTGCGTCTGCATCGCCTTGCCGAGTCACCGGCTCCCCCGCCGGCCCGGCACGACGAGCCGAGGCGCCGGCAGCCCGGGCCGTCGGCCGATCCGTGGGAGGTCGTGGGCCGGGCGCGAAACATCGACCGGCCGACCACGCTCGACTACATCCATCGGCTCAGCGACGAGTTCGTGGAGCTGCACGGCGACCGGGTGTCCGGTGACGACCCGGCCATCGTCGGCGGTGTCGCCAGGATGGCCGGTCGCAGCGTTGTCGTGATCGGCCACCAGAAGGGGCACGACACCGCCGAGATGGTACGGCGCAACTTCGGCATGCCGCACCCTGAGGGCTACCGCAAGGCGATGCGGCTGATGCGGCACGCCGAGCGCTTCGGACTGCCGGTGGTGACGTTCGTGGATACCGCGGGCGCCTACCCCGGTCTGCAGGCCGAGGAGCGCGGCCAGGGCTCGGTCATCGCCGAGTGCATCGCGGCCATGTCGCGGCTGCGGGTCCCGGTGGTGAGCGTCCTGACCGGCGAAGGCGGCAGCGGCGGCGCGCTGGCACTCGCGGTCGCCAACCGGGTGCTGATGCTCGAGTACAGCTACTACTCGGTGATCTCGCCGGAGGGCTGCTCGACCATTCTGTGGGGCAGCGCCACCCGGGCAGCCGATGCAGCCGCCGCTCTCCGGCTCACCGCTCCTGACCTGCTCGAGCTCGGCATCATCGACGAGGTCGTGCTGGAACCGGCGGGCGGCGCACACGCCGATCCTGCGGCGACGGTGGACCGGGTCGGCGACGCGATCGCGGCCACCCTGGCAGAGCTGTCGACCCGGTCCGGCGCAGATCTCCGGGATCAGCGCTACGCCCGGTTCGACGCGTACGGCCGGCTCGGCGCTGATGCCGAGCGATACCGGGCAGGTGCGGCTTGAGCGGCCCCGAACTGCCCGGCGACGTACGCCAGCAGCTGGTCAGCCACTTGCGGGCGGAGGCGACGGCACTGCTCGGCGGAGCGGCTGGGGCGGTCCGGGTGGTGGAGCTCACCGCCGGCGACTGCTCCGTGCGGGTGGAACTTCCCGCGCCGGTGGCCGCAACGTCGACCGTTGCCGAGGGCAACGCTAATGGTGTCACCATCACCGCACCCGCACCGCAGGACGGACCGGAGCACCACGGTGTCCGGGCACCACTGGTCGGGACGTTCTACCGGCGCCCGGCACCGGAAGCGGACGCATTCGTGCAGGTCGACGACGTCATCGAGGCCGGCCAGACACTGGGGATCGTCGAGGCGATGAAGCTGATGAACGAGATCAAGAGCGACCGGGCCGGGCGCGTGGTCGCGATTCACCCCACCGACGGGCAGATGGTCGAGTTCGGCGAGATCCTCGTCGACCTCGCCGTTGCCGACGGCAACTGACCGGTGCGGCCCAGAGGAGGGATGGCCGGGTGTTCACGAAGATCCTGATCGCCAACCGGGGCGAGATCGCCGTCCGGGTGGCGCGCGCGTGTCGCGAGCTCGGTGTCGCGACGGTCGCCGTCTACTCCGACGCCGACGAGAACAGCATGGTGGTCCGGCTCGCGGACGAAGCGGTCCGGGTCGGTCCGGCGCCGGCCGCCGCCAGCTATCTGAACGTGCCGAACATCATCGGCGCCGCGGTCAAGACCGGTGCGGACGCCATCCACCCGGGCTACGGGTTCCTGTCCGAGGATCCCTACTTCGCCGAGATCTGCGCCGACCACGGCATCACGTTCATCGGTCCGCCGCCGAAGGTGATGGAGTCCGTCGGGGACAAGGCGTTGGCCCGGCAGGCGATGACCGACGCCGGGCTGCCGCTGCTGCCCGGCACCGTCGACCCGGTGCACACGTTCGACGAGGCGCGCGAGATCGCGGAGAAGATCGGCTACCCCGTGATCATCAAGGCGTCGGCCGGGGGCGGCGGCCGCGGGATCACCGTCGTACACCGTCCGGAGGAACTGCGCCGGTCGTACCAGCAGACCCGGGCGACGGCCCAAGCCGTCTTCCGCAACCGTGACGTCTATCTCGAGCGCTACCTCGAACGGGCCCGGCACGTCGAGGTCCAGGTGCTCTGCGACGACCACGGCAACGCCGTACACCTCGGTGAGCGGGACTGTTCGGTGCAGCGACGGCACCAGAAACTCGTCGAGGAGGCGCCATCACCCGGCGTCACACCGCTGTTGCGGGAGCGGCTGGGCGAGGCAGCGCTGGCCGGTGCCCGCGCCGTCGGATACCGCGGCGCCGGGACGATGGAGTTCCTGCTCGAGGACAGCGGCGATTTCTGGTTCATGGAGATGAACGCCCGGATCCAGGTCGAGCACCCGGTCACCGAGCTGGTCACCGGCATCGACATCGTCGCCGAGCAGATCCGGGTCGCTGCCGGGCTACCGCTCTCGTTCGGCCAGGACGACGTCCGGATCACCGGTCATGCCGTGGAATGCCGCATCAACGCCGAGGATCCGGCGCGTGACTTCGCGCCCACGCCCGGGCTGCTGGAGGTGTTCGATCCGCCGGGCGGACCCTGGACCAGGATCGACACCGCCTGCCGGCAGGGCGACCGCATCCCGCCGTACTACGACTCGATGATCGCCAAGCTGATCGTGTGGGCACCGACCCGCGAGCTCGCCCTGGCCCGGGCCGACCGGGCCCTGGACGAGTTCGGCGTGGCCGGCCCGGGCGTCCGCACGACGATCGACTTCCAGCGCAACGTTCTCGCCCACCCGGAGTTCCGCTCCGGCGACGCGCACACCGACTTCCTCACCCGCCACCCTCCCGAGGAGCTGACATGATCCGCACCGCCTACCTGTACCCCGGCCAGGGGTCGCAACGCATCGGCATGGGCCGCGACCTGGCCGAACGCCATCCCCAGCTCGTGCGGCCGTTGTTCGCGGCCGCGAGCGACGTGCTCGGCTTCGACCTCGCCCGGGTCTGCTGGGAGGGTCCGGAGGACGTGTTGCGCCGTACCGACGTGACCCAGCCGGCCATCTTCGTCGCGAGCCTCGCCGCCCACAGCGTGCTGGTCCAGCGGCTCCCACTCCCGGTGGTTGTGGCCGGCCACAGCCTCGGCGAGTACACGGCCCTGGTAGCAGCCGGGGCGCTGGACTGGGTGAGCGCACTGCGGCTGGTCCGCCGACGCGGTCAGTTGATGGCGGCAGTGAACGCCGGGACCCCGGGCGCCATGGCGGCGGTGATCGGTCCGCCGGCCTCGGACGTCGAGGCCTGGTGCGCCGAGGTCGGCGACGGCGGTGACCTGCTGGTCGAGGTTGCCAACTACAACGCAGACACCCAGACCGTGGTGTCCGGCACGGTCGCAGGTGTGGCGGCGCTGACCGAGCGGGCCCAGCGCTCCGGGCTCGCCGACGTACAGGTCACGAAGCTCGGTGTGGGTGCGCCCTTCCACTGCTCACTGATGCGCGGTGTCGAGAAGGAGTTCGCGGCCGATCTGGCCGCCACCGAGTTCTCAACGCCGCGGATTCCCGTGGTGGCGAACGCGACGGGGAGAACTGTGACGTCCGGCGCGCAAGCGCGGGCGGCTCTGCGGGCGCAACTGGCCGGCCCGGTGCGCTGGCGGCAGAGCCTGGACACCATCGCCGGTCACGGGCTCGACGCGTTCGTCGAGGTGGGTCCGGGTCGCGTTCTGACCGGGCTGTGCAAGCGCAGCCACCCGGACATCGGCTGTCATTCGGCCTCCGACGCCCGGCGGGTCGATCGGCTGGTGGCGGATCTGAGCCCGGTGCTGTCGACATGACGTCCAGGGCGCCGGTGACGCCGTGCGGCGACCCTGCGCGCCTCAGTGGTCTACTCGGTTCGAGCGGGCATACAATAACCAGCGATGGCCTCTCGTCGTTCTCCGCAAGTGGTCACCGACCGGTCGCTTTTGGCGAAGGCCGGATATCACCACGGCAACCTGCGCTCGGCGCTCATCGAGAGCGCCGTGGCGCTGGTGCGCGTCCGCGGGGCGCACCGGTTCACGCTGGCCGAGGCCGCCCGTGCCGCCGGTGTGACGGGGGCCGCTCCGTACCGGCATTTCGAGAGCCGCGAGGAGCTGCTGGCCTGCGTCGCCGAGAGCGGGTTCGAGCAGTTGCGGGTGGCAATGAAGTCCGTCGACCTCACCGCCTGGGACGACCCGCTGGACCAGGTGATCGCACTGGGTCTGGAGTACGTCGATTTCGCGATCCGCGAGCCGAAGCTGTTCAGGTTGATGTTCTCGGTCGAGGAACGGCTGCCGGCGTCCGCTGCCGGGCTGGGAGCCCTGCACCTGCTGGAACAGACGCTCGAGCAGGCCGGCCGGGCCGGACGGCTCGCCGTCGACGTCCGCACCGCGAAGCGGGCCGCCTGGGCGCTGGCCCACGGGGTCGCGATCCTGCGCATCGACGGTATGGCGACGTTCGGGACCGACACGGCCACGGACATCGAGAGCACGCTCCGGACCCTGCTCTCCGGGCTCGCCGGCAGCACCGAGGCGTAGTCCCCGGTCATCGCCCCGGCTGCTGCCGGGAGCGCGTCCGCCCTTCGAACGAGTGCTTGACTCCGCTATGTCACCAACCTAATGTTTGTCGTCATTACATTAAATAAAATGGGGGTCCGTCATGCGATTGTCGCCGCGTAGGTCGCGGGTTTTGTTGCGAATGATTCATGTGGCCGTCGCATTGGTGCTGGGAACCTATGTCTATGCGCCCGCCCACGTCACCGACGGCATGCGCCCGGCCTTGATGTTCGTGGTGGTCCCGGTCGCTGTGCTGACTGGTCTGTTCATGTGGAAGCAGGCCGCTTTCCGGGCGCTCCTGTCTCGTTCGTCGCGGCGCGACGCCGCGGCGCAACGGTGAGCACGGCGGCACCCTCCGCACGGCTGGTGCTGGCGGTCCTGGCGTCGGCCGTCGTGGGTGTTGTCCTACTCAGCCTGGCCGGGCCGCTGCTGGGGCCGGCGCAGGACTGGCGCCCGGAGCCGTACGTCGCGCCGCCGCTGACCGACCGGCCGCCACCACCTATCGACACCGAGTTGGCGCCAGCCGGCGGCGAGCGCGCGGTGGTCCGGGAGGAGATCTCGGTTCCCGTCCGTGCTGACCAGTTGGCAGCCACAGTGTTCTCCCCGGACGCACCGGGCCGGTATCCCGCCGTCGCGTTCGTGCATGGCGCGGGCGCTGGTGACCGGTCGTCGTTCTACGGCATGGCCGAGCGATTCGCCCGGGCCGGCATCGTCGCAGTTGCCTACGACAAGCGGTCGGACTACTCCTACTTCGACAACCGCGACTTCGACCAACTGGCCGAGGATGCGAGCGCCGTCGTCGCGGTGCTGCGGCAGCGGTCCGACGTCGACCCCAAGCGAGCCGGGCTGTGGGGTCTCAGCGAGGGCGGCCGCGTCGTTCCGCTCGCGGCCTCGCGTGATTCCGGTGTCGCCTTCGTCGTCACGGTCGGCGGCGCGATCCGCGGCCCGCTGCGCAACACCGCCTGGTCGGTCTACGAGGGACTCGCCGAAGCCGGAGCTCCGGCCGGCGCAGGCCGGCTGGCGGTGCGCATCCTCGGTGGCGGGCACCTGTTCACCCTGCATCTGGATCCACCCACCGGGGTCTGGGCCGACGTCAAGCAACCCGCGCTGGTCATCTACGGGACGAACGACTTTCTCGTCCCGCCGACCGAGAGTTCCCGCCAGATCGTCGACGACCTGCGGCGTGGCGGCAACACAGCGCACGCCGTACGGTTCCTCGACGGAGCCGACCACGTCGGGCGCCGGGACGGGGATTTCGCCCCCGGCTACGTACGCACCGTGACCGACTGGATCACCGGTCTGCCCGACTCGGCCGCGGCCGCCACACCGGTAGCCGGCGCGCTGCCGGTCCAGCGGTACGCGACGACGACAGTGCCACGCACACCCTGGTACGGCGGCACACCGGGGCTGATCGCGACCGTAGTACTGGCTGTCCTTGGTGCATTGGTCGTGCCGCTCGTTGTGCGTCGGCGACTGCCGGCCGGTGCCGGCGACGGCGTATCCGTGCTGAGGAGCAGCAGGCGGGCGATGCGGGCGGGCATCGCTGCGTACGCCGTCATGTGGGTCTACGTCATCATGACGCTCGGTCTGGGCTACACGCGCAACGGCGGCGCTCTGCTCTTTCAGGTCGGTTGGGGCGTGGTGCGGGTAGCCGCTCTACTGGCCGTGGTGGCCGGGGTGGTGGCCGTCGCGAAGCTGCTGGCTGCCCGTCGGCGCGGCTGGGCGCCCCAGGGCGCACAACACGTGCTGCTCGCGTCGTACGGGACGGTGGCGGCGCTCATGATCCTCAGCGTCGCCTACTGGGGCATCTTCGAGTTCAGCTGGTGAGCAAGACCGTGTCCGCGTCAGCGGTTGTACGTGGATTCGAGCTTGGTGCGGCGGGTGGTGACGTCGTCCTGATCGTCACCGAAGACGATCAGGTGCAGCGTGGCCTGGTTGATCGTGTTGTCGGTACGGCGGGTGTCGTGGCCGCCGGTGACGATGAGCCCTCCGTGCTGCAGCGCGGGCCGTAGCTCGGCCAGCAGGGCGGCGATGGGTGCGGACGTGGTGAGTTTCGTCGACTCCGACGGACTGTCCAGGGCGTCGGGGCGGATGGTGTGCAGCGCCAGCAGCGGGATGGACCCACTGGTGATGCGGAAGTTGAGGTCGAGCATGACGAGTCTGCCGTCGGAGGTCTGGGCGCAGTCGAGGCTGCACATGCCGCGGTAGCCGACATCAGCGGCGCGCTGGGCGATCGCCAGGCATTCGGTCAGCAGGTCGGCGGGCAGCGGGACGACGAGCCCGAAGCGGCCGCCGGTGTAGACGCCGTCGGCGTCGATGCGCTGGTCGGTCACAGCGAGCAGGCGGGCCCGGCCGTCGGCGGCGACGTAGAGCTGGACGCCCCAGTTGCGGTGGATGTCCAGGTATTCCTCGACGACCACCTCGGTGAGGATGTCGGTGAACGCGGGCAGGATCACCAGGTCCCTTGCCCGGTGCAGATAGACATCCAGGCTGGCGCCGTGCGCGGCGTTGGTGGCCGCTTTGAGCACCCAGGACTTCTCGGCGGGGGTGGCTTCGGCGAGCTCGTCGATGGTGACGATCTGCCGGCGGGCCTGGAAGCGCGGGTCGACGAAGGTGCTGATGCTGGCTTTGTTGTTGAGGTAGCCGACGAGCTCAGCACTCTTCACGGAGCGTTCGTCCGGGTACAGGGCCGTGGGCTGCGGGTACTCCATGGACATGAGCAGGCCGTCGCTGAGGGCTTCGGTGACCCGGACGGCAAACTCCGCCTCGGTGCGGAACTCGCGCGGATCCGTGCCAACCGGCAGGCCACCATCGCGCAGAGCCGCCAGCAGGTTCGGTTCAGTGCCACCCGCGCTGGTAATGACAGGGGTATCGGCGGCGATGGCGAGCGGACGCGCGGACAGCACATCGCGAGTGTTGCGGTGCCTGCTCGACGGCACCCCCGGCTCCTGAGCAGGACGTGCACACACAGCGATTCCAGGGCCGTAAATGTCGGTAAGGGTGCGAGGGGCGGCCAGGATCGGCGTGAGCGCAGCAGCTGTAATGGGAAATCTCCCTTGTGGGGTGGTGCGAAATGACCGGGAGCGGTGAAACGCGCCAAAGATGAGGCAGCGTCCACTCCGGGCGAGCGGATACGCCCACTGTCTCACGTTTCCCGAGCCGGCGGTCAGGCCAGCAGGTTCGCGGTGATCAGGTGCTTTTCGACTTGGGCGATCTCGTCGGTGTTCAAGGGGATCTGGGGTGGCGCCATCATGGCGTTCTCGATGACGCCGCGCAGCTGGAGGGCTGCTTTGAAGGCTCCGAGGGCGGAGGAGCTCGGGCCCATTCGGGCCGGATCGCCGACGCCGATCAGTTCGAAGAGGCGCACCAGGCGTTCCTGCTCGGTGCGCGCGGCCTCCCACTCGCCGGCTGCGGCGTGCTTGAAGAGCTTCACGTAGCCGTGCGGGTCGACGTTGCCGAGTCCTGGGACGACTCCGTCGGCTCCCATCCACAGGGCGTTGTCGACGGTCAGTTCGGAGCCGGTGAGGATGCTGAAGGCGGTGAGGTCGCGCGCGCCCAGGATGACGTTGCGCAGGTTGCCCTCGTCGCCGCTGGAGTCCTTCAAACCAGCCAGTACGCCGTCCGCCGCGAGCTGTAGCACCAGGTCCGCACCGACCTTGGAGTGGACCGATACCGGCAGGTCGTACGCGAACACCGGCAGTCCCGCGGCCGCCGCGACCATCCGGAAGTGCTTGTCGATCTCCGCCGGATGCGTGCGGGTGTAGAAGGGTGCGGTCACGACGATGCCGTCCACGCCGGCCGCAACCGCCGTCCGGACGTGGTCGATCACCCGCAGCGTCGCCGTGTCGATCACGCCTGCCAGCACCGGCAACCGGCCGGCCACATGGCCGACCACGGTGTCGAGCACCACCTTGCGGTGACCGTCCGGCAGGTACGCCACCTCGGAGGTGGAACCGAGCACGAACAGTCCGCTCACGCCACCGTCGATCAGGTGGTCGACCAGCGCCGTCAGGGAGGCTGTGTCGACCTCGTGATCCGGCGTCAACGGCGTACAGACGGGTGGGATGACACCGGTCAGGCGAGACGGCAAGGTCATGAACGCTCCAATGCTTGGGTGATCAGGTCGTCGGTGGACTCGCGCTCCACGACCGGGTGGTAGCAGCGGAAGCGGTGCGCCGGATCGGCGGCATCGGACTCGAACTCCGGCATCGACCCGGCGCAGGTGTCGTCGGCCTTCCAGCAGCGGGTCCGGAACGGGCAACCGCTCGGCGGCCGGGTCGCTGATGGCACCGGCCCGGTCAGTGGGATTGGATCGATCGGGGAGATGAGGCCGGGAGTCGCGGAGAAGAGCGCCCGGGTATACGGGTGCCGCGCCTGCTGGGCGATCCCGACGGCTGGTGCTTCCTCGACGATCCGGCCGAGATACATGGTGATCACGCGATCACTCATCCGCCGTACGGTCTGGATGTCGTGCGAGACGAAGACGAGCGACAACCCCAGGCGTTCCTTGAGGTCCAGCAGCAGGTTGAGGATCTGCGCCCGGACCGAGACATCGAGAGCACTCGTCGGTTCGTCGGCAACCAGCAGCGACGGCTCGAGTGCAAGGGCCCGCGCGATCGCCACCCGTTGCCGCTGGCCACCGGACAACTGGCCCGGCAGGGCGTCGGTGACGCTGCGGGGCAGGCCGACCAGCGCCATCAGCTCCCGGACCCGTTCGTTGCGCTGAGCAACGGTTCCGCGCTGGTGCACATCGAGTGGATCGCGCAGTACCCGGCGCACCGGCAGCCGGCGGTTCAGCGCGGTCGACGGGTCCTGGAAGATCATCCCGGTCCCGGTGCCGATCGCGTGCCGGCGTTCGGCCGGTTTCATCGACCAAATGTCCTGGCCGCGGAAGGACGCCGTACCAGCGGTTGGTTGTTGTACGCCGACCAATACCTTGGCCAGGGTGGATTTCCCGCAGCCGGATTCACCGACCACTCCGACGGTCTCACCGGCTGCGATGGCGAGGTCGGCCCCGGTCAGCGCGTAGACGCGATCCTTGCGGAAGAGACCGCCGGACCGAGCCCGGTGGACGACGTGCACGCCGGACAGTTCGAGCACAGGCTCCGTCATCGCAGTGCCTCCTTCTCCAACGGCTCCGGTACGACGAGTGCGAGCGCCGGGTGATGACAGGCCACCAGGTGTCCGGCCTGCCCAGTGAGCTCAGGAGCGGTGGTCCGACAGAGATCGGTAACCATCGGGCACCGGTCAGCGAATCGGCAACCGGCCGGGAAGTCGGCCGGTGACGGCACCACACCGCGGATCTGGGTCAGCCGGGCTGCGCCGGACTCCAGGGACAGGACCGAGCCGAGCAGACCACGGGCGTAGTGGTGCGCCGGTTCGCCGACCAGGTCGGCCGTGACACCGGTCTCGACGATCTGGCCGCCGTACATCACGACCACTCTGTCGGTGACGTCCGCGACCAGCGCCAGGTCGTGCGACACCAGGATCAAGGCGAAGCCGAGCTCGGCTCGCAGGCGCAGCAGCAACTGGATCACCTGGGCCTGCACGGTGACGTCGAGTGCCGTGGTCGGCTCGTCGGCGACGATGAGCTTGGGCTCACGAGACAGCGCCATGGCGATCAGCACTCGCTGACGTTGACCACCGGAAAGCTCATGCGGGTAACTGCTCAGGGTCCGTTCGGGATCCAGACCGACCAGTTCCAGCAGCTCTGTCGGAGAACGCCGTCCGCCACGGCGCACCACCTGCTTCAGCTGTGCCTTGATCGTCATCGCGGGGTTCAGGGAGGACAACGCGTCCTGGTAGATCATCGCCATGTCGTGGCCGAGCAGCCGCCGCCGTTCGGACCGCCCGAGGCTCAGCAGATCTTTGCCGTCGAACCGGATCCGGCCACGGACCCTCGCGCCGCGCGGCTCCAGCCCCATCACGGTGAGCGCGGTCAGTGACTTGCCACATCCGGACTCACCGACCAGCCCGAGCACCTCACCGGGACGTACGTCGAAGCTGATCCCGTCGACGATGTCCACCCCGTCGTGCCGGCCTTCGAAGCCGATCGCCAACTGCTGCACGGACAACACCGGTTCTCCGTCCGGCAACGGCCGCGCTCGTTCCCGCAGCCGGGCCGCCGCCAGGTCCAGACCTGGCAGCTCGACCAGCTCGCCCGAGCCCGGCTGCGCAGTCTCCAACGCGTCCTGCTTCTTAGTCTCCACCCGCCGCCCGCCCGGCGCCGCCCACGCATCGGACACGCCCTCGGACAGGATGTTCAGCGCCAGCACGGTGATCAGGATCAGCAGCCCCGGGAACACCGTTGCCCACCATCCACCCAGCAGCACCATATTCTTGCCGTCGGCAATCACTGAGCCCCAGGAAGGCTCCGGTGGCCGGACGCCTGCTCCGATGAAGGACAGCGACGCCTCGAAAACGATGGCGTCGGCAACCATCACCGTGCAGAACACCAGCACCGGAGCGGCGCAGTTGATCGCCACGTGCCTGATCAGGATGTGCGGCGTACGGGCGCCGATGATCTTCTCCGCGACCACGTAGTCCTCGCCGTACTGCGCGAGCACGTTGGCACGGACCACCCTGGCCACCGGAGGCGTGTACAGGAAGGCGATCGCGAAGACGAGCACCGGGATCGACCCGCCGAACACCGCGACCAGTACGGCAGCCAGCGCGATCCCGGGGAACGCCATCACGATGTCGAGGATCCGCATCACGGTCTCGTCGACCGCCTTGCGCGAGGTGGCCGCGACAGCTCCGATGATCGCGCCCGCGGTCAGCGCGAGCGCCGTCGCGCCGAGGCCGATCATCAGCGACCAGCGAGCGCCGTACACCAGGCGGGTGAAGATGTCGCGGTTCGCACTGTCCAACCCGAACCAGTGCGCGCCCGAAGGCCCACCGCCGACGTCTTCCTGAGTCAAGATGTCGTACGGCGTCAGCAGCGGAGCGAACACCGCAGCCAGGATGACCACTGCCAGTACGGCGACAGCGATCCAGGCAGGCAGTGGGAGCCGCCTGAAGTTGATCCCGGGGCGGGACAACTGCCGGGCCAGGCGTGCACGCATCAGGCAGCGCTCCTCAGTCGCGGATTGACCAGCAGGTAGAGCACGTCGACCACCAGGTTGACCACCACGAAGCCGATCGCGATCGTCAGTACGACGCCTTGCACCACTGCCGGATCACCGTCGCGGACGGCGTTGATCATCAGCGTGCCCATCCCCGGCAGGGTGAAGATCTGCTCGATCACGACAGCCCCGCCCAGCAGGTAGCCGATCCTCAGGCCGAGCACGGTGAGCGGGTTGATCAGTGCGTTGCGCAGGACGTTACGTCCCACCACTACGACCGGCGGCAGGCCGCTGCCGATCGCCGTCCGGACGTAGTCCTTGTCCAGTTCCTCGACAACCGACGTACGGATGATTCTGGTCAGCTGAGCGGCCACCGGCAGCGACAGCGCGAGCGCCGGCAACGTCATCGTCCGCAGCCAGGGGCCGAGCCCGTCGGCCGGATTCACGTAGCCGCTCGGCGGAAACCAGCCGCGCTCGACAGCGGCGTACTGGATCATCAGCAGCGCGAGCCAGAACGACGGCGCGGCGACACCGATCAGCGAGACCAGACGGATCGCCTGGTCCGGCCAGCGGTCCCGGAAGATCGCCGCGGTGACCCCGAGCAGCAAGGCGAGGACCAAGGCGATCAGCAGTCCCAGCAGGGTGAGCTGGAACGTCAACGGCATCGCCGTCGTGATCGATTGGAGCACCGACGCCCTCGTGAGCACGCTGGTGCCCAGGTCACCGTGCAGCAGGTCGCCGACGAAGTGCACGTACCGGAGCGGCAGCGGATCCAGCAGGCCGTTCTCCTGTCGGAACATGTGCAACTGCTCCTCGGTCGGGTTCGCGCCCTGGAAGTAGGCGACCGCGGGATCGTTGTTCGAGAACCGCATCACCAGGAAGACGAACGCGATGATGCCGAGCAGCAACGGGATCAGCAAAAGCAGCCGGCGAACCAGCATCCGGACAATGACGGCCACAGTCGGTTACCTCAGGCTCGCTTGGTCTGCAGCAGGTTGATCCCCGGATAGGGCTGCGCCTTGACACCGCTCAGCTTCTTGCCGTTCCAGGCCGTCATCAGCTCGGTATGGACGACCGGATACAGCACCGCCTGCTCGGCGACCAGGTCGAGGTACTCGTGGGTCAGCTTGGTCCTGGTGTCCGCGTCGGTCGCCCGGACCGCCTGGTCCATCTTGGCGAAGATCGCCTTGGCGCCGGCGCTGTTCTCCCAGCGCGTGTACTTCATCCACGACCCGCCCTGGGTGTAGTTGTAGCGCAGGATCAGGTCCGCGTCGGCACCGAACTGGTTCGGGTTCGACGCCGCCGCGACGACCTGGTAGTCGGCGTTCTGGTCCATCTTGGTGAACACCGCGGCGGTGTCCTGCGGCTGCAGCGTGGTCTTCACGCCGATCGCGTTCCACGAGGCGGCAATGGTCGGCAGGCAGTCGACGATCCAGCTCAGGTTCACCGCGAGCAGGTTGATCGTCAGGTCCGTCACGCCGGCCTCGGCCAGCAGAGCCTTCGCCTTCACCGGGTCGTAGCTGTAGACGGTCTTCGCCTTGGCGTAGGCGGGGTTGTCCTCGTTCAGGAACGACGTACTCGCCTTGCCCCGGCCCTTGAGCGCGACCTCGATCAGCTTGTTGGTGTCGATCGCGGTGAACAGC
Source organism: Kribbella albertanoniae (assembly GCF_004348455.1). Classification (GTDB taxonomy): domain Bacteria; phylum Actinomycetota; class Actinomycetes; order Propionibacteriales; family Kribbellaceae; genus Kribbella; species Kribbella albertanoniae. Next base: position 76,883 of record NZ_SMKA01000012.1, read on the forward strand.
GCCTGCCGGACCCGGACGTCGTCGAACGGCTTGTTCGCGGTGTTGAACATCAGGAACAGATGGTTCATCCCCTTGCCACCCTCGACCGTGAGGCCCGAGCTCTTCAGCTGCTCGATGTTGGCGTACGGGATGTTGTCGGAGATCTGCGCCTCCGCACTGGCACCGGAGATCTTCGCCACCCGGGCTGAGGCGTCGACGATGCTCAGCCAGTTCATCTTCTTGAACGCTGCCGGCCGCGGGCCGTTGTAGTCCGCGAACGCCTCGAAGGTGGTGTTCGACTTCGGCTGGTGCGAGACCTGCTTGTAGGGACCGGACCCGACCGCCTTGCCGTTCTTGGCCAGGTCCCAGGCACCGGGCTGGTCGAAGACGTGCTTGGGCATGATCTTCGCGATCGTCAGCCGGGGCGCACCGTCGGGGAACGGGAAGTTCAGGACCAGCTCGACGGACTTCTCGTCGACCTTCTTGACCTCTTTGAGCCAGCTCGCGAAGAAGTTGTAGGTCAGCACCTTCAGCTTCGGGTCGAGGATCCGCTGGAAGGTGAAGACGACGTCGTCGGCGGTGACCGGCTGACCGTCGTGCCACTTCGCCCCGTCCCGCAGGGTGAACTTCCAGGAGGTCGCGTTGAGGTCGGCCGGCACCTCGGTGGCCAGCGCCGCGTACGGCTGGCGGGTGAGCGGGTCGGTGTCGAGGAGACCCTCGTAGATGTGCTGCATCGCCGCCATCGTGAACGCGGAGGCACTCAGGGTCGGATCCCAGCTCTGGTTGTTCCCGTAGCCGATCACCGCGGTGACCAGGTCGGTGTCGCTGTTCGCGCCGACGGCTCCGGTCGAGGCCGGGCCACCGGAACAGGCCGACAATCCACCAGTGATCGTCGCGGCTGCGCCCAGCACGCCGGAGTACTTCAGGAACGACCGGCGGTCGAAACCGGGTCCTGCGAATTCGTTCACGATGCCTCCAGCAACAGGGGGTGTGACGGAGCGGTTGCAGGAGGTAGGCTGCACCAAGTCATCCCACATCCTACGTCCTATGAGCGCCGACCTTAGGAGACTGTCCCCGGCCGGTCAAGCCCGGGAGCCGGCTGACCTCGGACATAGGATGTGGGGCCATGCAGGAGCGGAAGACTGGGAGTGCGTTGTGGCACTGACGCGGCCGAAACGCAGTGACGAGCTCGCCAACGCGATCGCCGACCTGATCATCGAGCGCAACCTGCAACCCGGCGCCCCACTACCGACCGAGAACGTGCTGATGGCGGACTTCCAGGTCAGCCGCAACTCGGTCCGCGAGTCACTCAAAGCCTTGCAAGCACACGGGATCGTCGAGATCCGGCATGGCTACGGCACCTTCGTCGGCTCAGCCAGCTCGGCAGCGCTGCACCCCTGGCTGCTGTTCCGGACCAGGTCGTCCGGCAGCAGCGTCGAACGGCTGAGTGAGCTGCTCGAGATCCGGGAGATCCTGGAGACCGAGCTCACCCGCCGGGCCGCCGGCACCGACAGCACCGAACTGCGGCAGAAACTGTCCGGCTGCGTCGACCGGATGCGCGTCGAGGGCGAGGACGCGGCCACCGCGGACCGCGAGTTCCACGAGCACATCTGCAACGACGCGGGGGTCCCGCTGGCCCGCGAGCTGGTCGGCCTGTTCTGGGACGTCTACCGCGCCGTCGAGACCGAAGTGGAAACCTTCATCGCCTCCCCCGCGGAGACCGCGGCGCGGCATCAGCGGGTGGTTGACGCGATCGCCTCCGGCGACGCCGAACAGGCCGAGCAGGCCGTGCACGCACACTTCAGCGAGGTCCGCGACCGCCTCGGCACCGGCCCTTATCGCAGTCCGCGGGTCCCCTGACCTCTTGGCGAACCACGACAGGTCCGCTAGCTTGACGCCAGACATCCCACGTCCTATCTCCAGCCCAGGGAGAGTCCCATGCGCAAGTTCCGCCCAGGCCGCGTCGCGGCACCCGCACTGCTCGCCGTCGGGGCACTGCTCGCGTCCATCGCTCCTGCCCAGGCAACGCAATCGGCGGTGACGCCCGCCGCACCTTTCGTCGAGGACGCACCCTTGTTCCAGCAGCGCACGGACGGGTACGCCTGCTTCCGGATCCCGGCGATCGTCCGGACGGCCAGCGGCACCGTGCTGGCGTTCGCCGAGGGCCGAGTCGCCGACTGCGGTGACGACGGCGACATCGACGTCGTACTGCGTAGATCGACCGATGGCGGCAAGACGTGGGGGCCGCTGCAGGTGGTGTCCGAGGGAAGCGGAAGCACCCATGGCAACCCGGTGCCGATAGTGGACGACCGGACCGGCCGGATCGTCCTGGTGACGACTCACAACGGCGCGGCCCCATGTACGAACGGCTGCGACCGCGACCCCTACGTGCAGACCAGCGACGACTCCGGCGCGACCTGGACAGCGCCGCGAGAGATGACCGAAGGAAAGCTCCCGAGCTGGAACTTCTGGTACGCCACCGGACCGATGCACGGCATCCAGCTCCAACACGGTCGACACGCGGGGCGTCTGATCGTCGGTGCCAGCTTCGAGTCGTACGACGGCGTCGGCGCGCACGTCTACGGCACCCATCTGCTCTACAGCGACGACTCCGGCCAGACCTGGCACATCGGCGCGACCACCTCACGCGACGACGGCACGGTGATCGCCCAGGAGGTCACCGTGGTCGAACTGGCGGACGGCCGGATCTATTCGCTGGCTCGAGAACGCGGTACCGACCCGGGCAGCCGCGCGTACGCGATCAGCAGCGACGGCGGCGAGTCGTTCGATCGCCCGTTCCGGACTCTGCCCCGGCTCGCCATGCCCGACGTACAAGGATCTCTGCTCCGCTTCAGCGCCCGCAACGACGGCGATCGGCGTAACCGCATTCTGTTCTCCGCGCCGGCCCACCCGGCGGCTCGCGAGGTGATGGCGATCCGATCGTCGTACGACGAAGCGCGCACCTGGGACGCCTGGCAGCAGGGCAAAGTCTTCTACTGGGGACCGACGGCGTACTCCGACCTGGTCCGGCTCGAAGGCGACCAGGCCGCCCTGCTCTACGAGGCGGGCGTCGCGACGCCGTACGAGTCGATTCGGTACGCGCGATTCAACGAGGCCTACCTCGCGACACCGAACGGCACTCCCCCGGGCATCCCTGGCC
>NZ_SMKA01000130.1 GCF_004348455.1 Kribbella albertanoniae
GACCCACAGACAGGTAAGGGCTCCCGCTGTTGGCGGGAGCCCTTGGTGGGGAGGGTTACTCGAGGTGGTAGTTGGCGAAGCGGGTTCGGAGGTCTTTTTTGGAGAACTTGCCTACTGAGGTCTTGGGGACCTCTTCGATGAACTCGACGGCGTCGGGCAGCCACCACTTGGCGACCTGGGGGCGGAGGTAGTCGAGGATCTCGGCGCCGGTGACGGTGGCGCCGTCTTGCAGGACCACGCAGGCCAAGGGGCGTTCGTCCCACTTGGGGTGGGGGACGCCGATGACGGCGGCTTCCTTGACGTCGGGGTGGGCCATCAGCAGGTTCTCCAGCTCGACGGAGCTGATCCATTCGCCGCCGGACTTCACCAGGTCCTTGGTCCGGTCGACCAGCCGGACCGATCCGAACTTGTCGATGGCCGCGACGTCTCCGGTCTTCATCCAGCCGTCCTCGGTGTTGAGGACGACGCCGGCGTCGGGGCGGTAGTAGTCGGCCGCGATCCAGGGACCGCGGACCTGTAGCTCACCGGTGGCTTCGTCGTCCCAGGGCAGCGGCTTGATCGAGCCGGGCTCGACGATCCGCACCTCGACGCCGGGGATCGGGACACCCTGCCGGGCTCGCAAGTGGGCCTGCTCCTCCTCGGGGAGGTGTGCATAGCGAGGGGGGACGTGAGCCGCGGTCGCGACCGGGCTGGTCTCGGTCATCCCCCAGGCCTGCAGGATCGGCTTGCCCAGCTTGGCGCGGAACGCTTCGGACAGCGCCAGCGGCACCGCGGATCCACCGCACGGGATCCGCCGCAGGTTGGGCAGCTCGACCCCGTCCAGCAGCGGCAGCAGCCCCTGCCAGATGGTCGGGACGCCGGCCGCCAACGTGACGTCCTGCTCCTTCAACAGCTTGAGGATGCCCGCCGGGCTCATGTCCGGTCCCGGGAAGACCAGGCTCGCGCCGGCCATCGGTGCTGCGTGCGCCAGGCCCCAGGCGTTCGCGTGGAACATCGGCACGACCGGCATCACGGTGTCCGTCTCGGCCAGGCCGATCGCGGAGTTCGTCAGGACGCCGATCGAGTGCAGCCAGGTCGAGCGGTGCGAATAGACGACGCCCTTCGGATTCCCCGTCGTACCGCTGGTGTAGCACATGGCGGCTGCCTGATTCTCATCCTCGACGTGGAACTCGACCGGCTCGACAGCGGCCAGCAGCTCCTCGTAGTCGTGGAAGCGCGGGTCGTCCGGCACCTCGACAGCGGGCGCACCGGCGGGCAGATCATCCATCACGACGATGTGTCTGAGCAGCGGGAGACGGTCGAGCAGCGGAAGGAAGAGCCCCAGCAGCGAGCGGTCGACGAAGACGACCTCGTCCTCGGCGTGATTGGCGATGTAGACGATCTGGTCGGGGAAGAGTCTGATGTTGAGCGTGTGCAGCACCCGGCCGGTGCACGGGGCAGCGAAATACAGCTCGAGGTGGCGCCCGGAATTCCAGGCGAAGGTGCCGACGCGGCCGTCCGCGGTGATCCCGAGATTGTCCAGCACACCGCCCAGGCGTCTGGTCCGCGCGGCCCACTCGCCGTACGTCATCGTCGTCGGCGCCGGCCCGCCGGTGTGCACGGTCCGGTCCGGGTAGAACTGCTCGGCCCGGAGGAAAATGGTGTCCAGGGACAGCTGGTAGTCCTGCATCAGACCCTTCATGCAGACACTGTGCCAGTCCCGGTGTCGCATTGACCATGACCTCAGCAGGACTTTTTCCGGCACTCTTCCTGCACCCGGATAGATGACATGACATACGTGTCGTGTAATCTATTGGGCATGAAGGTTCTGGAGGAGCTGCGTTATCTCGTGCTGGCGATCCAGCGCGAGGGCAACCGGCTGCTCGCCGCAGAGCTGCGCCCGTTGGGGATCACGCCCTCACAGGCCGAGGTTCTGCGGGTCCTGCGCGACCACGGTCCGCTCACGCTGAACGCACTGGGCGGACTGCTGGTCTGTGAGACAGGTAACAGTCCCAGCCGCCTCGTGGATCGACTCGTTGCCCAGGGCCTGGTGCAGCGCAGTGTCGACAAGGTGGACCGGCGCTACCTCGCGCTGAGCCTGACCGCCCAGGGCCGCGCGCTGCACCGCCGCATCGTCACCGCGGAAAACCGCCTGCACCGGACCATCGACAGCCTGGTCGCCGACCGCGAGCTCAGCGAGACGATCGCGACCCTCCGCGCCGTCGCCGACGGCTTCCCCGCCGGCGCCGCCCTGGCCCGCCGGCGCGACCCCGCCCAGCCCATTCGCCCAAGAGAAACAGCCGCCCAGGAGAGATAGACATGGAGCAAGCCACCGACACCATCCCGGCCGGTCCGACCGCCATCCGGCATCTCCTGCTGGACGCCCTCACCCTCCCGGAGTGGAACGAAGCCTTCCTCGCCATCGACGGCCCACCCGCGGCCGCGCAGGGCGCCCACTACGCGTTGCGCGTGCGCCCAGGCCTGTCCGGCGAGCTGCACTACACGGCCGTCGAGGCGGACCGGATCGAGATCACCTGGCAGGTCCCCGGCTTCCGCGAGGTCGGTACCTGGACCATCGGCCCGGACAGCAAAGTCACCCACACCTTCGAGCAGACCGGTCCACTCGCCACGGTCCTGCGCCCGGCGTACCGGAACATCGCCACCATCCGCCTGGCCCGCCTCGCCAACCGCCTCCGCGAGCTCGCCCACAGCGCCTGAAGCTGTCTGAAGCTGTCAGGGGCTGCCGCGAGACACGCTCAGCACCTAGGCTCCGCGCATGCTGATCGAGGTCCGCGGAACCAGGCTGTACGTCGACCGCCGTGGCGCGGCGGATGCGCCACCACTGCTCTTCCTGCACGGCGGGCCGGGGTCCGGTTCGTACGACTTCCTCTCGTTCCAGGGCGACCGACTGGCCGAGCGGCTCCACGTGTTCGGCGTCGACCAGCGCGGCGTCCAGCAGTCCGACCCACTTACCGAGCCCATCACCGAGCTCGATCTACTCGCGGACTTCGAGGCCCTCCGCGAGACGCTCGGTCTGGCGAGCTGGTCGATTCTCGGCCACTCATTCGGCGGTCGTCTGGCACTCCGGTACGCCGTTGCACATCCGGACACCGTCACGAAGGTCATCTTCGAGAACCCGGCCTGGGACGTGCAGCTGAATTCCGAGACCCTGGTCCGGGCAGCACAGCGCATCGCGCCCGCCGTACAGCTCCCGCCGCACGAGGGCCCGGCGACAAAGCAGATGTGGGACGACCGGATCGCGCTCCTGCATGAGCTGGGCGACCGCCGGATGGAGCTCTACCTCGGCCCCGACACCAAGGACCTGATGCTCCCGGCCGACACCGAGATCGCCGACGAGTTGCACGCTCGGTCCGGCCATTTCTCCGAGGTGATCACCCAGACTCCGGAGTTCCTCGAGTCCTTGTTGCCCCTACTCGGGCAGATCACCCAGCCGGCCTTGCTGATCAAGGGTGCGCATGATCCGGTCACCAGTCCGGCGGAGATCGCCCGGTTCCAGGCCGACGTACCGGGTGGAACCTATTACTCGGCGACCGCTGCTGGGCATTTCGTGCATGCCGAGGCGGCGGACGCCTACACGCGACTGGTGACCGACTTCATTCTCAGTTGAAAGCGAGCGGTACGACGCGCTTGTGCGCCGTCCGGCGATGGGTCGCGATGATCGTGCTCGCGGCCTTCTCGTCGACCTCACGACCCTCGAGGAAGTCGTCGATCTCGTCGTACGTGACGCCGAGAACCGTCTCGTCAGGGACGCCGGGGTTGTTGGTCTCGAGGTCCGCGGTCGGCACCTTGCCGGTGATGTCCGGGGCAGCGCCGAGACGAGCGCCGACCTCGCGCACGCGGCGCTTGGTCAGCCCCGAGAGCGGAGTCAGGTCGCACGCGCCATCGCCGTACTTGGTGAAGAAGCCCATCACGGCCTCGGCCGCGTGGTCCGTCCCGACCACCAGACCGCCGCGCGCGCCGGCGACCATGTACTGCGCGATCATCCGCTGCCGCGCCTTGACGTTGCCGACGTGGAAGTCCTCGCGCTCCCCGAACCCGGCGTGCCGCACCGACTCGACCATGGCGTCGGTGGCCGGCTTCACGTCGACCACGAGCGTCTCGTCGGGCCGGATGAACTCCAGTGAGCGCTGCGCATCCGCCTCGTCGGCCTGAACGCCGTACGGGAGCCGCATCGCGACGAACGTCGCCTGCCCACCCTCACCGCGGACGCGCTCGACCGCGAGCTGGCACAGCCGCCCCGCGGTCGCGGAGTCGACGCCGCCGCTGATGCCCAGCACGTACGACGTCGCACCAGTACGGCGGAGTTGGTCGGCGAGGAACTCGACCCGGCGCTCGATCTCGGACTCCGGATCGAAGGCCGCCGGCACGCCCAGCTCGGCGATGATCAGTTCCTGCAGGTAGCGGCGTTCGTCGCTCATCGGGGCTCCCTCACGGGCCTGGTGTGATCGGGCCTGGACATGAGGATTCCCCGCGCACCCGGAAGAGCTCACTTACCCTTGCTGCCTTCCGGCCCTGGGGGAGTTGGGCGAGATACCGCCACGCGGGGAACCGTCAATGAGTGTACGGGATGGCGTGCCCCGACCGGGAATCGGGCCACCCAGTCCACGCCCGTTCCACGCTGTCAGCGAACACCCTCGCGCGCCGGGCCGACGCCACCGCAAGCTTAGTACGTGACAGATCATCAATTCGGCCGGTTCGGGATCGCGACCGGCCTGGACAGCAGCCCGCATTCACTCGCCGCCGCGCAGACCGCCGAAGAACTCGGCTACCCCGCGATCTGGCTGTCCGGCGGTCCGCTGCCCGGACTGCAGACGGTCGCTGATCTGATCGGCGCGACGAACTCGATCAAGTTCATCACCGGCGTCCTGGCGGTCGTCACGTATCCAGCCGCCGACGTAGCAGCGACGTACGCCGCCCTCGAATCGACCGGCCGCTTCACAGTCGGCCTGGGCGGAGCGCACGGTCCACATCCGATCGCACGACTGACGGCGTACCTGGAAGAGCTCGAAGTACCCGTCGAGCACCGGGTTCTCGCCGCCCTCGGCCCGCGGATGCTGGAGCTCGCCCGCGACCACTCCGCCGGCGCCTTCCCGTTCCTCATCACCCCCGCGTACACCGCCGAGGCACGCAAGACGCTCGGGCCGGACAAGCTGCTCGCCGTGAGCCATCTCGTCGTACACGAGACAGACCCGGACAAGGCGCGGGCGATCGCCCGCGACACCATCAGCTTCTTCCCGACGATCCCCGCGTACGCCGCGTCGTTGGAACGCCAGGGGTTCAGTCCGGCCGACCAGGCAGAACTGCCGGACCACATGGTCGACGCCCTGGCCGCCTGGGGCACCCCCGCCGACATCAAGGCCAAGCTGTCCGAACACCTGACCGCCGGCGCGGACCACGTCGCCATCAACGTAATCACCGGCATCACCGGCCCCCAGCCCACCAACCAATGGCGAGCCCTGGCACCCACCCTGCTCGCCCCCTGATTTCCACAACTCCCATCCCCTCGCGTATCCTCTCCGCTTGGAGGATTCGCCTAGTGGCCTAGGGCGCACGCTTGGAAAGCGTGTTGGGGGCAACCCCTCACGAGTTCGAATCTCGTATCCTCCGCCACTCTACGCAGTGGCCACCCGACCAGCTTTCCACTGGGCAACGTACGACGTGGTCACCCGCAGGGGCTGAACACACTGAGGGGCGGTTCCCGATGCGGGAACCGCCCCTCAGTCATTCAAAGCCTTTGCCCCCCATCCGACGCCGTGTATCAAAACGCACCCTTCATGGCCTTCAAGGGGTACGATTCGATACATGGGTCCATCGGAGTCACCTCGACTGGAGCAACGGGTGACGACGCTGCCTTCGACGTTCACGACGGCGCAGGCACGACAGATGAACCTGTCGCCTCGGGACTTGGCCACGCTCGTAGGCGACGACGCGATAGTGGAGCTCACGCGCGGCGTCTATCGGCGTACCGATGCCCCCGAGACCGCCCATCTCGATCTGCTGGCAGTGCACACGCGGGTTCCCCGCGCCGTCGTCTGCGGCGAATCCGCCCTCGCCCTTCACGAGCTGATCGACGACATCCCAGCTGCCGTCCACATCGCCGTACCGCGGGGCACCCGCCGCCCGGCAATCGCCTACCCACCAATCGTTGTCGCCCAGTACGCAGTCGCGACCTTCGAGCTCAACATCGCGCAGTACGAAGCCGCCCCAGGAGAGTTCGTGCCCGTCTATGACGCAGCCCGCAGCGTGGTCGATGCCATGCGCCACCGCCATCGCATCGGACAAACGATGGCTCTGTCGGCGCTGGGTCGCTACCTGCGAACCAGCGGCCCGAACGGAGTCGGCGACCTCCAACACATCGCACGCGAACTGAACGCACTCTCCATCATCCGACCAGCCGTCGAGGCGGTTCTTGCCTGATGGTCAACCCAACGCGCGACACCACCGCCGGTCAGGTCTACAACGACCTCCGCAATTCCGCACGCCGCGCCAAGCGCTCGACCGACGAAGTCATGGTCGAGTACGTCCTTGAACGCTTCCTCTACCGACTGGCCACGTCTCCGGACGGCGGAAGGCATTTCGTCCTCAAGGGCGGCCTGCTCCTGGCGCAATTCGGTGCCCGTCGCATGACGCGGGACATCGACATCCTCGGGCGAGCTTTCATCGGCGACGACAGCGAGATCACCCGACGGATCAGTACGATCGCCACCATCGAGATCGACGACGGCGTCACGTTCGATGCGGCGAATCTGAAGACTGTGCCGATTCGCGAGGACGGCCGCTATCACGGGCTGCGCCTGGTGATGCCGGCCTCCATCGCTCGCGCACGCCTGAAGCTGCAACTCGACGTCAGTCTCGGAGATCCCGTCACTCCAGAGCCGCAGCTCATCGAGTACCAGCAGCTACTGACCGCGGACACCTTCAGCATCCTCGGCTATCCGCTGGCGACCGTCATCGCCGAAAAGCTCTCCACCGCCATCGAACTCGGCGACCTCAACACCCGCGACCGAGACTACGGTGACCTGTACCGCCTGCTGAGTACCAATGCCCTGGGCGCAGACGAGGTGTCATCCGCTCTCGCCGCCACGGCCGCACATCGAGGGATCGTACTGAGGCCGCTCAGCTCAGTCATCGCTGACCTGCCACGACTACGACAGTCCTCATACACCGCGTGGGTACGACGCCAAGGTGCAACCGCCACCGACTACCCACCCGACTTCGCAGACGCACTCACGTTGATCACAGCTTTCGCAGACCCACTCGTCAGCGGCAGCACACAAAACAAAACGTGGAACCCCGACCACGCAGCCTGGACCTGACTCATGGCAGCACGCTTGGAAAGCGTGTTGAGGGCAACCCCTCACGAGTTCGAATCTCGTATCCTCCGCCACTCTACGCAGTGGCCACCCGACCAGCTTTCCACTGGGCAACGTACGACGTGGTCACCCGCAGGGGCTGAACACACTGAGGGGCCGATTTCCGATCCGGGAGCCGGCCCCTCAGTCATCCCGCCCAGGTCGTACGGCCGAGTGGCGCCTGCGGGCTGTCAGACTGGGCGCCATGTCTGACCAGCAGCCAGCCCATCATCCGGCCCAGTTCCCCGGTGCGCCCCAGGCGTACGGGCCACCGCAGGCCCAGGCGGTCAGCGTGAGCTACCAGCGATGGGCCCGCATTCTCGTCTGGCTCGCAGTCATCATTGCGGTCTTCATCGTGGTGGCGGTCGTGCTGAGCATTGTCTTCCTGGTCATGGCGGACGCGGACACGAGCAACGCCGCCTTGGGCTATCTCGCCATCGTTCTCTGGGTCGCGATCGTCGCCGCGATCCCGGCCCTGCTCGCGGTCGGCATCCCCGGTGTGGTCATGACGCAGCGTGTACGGCGGCAGCGCCAGGCGGGGATCATACCTTCGTAAGGCCCTAGCGGCAGAGGCAGAAGGGGTTGCCTGCGGGGTCGATCATGACCCGGACGTGCTCCTGCGGCTGCTCCTCGGCAAGGGTCGCGCCTGCCTCGAGGGCCCAGGCGACGGCCTGGTCGAGGTCGTCCACGCCGATGTCGAGGTGCACCGTTGCGTGCTGAGCACCGGGCTTGCTCGGCCAGACCGGGCGCTCGTACTCCTCGTCGGACTCGATGTTGATGCCTAGCAGCGTTCGGTCCGGGTCGCCCTCGGGCGGGTGGAGCTGGACCCAACCGCCCTTCGGCCCTTCCTCGGCGATCCGCCAGCCGAGCAGGCGCTCGTAGAACCTGGCCAGCTCCCGGGCGTGTGGAGCCGGGGCTGCCGCGATCGTGACAGCCCCGATGCGCATTCGCGGTCGTGTCATGCGGAGACTGTACTTACTGATCGACGACGAAGACCGTTGCCCAACCGGCCTGTGCGGCCCGTTGGTAGAACGTGGTGAGTTCCTGCAAGTTGGAGGTCAGGTAGGCCAAGTCGTCCTGGTCGATCGCGGCGCCGTAATCGTCCGGGTCGAGTGTCCAGTACCTGGCGATGAACGGGTCAAGATCGAGGACGGCGAGAGCGGCCGCCACCTCGCGGACCTCGGCCGGCGTGTTGTAGCTGACGACGTAGCCGTCGCCCCGGTGCAGCGGCAGACCGCCGAGGACGACCGCGTTCAGCGGATAGGTGCCGTCCTCACCGCCGAGCCGCCCCTCGGTAAGGCAGCGGTGGATACCGTCCCAAGCCTTGTCCACTTCGCATTCGTCCGGCGCGTTGGTCATGCCGAGTTCGTCGATGACCTCGATCAGTCCCTCGTCGTTGCCGTCCTGGGCCAGCAGCAGTGCGACGGAGGGTTCATCGAGGGCGAGAAAGTATCCACGACAGGCCATGCCGGACAGTAGCGCGCCGCAGTGGCAGAACACACTGAGCTGCCTTTCTGGGCAGAGGCGGGGCTTCGGCCGCTGAGCTGGGAACCTGCGGCCTATCGTCGGGAGGGTGCTTGCTCTCGTTAAGGCTGGTCGGTCTGTTCGCCTGACTGCTGTTGATGATCCGGTGCCGCTGCCGGATCAGGCGGTGGTTCGGGTTCGGGCGTTCTCGTTGAACCAGGGTGAGGTGCTCGATCTGGTGAAGTTGCCGGAGGGAGCAGTCACCGGGTGGGACGTGGCGGGCGAGGTCGTGCAGGCTGCGGCTGACGGGAGTGGGCCGGCGGTCGGCACGCGGGTTGTGGGGCTGGTACGGCGGAAGGGTGCGTGGGCGGAGTTGGCCGCGATCCCGACGCAGTGGATGGCCGAGCTCCCGGCGGGCGTTTCCGACGTACAGGCTGCGACGTTGCCCACGGCCGCGTTGACGGCGTTGCGGTCGCTCAAGATCGGCGGGCTGTTGCTGGGCCAACGGGTGCTGGTCACCGGGGCGACCGGCGGGGTCGGACGGTTCGCCGTACAGCTGGCGCAGTTGGCTGGTGCGCACGTCACAGCGCTTGTACGGCGTTCCGCGGTGACCGAGTTGCTCGGCGCGGATGTGGTCACGCAGCGGATCGAGGGTGATTTCGCCCTGATCGTGGAAGCGGTCGGAGGCACGGTCTTCGGTCAGTCGATTGAGCACCTGGCACCGCACGGCGTGGTGGTCAGTCTCGCCACTCAGCAAGACGAGGGGCCGATCAGCTTCCGGGCCGGGTGGTACTCACGCTCACCCGGAGCCCGGATCTACACCCTCAACAACTTCGACGAACCGGGAAGCGTCGCCGACGACCTGACCCGACTGTGCCGACTCGTCGCCGCCGGTCGGCTGGACGGTCAGGTCGAACTGGAGACTTCCTGGCGGGAGACCCCGTCCGCGATCGAGACCCTGCTGGACCGCCGCATCACCGGCAAGGCAGTCCTGCACGTCGACTAAGGAGTCTGGTAGCGGTAGGCATCGGCGCTCCGGGCCTGGGCGAAGAACACCGGGCGCCCGGTTGCGTCCGAGACAAGGCTGTCCGAGCGGAGGAGTGGGGTTCCGGCCGGGACCTGGAGGAGGACGCGGTCCGCGTCGTCGGCGAGGACTGCGCGGAGGGTGGTTCGAGCAGTGGAAAGGACCACTCCGGCGGCGCGGAGGGTGGCGGGCAGGTCGTTGGTGAACGTGTCGCGGCTGAGGTGCTCGTGTTCAGGTGAGCGCACATAGAAGGTGCCGACGGCCGCGACGGTGCCGTGGCTCCAGTTACGGACCTCGACGATCAGGCAGGCCTCGCCCTCGTCCACCGGCAGGATCGTGGTCAGCGGCGGCGGTCCGTCCAGCACGAACCACTTCAGTACTTCGCTGACCAGGCCCACGGCGGATGTCGAGGCGTCCAGACCGATGTCGACGACGGGTGCAGTGGGAGCCCACGCCGTACCGACACCTCGGCGACGATCCACCCGGCCGGATTGGGCGAGCAGAGCGAGGGCCTCGCGAACCGTGCTGCGGTTGGTGCCGAAGAGTTGCATCAGGGTCTCTTCGCCCGGGAGGCGTGCGGCAGCGCCCTCCTCGAGGGCCCACAGCTCGACGATGTCGCGGAGGAAGCGCGCGTCGACGTGGCTCTGCATTTGCTCATCCTAGAGCCGGCGCAGGTACGGCGGAACTCGGCCGCGCGACCGTGAATTGCCTGGTCAGGGACTGATTTCCGGGGCGGAACGCGGCGATCTCGACCGGGTGGGGCAAGCCGCCCATACTCGCCTCACCCAACTGGCGAAGGAGATCTGATGCACGATCTGGAGAAGCTCACCCGGCAGTTCCTGGAGTCGTTCACCGACGGCGCGGCGCTGCTGGCGGCGTTTCAGGAGCAGGTTGCCGAAGGCATCGATTGGCACAACATCGGGCTCTCCCGGACACTCGGGCGGGAGCAGGGAGTCGCAGCGCTGGGAGCGATGCTCGGGCCGGGGATTCGTGGGTTCGAGATCGAGGTTCAGCACGTCGCCCGGGCAGGCCAGACCGTGCTGTCCGAGCGGTACGAGCGGCTGGTGAAGAACGACGGCTCGCTGGTGTTCGAGGCTCAGGTCGCCGCGGCGTTCGACTTCGATGCCGCGGGGCTGATCGTGGCGTGGCGGGAGTACCAGGACACGGTTCCGTTCGCAGGGCAGGCACCACGATGACGGCGTACGAGATCGCGCACAAAGTGCCCAGCCGGGCCGAGGTGAACGCGATGCTGGTCACCGCGCCGATCGGGATTCGGCGGCTGTCGGACCGGCTGACCGCGCTCGAGCATCCCAGTGGCAACATGCTGGTCTCGCACGGACCAGACGGCGTACTGGTGGTGGACTGCTACTCCGATGCCATGCAATCACTGGTGGACAAGGCGATCCGGAGCTTCACAACGGCGCCTTACCGATACGCCGTACCGACGCATTTCCACTATGACCATGCGGGTGGCGCGGCCCTCTTTGCCGGCGGCGGGGCCGCGGTTGTCGGCGTACCGCAGACGAGGCACCGGATGGCGGCACCGCATCGCGCCGGGCACATGGGGGTTGAGCAGGAGGCCTATCCGGCGGTCGCGCTGCCGACTCTCACGTACGGCGATGCGCTGACGCTCGACCTGAACGGAGAGTCAGTGGGCCTACGATCGTTCGTCGCCCATACCGACACCGACTCGGTCGTCCACTTCGCCGAGGCCGACGTGATCCACACCGGCGACATCTTCGTCAACATGGAAGGCGTCCCGACCTATCCGTTCGTGGACACCGCGGCCGGCGCCTCCACGCTCGGCGTACTCGCCGCGGTCGAGCACGCCCTCACTCTCTGCACCACGTCGACGTTGGTCTTCCCCGGGCATGGGCCGCAGACCACGTCACAACACCTCGCCTGGTACGGCGACCTGCTCCGCACCGCGCACGAATCGGTCGCCGATCGCTTGGCCGCGGGGGATCCCAAACCGGCCATCGTTGCGGCAGCGACCGAGATCCTCCGCTCGTTCCCACTGGAGAACCCGCTGATCGAGGACTGGCTCTTCATCAGCGACGTGGTCGATTCACTGCAAGTGGCCGATCAGCTCTTGCCGGCGAGGTAGTCGGCGAAGGTGATCGTCCCGTACGGCGGGCCTGGGACCTGGGCGGCGCCGGCGGCGAAGGCGTGGAAGATCTTGCCGGGGACGCGGACCGGGACGACCGGCCGGCGGGAGCTTCGAGCGGACTTCCAGAGGCGGGCGAGGTCCGGTACGGCGTGGGATTCGGGGCCGCCGATGTCGGGGGCTCGGCCGGGAGTGGGGTCGGCGACCAGTTCGGTGAGGCGGGCGGCGACGTCTTCGGTGGCTATCGGCTGCAGCGGGATTGCCGGGGCAAACAAGGCCGGGAGTTTCAGAGCGAAGACCTGATCCAAGAGGTCGTGGAACTGAGTGGCACGCAGGATCGTGTGCGCCGGGTGAGCTTCGACCAGATGCTCGGCCTCGAGTTTGTAGCGGTAGTACGCGAGCGGGATCTGGTCGATGCCGACAATCGACATGTAGATCACGTGCGTCGTCCTCGGGGTGAAGGTGAGCAGGTTGCGCGTCTGCTGTACATCTCGGCGCCCTTGACCGGTAGCCAGGTGGACCACCAGATCGACGCCGTCGATGGCAGCCGCAACGCCGTCGCCGCTGGTCAGGTCGCCGGTCATCACCCCGGGGCCGGTACGGCGACTCAGCACGCGGACCGAGTGACCAGCAGCACGAAGTCGGTCGACTGTCGGCCGCCCGAGCCGCCCGGTACCACCGGTGACGAGGAGGGTCTTCATTCGGATGTCCTTTCCTTGATCAACGTATAGACCCGCGGGAGCCCAGCCGTGTGACATCGCTGTTAGGTTCACCGGTATGGGCGATCGGGTAACGGCTGGGGAGTTCCATTCGGCCGAAGGGGTTGAGGACTGGCGGTCGGTCTATCACTTGGTTTCGGCGCACTTCCGGACCGGGTCGCTGGCGGAGGGTACGGCGTTCGTGGGCGCGCTCGAGCCGGTTGTCGGGGAAGCGGCGGAGTACCTCGCGGTTGACCTACGGGCCGCGGGGGTGACGGTTTCGTTGGGCCGGCGGGATGTGGGGTTGGCTCGGCGGATCTCCGGGGTGGCGGCGGAGCTTGGGCTGCGGGCCGACCCGACTGTGGTGCAGGTCGTCAATGTGAGCGTGGATGCGCTGGTGGGTGCCGATGTACTGCCGTTCTGGCGCGCAGTGCTGGGGTACGGGCAGATCGGGGACGACTACTTGTTCGACCCGTTGCGCCGCGGGCCCGCGGTGGGGTTCCAACCGATGGATGTCGCGCGGGTTGGGCGCAATCGGATTCACGTGGATGTGGCGGTAGGCCACGACCAGGCTGAGTCTCGGGTGGCGGCAGCCCTGGCTGCGGGTGGGCGCCTGGTCTCGGACGAGCATGCGCCGAAGTGGTGGGTGCTGGAAGATGCCGAGGGCAACGAAGTCTGCGTGGCCACCTGGATGGGGCGCGACTAGGCGGACCTGCACGCCATCACAATTGCTCCCCGCCGGCGTGCCCAGGCGTGGTTGCGTCAGCGTGAAAGCGATTGTGATGGGCCGGCGGTCCGTCTAAGGTGTACGACGTGACTACCGGGTCGGCTAAACGCCATGCACGAGTTGGGTTCCCGGTCGCTCTCTGAGCGCCGGAGGGGCCGCCCGCGGGCCGCCCATGTCTTCTCTCTCATCGCACCAGCGCAGTATCCCCAACCGAGAGAAGAGAATGCCGAACCCTTTTACCGATGCACTGATTACTGAGTTCCGCGCGAACAACGGCAAGCTGAGCGGGCCGTTCGCCGACGGAAGAATGTTGCTACTGACAACGACTGGACGCCGGTCCGGGCGCGAGCACACCGCCGTCATCGGGTATTACCCGGACGGCGATCGCGTCCTGGTCGTCGGCTCGGCCGGCGGCGACGACAAGCACCCGGACTGGTATCTCAACCTGCTCGCCAACCCCGAGGTCACCGTCGAGACGGGCCTGTTCACCTACCAGGCAGACGCCGTGCCGCTCACCGGGACCGAGCGGGATGACGTGTTCGCCCGGCTCGTCGAGGCGGACAAGGGCTGGGGTGAGTACCAGGCCGGTACGGCGCGAACGATTCCCGTGATCGCCCTTACCCAGAAGCAGATCGGGCCGCCGCGTGGAAGCGGTTCGTTCGCGGATCTGCTGGTCCGGATCCATACCGCGTTCCGGCAGGAGCTCGCGTTGATCCGCGAGGAGGTTGCAACGTCCGGCACGGCGGGGGTCGGTGCGCAGCTGCGCGTCAACTGCCTCACACTGTGCCAGGGCCTGCATCATCACCACACCGGCGAATCCGGCGGCATCTTCCCGGGACTGCTTCAGCAGCACCCCGAGCTGGCGGACGAGATCGCCGTACTGCAGGCAGAGCACGACCAACTCGCCGTACACCTGGAGGAGTTGGAGAAGCTCCTCACCACACCGCAGCCCGACCTGCTCCCCGAGATCGACCGCATCGTCGCTCTCCTCACGGCCCACCTGGACCGTGAGGAGGCGTCTCTACTGTCCTACTTGTGAGCCAGTAGGGCGTAGGCGTTCGGAAGGCGACCGGACCAGGCAGCAGCTGTGTGCCCGTCGCCCGGCCGCCAGAACGGCTCGGCGTACTCCTCCAGTACGTCGAGCCGCAGCCCGGCCCGCGTGATCGCGGTGACGATCTGGCCGAGCGTCCACTGCCATTCGCGCGCGCCATTGCCGGGGAACGTGTCGTTGACATGGGACTCCGCGAAGTAGCTGCGGTCCGAACGAATCCGCGGCTCATCCTCGTCCCAGGACCACAGTGGCACCGCCGGATGCGCGTCATACACGAAGAGGCTGCCGCCAGGCCGCAGCACCCGCGCCGCATCCCGAGCCCAAGCATCGAGATCGCGCATCCAAATCACCGCACCCTTGCCGGTGTAAACGAGGTCCGCACATCCATCACGCACCGGTACGCCGGGGACCTCAGCAGCAAGGTAATGGCACGGTACGCCGACCTCCGCCGCCCGCCGCTGCGCCGCTCCCGCTGCGACCACGCTGTAGTCGATCCCGACCACAGCCCGCGCCCCCGCACGCACAAGCGCAGGATCGTCCACCCCATGCCCACTCTGAAAGTGCACGACAGTCGGACCGCCGGAAAGCACCGGTCCCAACAACTCAAGCTCCCGCGGAAACAGCTCCCGCCCACCCCGCGCCTCTTCCAGCAGCTCGTCGTACTCCCGAACATGCTTCTCCGAAGCCCGCTCCCAAACCGCCCGGTTACCCCGCACCGCCTCATCCATCCCGCGAGTCTGTCAGCGCATCAAACACGTCGCGAACGAAATACGCTCCCGAGATCCTGGAGCGGCAGTCACCTTGAGCATCCATCAACCATCCGCCACCCCGCGAAACGGTTGAACCGTGCTCAACGTCGCCCGGCCAGCTCACCTTGAGCACCCCTCAACCACATCCGGGCCACGCGCATGGTTGAACCGTGCACAACGTCGTACCAGCTCGTATCGAGAGCCCTCACCGGCCTTGGGACCACTCCGGCCATTTTTACTACTCAGTGTCATCGTGACTGTGCGTGACGTGACGATTTCTGGAAGATCGGCTGACGGAGAAGAAATCGTTCGGGGAAATGGCGAAAAAACCGTACGGAGGTGTAACGGACGGCGGACTGTGACGATAAACAGGTGAGCGTGCCGGTGGGGGGCCAGCGGAACGCTCCGGTGCTTCTTCGGATCGCCGGATTGTGGGGGGAACTCACAGGTGCTCACCCGGGGCGGGGTGAGCACCTGTTTGAGTTGTACGGGCCCCGTCAGCCCTTGATGCCGACGTTCGCCATGCCTTCGATGAAGCGCTTCTGGGCGAACACGAAAAGCACGATCATCGGCAGGGTCGCGAGCGCCGTACCGGCCATCAAATAGGGCCACTGGATCTCGGCCGGGTTCTGGGAGAAGATCGCCAGCCCCAGCTGGAGTGGGCGCATCTCGTCCGAGGTGGTGATCATCAGCGGCCAGAGGAAGCCGTTCCAGGCGGCCTCGATCTGGAACACCGCGATGGTGATCAGGGCCGGCTTGATCAGCGGCGTCATGATCCGCCAGAAGATGCCGAACTCACCGAGGCCGTCGACGCGGGCCGCCTGGGCGAGCTCGTCCGGTAGCGAGACGAAGAACTGCCGGGCCAGGAAGGTGAAGAACGGCGCGGCGCCGAGCGGGATGATGAGTCCCCACCAGGAGTTCAGCCAGCCGATGCCGCCCTGGCCGAGGATGTTGTTGCCGCCGAACAGCGGGATCGACTTCACGATCATGAACAGCGGTACCAGGATGATCTGGAACGGCACCAGCAGCAGCACGATGAAGTAGCCGAGCATGAACTTGCCGCCCTTGAGCGGCAGCTTCGCCAGCGCGTACCCGGCCGTCGTACAGACCACCAACGTGAACGCCGTCTCGCCGATGGCGATCAGCGCGCTGTTGCGGAAGTAGCGCAGGAACGGCGCGGACTGCATCGCCTCGGTGAAGTTGCTCCACCGCAGCTCACCAGGCAGCCACGAGAACTTGAGGATCTCGAGCTCACTCTTGAATGCCGTCAGCACCATCCACAGGAACGGCGTGACCATCAGCAGCGCACCGATGATCAGTACGACGTACAGCAGGATCCGGCCCGGCCGGACCGCCGACGGCTTCGTCGAGGCCGGCACGACCGCCGGCAACGTGGCGCTAGTCATTGGTATCCGCCCTCTGGAGCAGGCGCCCGACACCGATGAAGACGGCGATCACGATCATCATGATCACGGTCTCGGCGGACGCATAGCCGAGTTTCAGGTCCTGGAACGCGTTCTGGTAGATGTCCAGCACCAGCACGCGGGTCTCACTGCCGGGCCCACCGCGCGTCATCACGTAGACCAGGTCGAAGACCTGGAAGGTGCCGACGATCGACGTGATCAGCACGAAGAACTGCACCGGGCCGAGCGCCGGCAGCGTCACGTTGCGGAACTTCTGCCACCGCGAAGCGCCGTCGATGTCGGCGGACTCCAGCAGGTCACGGGAAACGCCCTGCAACGCGGCCAGGTAGATGATGATCTTGGTGCCGAGGCCCTGCCAGATACCGACCACCATCAGCGAGCCCAGCGCCGTACCGGGGTCGGCCAGCCAGCGGTTCGGCGCGAAGCCGAAGAGGCTGAGGAATCCGTTCGCCAGACCGGAGCCCGGGTTGTAGATCCACAGCCAGATCGTCGCCACCGCGACCGTCGCGGTGACGGTCGGGATGTAGAACGCGGTCCGGAAGAAGCCGATCCCGCGGATCTTCTGGTTCAGCCCGATCGCGACCGCGAGCGAGATCGCCATCGAGATCGGGATCACGACCAGCGCGTACAGCACGGTGTGCCACAGCGAGGCCAGGAAGTCGACGTCGCGGAACAGCTCGGTGTAGTTGCCGAAGCCGACCCACGACCAGGTGTCGCCGAAGCTGTAGTCGGTCAGGCTCAGCGCCAGTACGGCGATCACCGGGATGACGATGAAGATGCCGGAATGCAACAGCGCCGGCGCCAGCAGGGTCCAGCCGGTCCGGACCTGGCTGCGGGTCAGCGTGCCCTTGTCCTTGGCGACCTCACCCTTGCGCGAGGTGGCGAGCGCCGGGCGCTCGAGAGTTGTGCTCATCGGCTTTGTCCTGCCAGGTTGTGCAGCACCTTCGCGGGATCCTTCTGTCCGAGGACCGCCTGGGTGAGCTGGATGTCGAAGTTGCCCCGCATCTCGAGCCAGTTCGGCGGGACCTCGTTCTCGTTCGCGGCCTTGTCCAGACCCTCGGCGACGAACTTGCTCAGCGGGTTGGACTTCGCCTGCGGCGAGTTGGCCGCGTCCTTGTACGCCGGGAGCTTCCGGTTCAGCTTGGCCATCGCGTCCAGGGTGTCCGGCTTGGTCAGCGACTGGATGAACGACCAGGCCGCCTGCTTGTGCCGGCTGCGGGAACCGATCGAGGCCAGGTCGCCACCCATGTACTCGATCTCCTTACCGCTGTTGAAGCGGAAGAACTTCAGGTCGTCGCAGTTCTTCTGGCCGATGCCCTTACCGCCGGTGCTGCAGTCGACCGCACCGCCGACGATGCCCATCGCGGCCTCACCGGAGTAGACCAGCGGCTGCTGGGCGGCGTTCACCTGTCCGTACGGCTGAACATTGTTGATCATCGACTTGATCCAGAGCAGGGTGTCGAGCCCGGCCTGATTGTCGAAGTTCGGCTCGCCTCCGACGTAGAGCGGCGTACCGGTGGAGGCCAGGAAGGTCGTGAACGACTGCCGGAACCCACTGGACGACGCGAGGTCGAAGCCGCTCCGGGTGATGTTGCCCTTGCTGTCCCGCTTGGTCAGCTTCTCGGCCGCGATCTTGATGTCGGCCAGCGACGTCGGCGGCTTCTCCGGATCCAGCCCGGCCTCGATGAACGCGCTCTTGCGCAGCGCGACCGCACGAGTGTCCGCGAGCAACGGGTAGCCGTACATCCGGCCGTCGTAGGTGACCGCCGGGATCAGTGCGGCCAGGCTCTTCTCCCGGATCACGTCCGGGGTCAGACCGAAGTCGCCGAGGTCGGCGAAGATGCGCTTGGAGGCGAACGGCTGGATCCAGCCGACGCCGGTGACCATCACGTCGTACGGGTAGCCCGCCGCGATCGAGGTCGACATCTTCTCGTTGAGATTGTTGTACGTCGCGAAGTCCGGCTCGACCTTCATCTTCGGATAGGCCTTGTGGAAGTCGTCGATGACCTTCTGGAACTGTTGCCGCCCCTCGTTGCTGGGCGGGAACGACGGGAGCAGCACCCGCAGCGTCCCAGTGGCCTCGGCCGGCGGAACACCGTCCGTGCTCTTGTCGATCACCCCGCTGCCACAACTGCTGACCACGACGGCAAGGGCCGTGGCCAGCACTGTCAGTCCCACAGAACGTCTCACAGGGGAACTCCTTCGCATCAAGTGCAGCGAAAGTATGGGAAAGGGCTTTCCTCGTCAAGAGTTCAGGCTTCGAATGATCACTATCGATCAGTTCCGGAACCAGAGCGATCACAGTTCCGCTCGAGCGAACCGACGTCAGCGCTGGATCTCCGGGCTGCGTTCCGGGGACGAGTCGGTCCCCGACCGCCGCGAACCCATCTGATCCTCACTCAACCGACTCGCCGAACTGAGCGGTTCCGAGCCAGAACGACTGGCATGTACGGCGGCCGCCAGGTCCGGCGGCAGTTCCTGCGGCTGCGCGCCGTCGGCGGTCTGCTGGGGCGCGGATTCCTGCGGCGCTTGACCGTTCGATCGATCCTGCTCAGTCGCAACCCCGCGCTCCACGCGCGTCTCCGGCGCCGGCTGGCTCCACTCACGACTGAGGGCTTTGACCTCGTCGACGCCAGCCTGGGCACCTCGGGCCCCCGCAATCGCGGACTGACGCCGCATCTTCTCCTTGTCGGGCTCCGTCTTCAGGTTCTCCAGATCGGAGAACGACGGCTTCATCGCCGCCTCGATCCGCCCGATCGCCGCCTCCCGTTCCTGTTCCGGGATCTTGCCGGGCAGGTCGGAGTTCTCGTAGAGCACCTCGGCTGCGGTACGGAACTTCTCCGCCGGGTTGACCACAGCGAGCCGACGCACGACCTCGGACGGCTCGACCCCGGCGTTCCGCCCGATACCTTCGGTGAAGCGGCGCGCGGCGGGCGTGTAGTGGTCGTACGACGGCTGCGCCTCGGCCGACTTGATGCCGGGAGCGATCTCCTCGAGCCCGAGCTCGTCGATGTACTCGTTGAGGTTGTCGTAACTGTGGACCTCGGTGATGCCTTCTTCGAGCGCCCGCTCCGCGGAGTTCTGGTACGCCGCTTGGCCGTCGACGTGCTCGGTACCCTCCGCCGCGAGTGCGTGGGTGTTCTCGTGATGGACGGTTTTGACTGCCTCACGGTAGGACCGAAGTGTCGCCGGATCCTGGTTGTAGACCCGGGAGTTCTCGAACATGTCCTTGAGCGGGACCGTCACCAACTCGTCGGAGTAGTTGATGGTGTGGTCCCAGCCGACCGAACCACGGATCTTCTCGTTGGGATCGGTAGCGCCGACCTTGCCGTTCCACGACGAGTGGTGGGCACCGGAGACTCTGACGGCGGCCCGGGCCTGCTCCGCCATCAGCTCCCGGTAGGTCGTGACCTTCACTCGGCGTCGGGCTCCAGCGCCTCAGCCAGCATCAGCAGCGATCCGTTCATCTCTATGATGGCGTTCCGCTCGTGCTCGGGTGCTCTGTCGGCGATCCGGCCGATGGCCTGGATCCCGGCGCGCGCACGGGCGATGCGCTCAGCCGGCGTGCCACTGTCGTCGCTGGCCTCGAGGTGGACGCGGATGGCCTCGTTCATGGCGTCCGACCAGGGTTCTTCGTCCTTCGCGCTGAGACTCTCGTCCACGATCGACTCGATCATCGCGACCATGTTGTCGGCGTCACGCCGGTCGGCCGGATCGTTGATCGCGGCGGCCATCTCCTTCAGGCGAGCGATATCGTTCGGCAGGCTCTGCGGCAGGGTCGCCTCGCCGAGGAGCGCCCACACCTTGTCGTGCTCAACCCTGAACTGCTCGTAGTCCATGAGCTGAATCTACCGTTTGCGCTCCGCACGAGGCGCGGACATTGAGCGTCGGGAGCAGTGACAAATGCTGCACCGGGCCCTGGCTGGACTGGAGTTTGCGGAGCAGCAGGTCGCAGGCGGTCTCGCCGAGGGCGAACTTGGGTGGGCAGACGGCGGTCAGGGGGACGACGGCCAGTGCCGCGGTGACGTCGTTGTAGACGACGATCGCCAGGTCCTCGGGGACGCGGAGGCCGCGTTCCATCGCGCGCTCGACCAGGCGGGCGGCGTGTTCGTCGGAGTGGATCAGGGCGGCGCGGGAGCCGAAGGCTTCGCATTCGATCAGGAAGGCGTCGAGCTGGGCCAGGGAGTAGGGGTCGTCGCCGGTCTGCGGGAGCTCGCGCTCCGACACGTAGATGTCGACACCCAGCGTGTCGACCGCCTGTTCGAGCCCGCGCCGCAGCCAGTACGCCGTCACTGTCGGCTGCAGGCTGACCGCGATCCGGCGGTGGCCGAGCTGGACGAAATGGCGCAGCGCGAGCATGGCGCCGTACGCGTGATCGGTGCGGACGTGGTCGTACTCGCGACCGACCTCCGGGAACCCGAAGGCGCGCTCCATCAGGACCAGCGGTACGTCGATCTCGTCCAGGCGGCTGCCGATCCGGTGCGCGTCGGCGTCGCCGTACGCGGTGCTGAGCAGCAGGCCGGCGACGCCGATCCCGAGCACCTTGTCGATCCGCTCGAGCTCGACGTCGGCGTCGTAACCGGACACGCCGAGGACCAGGCGAGCGCCGTACCGGGCCGCGGTTGCCTCGGCACCGCGGATCACGTCGGTGTAGTACGTCGACGCGCTCGGGACCACGATGCCGATCGTCAGCCGGTCGCCGGACGAGCCCTGGTCGGCCGGGCTGGTGCCGATCGCGCCACCGTGCACCCGGCGGAGCAGCCCGGCACCGTCGAGCTCGGCGAGATCCCGGCGTACTGTGATCGCGGAAACGCCCAGCTCGGCGACCAGCTCACCTACGCGGAGCCGGCCGTGCCGGCGCAGGCTCCGCAGGATCAGCTCATGGCGCTCCTGTGCAAGCATGCGGCCCCCTGTGATCTCGGATGATTGTTTGTGATCATACGATCAAAAGTTGGCACATCCGGAATGCGCGTTGAAACGAGGAGGCGAACCAGTGGACCAGGCCGGCGGCCGGACCAACGCAGTGTTGGCGAAACTGACAGTGGTCGGCGATCTGCTCCTGCTGCAGCTGACCTTCCTGGTGCTGAGCGCCGGAATCATCACCCTGTTCCCGGCGGCGTTCGCGCTGCAGCGGGTGCTCCCGGAGGCGATCAGCCAGGAGCGGACCGGGCTGATGCGGCTGTACTTCAGCGAGTTCCGCTGGGCGTTCAAGCGGTTCTGGATGTCCGGATTCGGCCTGTACGTCGGCGGCGTGATGCTCGCCTTCGGTCTGGCGTTCTGGGCGAATTCCAGCGGCCCGGTGCGGATTTTCGCGCTCGCGGTCTTGATCCCGCTGACCGGGATGATCGTCGGGCTCTATCTGAGCGGACTGGCGGTACTGCGCGACGCGGGGACCGACGCGACCATGAAGACCGTGTTCCGGCAGGCCAACCTGTTCCTGCTCCGGCGGTCGCTGCCGGTGGCGGGTGGTGTGATCGGCCTGCTCACCTGGTTCGCGCTGGCGTCACAGGTGCCGACACTGCTCGTGATCGGGTCCGGACTGGTCCCGGCACTCATCGCCTATTGGCTGGGCGGCGGACAACGCCGTACGGAGTCTGAAGAAAAAGATTCGGGCGACGTGTCAATCTGAGCCCCTCCGGTTCGACGTAAGGGTGTAAAGGCCCTCTCGAAGAACTCAAGGAGACTCAGATGTACGCGACGACCGACACCCTGGCGACCACGCCGGCCACGCAGGGCGGCCGCTCGCGCTGGCTCGCTCTCTACACACTGTGCGCGGGCATGTTGATGATCGTGCTCGACGTCACCGTGGTGAACGTGGCCCTGCCGGCCATCCAGGACGACCTCGGCTTCACCAGCTCCTCACTGGCGTGGGTAGTGAACGCCTACCTGATCGCGTTCGGCGGACTGCTACTCCTCGCCGGGCGGCTGGGCGACCTGCTCGGGCGCCGCAACATCTTCATCGCCGGACTGGTCGTTTTCACCGTCGCCTCGGTGTGGTGCGGGCTGGCGTCCTCGCAGGAGGTGCTGGTGATCGCACGGTTCGTCCAGGGCATCGGTGGCGCGCTCACCTCCGCGGTGATCCTCGGCATGATCGTCACACTGTTCCCCGAGCCGCGGGAGCAGGCCAAGGCGATCGGGATGTACGCCTTCGTCGCCTCGGCCGGTGGCTCGATCGGTCTGCTCGCGGGTGGCGTTCTGACCCAGGCGATCAGCTGGCACTGGATCTTCTTCGTGAACCTGCCGATCGGCATCCTGACCGTCGCCCTGGCCCTGAAGCTGATCGAGAAGGACAAGGGCCTCGGCATGGGGCGCGGAACCGACGTACCGGGCGCTGTCCTGATCACTGCGGCTTTGATGCTCGGTGTGTTCACCATCGTGAAGCCGGCCGCGGAGCTGGGCTGGACGGCAGGTCGGACCGTCGCACTGGGTCTGCTGACGCTCACCCTGCTGATCTGCTTCGTGGTCCGCGAGGCGACCGCAGCCAACCCGCTGGTGCCGCTGCGCATCTTCCGCTCCCGCAACCTCTCCGGCGCGAACCTGGTGCAGGCACTGTCCGCCTCCGGGATGTTCGGCATCTTCTTCCTCGGCTCGCTCTACCTGCAGCGAGTGCTCGGGTACGACGCTCTGGAGATCGGACTGGCGTTCCTTCCGACCACCGTGGTGATGGGCCTGCTCTCGGTCCGCTACTCCGAGAAGCTGGTCACCCGCTTCGGCCCCCGCCGCCCCCTGATCGCCGGACTGCTGCTCGTCACCCTCGGCCTGGTCCTCTTCACCCAAGCCCCGGTCGACGGCAACTACGTCGTACACGTCCTGCCGGTACTCGCCCTGCTAGGCCTCGGCGGCGGTATCGCCTTCCCCGCCCTGATGGGCCTGTCGATGGCCGACGTACAGCCCGAGGACGCCGGCCTCGCCTCCGGCCTCATCGGCACCATGGGCGAGGTAGGCGCCGCCCTCGGCCTCGCCGTCCTAGCCACCCTCGCCGCCACCAACACCACCGGCAGCAGCAACCCCCTCCAAGCCCTCACCAACGGCTACCACTTCGCCTTCGCCGTAGCCGCCGCCATCCTCGCCGTCTCAGTCCTCATCGCCTACTTCGTCATGCGCCCCGCCAAGACCACCAACTGAGTACGACGCTCCCCGTGACCCGGCGCGGTCACGGGGAGTTCTCTGTCCGGGTTGTCCACAGGGTGGGGTGGCTGGTTTCGGGG
>NZ_SMKA01000131.1 GCF_004348455.1 Kribbella albertanoniae
CCCGTGGTCCGCCCAAGAACCCCCCTTCGGCTTCGGCACCGGAACCCCCTGGCTCCCCCAACCCCCCGACTGGAAAAACCTCACCGTCGAATCCCAGCAAGCCGACCAGAATTCCATGCTCGCCCTCTACCGAAACGCCCTAACCATCCGCCGCGACCACCTGGGCGACGGATCCCTGACCTGGCTGGAGTCCGACCCCGGCGTCCTGTCCTTCCAACGCGAGTCCTTAACCAGCGTCACCAACCTCACCCCCGAGCCGATCGACCTCCCGCCGTACCAGGACCTCCTCCTAACCAGCACCCCCCTGGACAACGGCCAACTCCCCCCAGACACCACCGCCTGGCTCCGCTAGCCGCATTTGGTGGGTGCACCCCAAGGCCGGTCGGTTAAGGCTGGCGACCGCGGTGCCCGCCGTCACAACGTCCGAACGATCGGAGGGCGGGTCTCCGATCGTTCGGACGTTAACCCCGGCTCTTGGCTAACGTCCGAAAGACCGGAGGGCGGGTCTCCGCGCTTTCGGACGTTAATCACGGCTGTTGGCTAACCGCGCCGGGCTCGGTTGACACCGCCGGAGCCGACCGCGGTCCAGACCTACACCCACGACTCGTCGTTGCGCCCCGCCACCCGGCAGCCCCTCCAGGAAAATTCAGGGGTTATCGGTTCACGTTGACCCTTCTCCGGCCAATTTTTGAGGGGACAACCAGCAACATGAGCAGAGGTCCCCTCATTTTCCGGCCAGCAGCCACAGCAGGCGAGGAACACACCTCCCCAAACCGGTCCGAACCCGCCGTGTTACAGAAGGCTGGGGAGTCCTACCACCCGATTCGGTGGGGTAGGACTCCCCAACGCTGCCGTATGCCCTCTGCACGCCGCATCTGACACCACCCGAGCCGCCTCAACCAACCGGCCTTGGGGTGCTCCCATTGGATGGGTGCACCCACCAAATGGGGATCAGGTAAGGGCTCGGAACCTTCGCAAGCGGAGGCTGTTGGTTACTACGAAGACTGAGCTGAGGGCCATGGCGGCGCCGGCGAGCATGGGGTTGAGGAGGCCGGCGGCGGCCAGGGGGATGGCGGCTACGTTGTAGGCGAAGGCCCAGAAGAGGTTGCCTCGGATGGTGCGGAGGGTGCTTCGGGACAGCCTGATGGCGTCGGCGGCGGCGCGGAGGTCGCCGCGGACGAGGGTGAGGTCGCTGGCTTCGATGGCTACGTCGGTGCCGGTGCCCATGCTGAGGCCTAGGTCGGCCTGGGCCAGGGCGGCGGCGTCGTTCACGCCGTCGCCTACCATGGCGACGACGCGGCCCTCGCCTTGCAGCTTCTTCACCGCGTCCACCTTGCCGGCCGGCAGGACCTCGGCGATGACGTCGTCGATGCCTACTTCGCGGGCGACCTTCTGCGCAACGGCTTCGTTGTCGCCGGTGAGCAGGACCGGACGCAGACCGAGTGCCTTCAGATCCTTGATGGCCTGTGCCGACGTCGGCTTCACCGTGTCGGCGACGACCAGCACGGCGCGCGCCTGACCGTCCCAACCAACGGCTACCGCGGTGCTGCCTTCGGCTTCGGCGTCTTCCTTGGCTTGGGTCAGCTCTTCCGGGAGGTGTTGACTCCACTCCTCCAGGAGTTGGGTGCGGCCGACCAGGACTGCGTGGCCGTCGACGATGCCTTGGACTCCGAGGCCTTCGACGTTGCCGAAGTCCTCGACCTCGGGCAGCTTGCCGGCTGCCATCGCGGCCCGGGCGACGGCCTGCGCGATCGGGTGTTCGCTGGAGTGCTCCAGCGCTCCGGCCAGGCGCAGTACCTCAGCGCGGTCCTGATCAGGCGCCAGCAGTACGTCGACCAGTTCCATCCGCCCCGTGGTCACCGTGCCGGTCTTGTCGAGGATGACGGTGTCGACGCGACGGGTGGATTCGAGCACCTCGGGACCCTTGATCAGGATGCCGAGCTGCGCGCCCCGCCCAGTGCCGACCAGGAGCGCGGTCGGCGTGGCAAGCCCAAGTGCACAAGGGCAAGCAATGATCAGTACGGCGACCGCCGCGGTGAACGCGACCTCGACCGGCGAACCGTTCCCCAGCCAGAAGCCCAGCGTGGCCAAGGCCAATCCGATCACCACCGGCACGAACACTCCGGACACCTGATCAGCAAGGCGTTGTACGGCGGCCTTCCCGTTCTGCGCGTCCTCGACGAGCCGCGCCATCTGCGCGAGCTGAGTATCGCCACCGACCCGAGTCGCCCGGACCACGAGCCGACCGCCCGCATTCACGGTCGCACCCACGACGGCATCACCCGAACCGACCTCGACCGGCACCGATTCACCGGTCAGCATCGACGCGTCGACCGCGCTGCTCCCAGTGACCACAACCCCGTCGGTCGCGATCTTCTCGCCCGGCCGGACGACGAACTGGTCGCCGACCATCAGCTGCTCGGCCGGGATCCGCGTCTCCACGCCGTCCCGCAGTACGGCGACCTCCTTCGCGCCGAGCTCCAGCAGCGCGCGCAGGGCAGCACCCGACCGTCGCTTGGCCCGGGCCTCGAAGTACCGGCCGGCCAGGATGAAGGTGGTCACGCCGGCCGCGACCTCGAGGTAGATCTCCTCGGCGCCGCCACCGCGTGACGGGATCAGCGTGAACGGCATCGTCATCCCAGGCTCACCGGCCGAGCCGAGGAACAGTGCATAGAGCGACCAGCCGAAGGCGCTCAGCACGCCGACCGAGATCAGCGTGTCCATCGTCGCCGCGCCGTGCCGCAGGTTGGTCCAGGCGGCCTTGTGGAACGGCCAGGCCGCCCACGTCACCACAGGGAACGCCAGCGTCAGCGAGGCCCACTGCCAGAAGTCGAACTGCAGCGCCGGAATCATGCCGAAGGCAATCACCGGTACGGCGAGGATGGCGCTCGCGATCAGTCGCTCGCGCAACGGCCGGAGCTCGTCGACCTCGTTGCTGGCGGCAACGACCGGAGCAGGAAGGGCAGCGGTGTACCCGGTCTTCTCGACGGTCGCGACCAGATCGTCGGTCGTGACACCGTCGGCGTACGTGACTTTGGCCTTCTCGGTGGCGTAGTTGACGGTCGCGGTGACGCCGTCCATCCGGTTCAGTTTCTTCTCGACCCGCATCGCACAGGAGGCGCAGGTCATCCCACCGATGACAAGTTCAACGGATTGGCTCATGGTTGCTGCTCTCCTCTCAGTGACCGTGCGGGGTTTCTTCATGCGATGGCGTCGACGGCTCCGACGATGGCAGCACGGTGGGCGGCACGATCGCCTTGCCCTCGCCACCGACCTGCACCGTGAACTCGGCCGTGTGCACCGCGCCTGCGTGCTGGAAATCCAGGAACAGCCGGTACGTCCCCGCGGTCGGGAAGGTGGTGCCGAACTTGATCTCCGGCCCGCCCTTCATCCCTGCCTTGGCATCCTGCGTCGGATGGTTGTGCAGATACGCGAGGTCGCCGCTGCGCAGTGAGACCAGATGCCCGAACGCCCCGAGATACGGCTGCAGATCGGTGACCGGCTTACCGCCGCTGCTGACCCGGAACGTGAGCTCGGATTCCTTCCCCGCCACCGGAGTCCCGGCCAGCGTCACGTCGTACTCGTGCACGCTGTAGCTACTGGCCGGATCGTTCAGCGGGACCGGGATGTACAGCCCGGACACGTTCACGTCCGTGCCCAAAGTCAGGGTCTTGTCGAGCCCGGCCGGCCGGAAGTCGGCGTACAGGCGCCAGGTGCCACCGGCCGTGAACGTGAACGGAATCGACCACGTGCCACCGGCATCCCGCGTCGGGTGCACATGATGGAATCCGGACAGATCCCGCCGTACGACGATCAGGTGCAGATCCTTCTCGTGGGTCGGGGTGTAGCCGGTTACCGGCTTCCCGTCCGGACCCTTGATCGTGAACCGCAGCGCCGTCTTGCTGTTCGCGGTGAAGAACGTCGACTCCGGCTCGAAGGTGTAGCCGGCGTCGGACACCGCGAGCCCGGGCAGTTGCCCACTCGACTCGCTGTGTCCGGCTCCGTGAGTCTCGCCGCCCATGCCCGCCATGTCGGTGGGGGGAGCGGGGTCGGCCGCCGCGACCGGGTCGACGGCGGAGCCGATCGCGAACGCGGCCGCGAAGGCGAGCGCGAGCGCACCGGCGAACGCGCCGAGCCGGAGCGCGACGGCCCGGCTCATGACGCGGCCAGTTCGTAACCCGCTTCGTCGACGGCCGCGCGGACGGCGGTCTCCTCGAGTGCGGCGGCGCTGGTCACGTGCACGGCGGACGTGCCACCGGCGTTCAGGTCGATCTTCACCTCGGTGACACCGTCCAGCTTGGTGAGCTCCGTGGTGACGGCGGACGTGCAGTGCCCGCAGGTCATGCCGCTGACGGAGTAGGTCGTGGTAGTCATAGGTTGCTCCTCAGGAAGTTTTGAATTCAGCTACGAACCAGGCGGGCGATCGCGTCGGAGGCCTCGCGGACCTTCTCCTCCGCCTCCGCGCCGCCCTTCTGCGCGGCCTCGACCACGCAGTGCGACAGGTGCTCGTCGAGCAGTTCGAGCGAGAACGACTGCAGCGCCTTGGTGGCCGCCGACACCTGGGTCAGGATGTCGATGCAGTACTTGTCCTCCTCGACCATCCGCTGCAGACCGCGAATCTGGCCCTCGATCCGCCGCAGCCGCTTGAGGTGGCTGGTCTTCTCGGCTGTGTAGCCGTGACGGTGTTCATTTCCGACTCCGTCGGGGTGGCCTTCGGTCATCAGCGGATCCTTTGCTCGCACTTGCTACCCCTATGGGGTATGTCGACAGGCAAAAAAGTACCCCCTAGAGGTATCCAATGCAAGTCCACGGCGATACCTGGAGGGGGTATTAGGTCACAAGTCCGTTCAATCTTGGACCAGGTAGCCCGTTCGGGCCAGAGTTCAACCAAACAGCCGCCGGTGGAGTCTTCCTCTGCAAGGATGTGCGTCCCCTCACTGCGGGGGAACGACGTGAGAGGGGTGGCATGCCTGACCTGGCGATCAGTACGCGCGGTCTGCGCAAGACGTACCGGACCCGGCGCGGCCGGACAGTTGTGGCGGTGCAGGGGCTCGATCTGGACGTTCCGGTCGGGGGTGTGCATGGCTTCCTCGGTCCCAACGGTTCGGGGAAGACCACCTCGATCCGGATGCTGCTCGGGCTGATCCGGGCCGACGCAGGCACCATGACGGTCTTCGACCGGCCGGTTCCGGCGCGGCTGCCGGAGGTGGTCGGGCGGGTCGGTGCGATCGTTGAGTCACCGAAATTCTTCCCGGCCTTCAGCGGCCGTAAGAACCTGGAGTTGCTTGCCGCGGCCATCGGCGCCCCGAAGCAGCGCGTCACCGAGGTGCTCGAGCAGACCTCACTGGGTGAGCGCGGCAAGGACCGCTTCAAGGGCTACTCGCTCGGTATGAAGCAGCGCCTCGCGATCGCGGCCACCCTGCTCAAGGACCCGGACCTGCTGATCTTCGACGAGCCGACCAACGGCCTCGACCCGGCCGGTATCCGGGAGATCCGCGAGACCA
The DNA here is from genome assembly GCF_004348455.1 of Kribbella albertanoniae. Classification (GTDB taxonomy): domain Bacteria; phylum Actinomycetota; class Actinomycetes; order Propionibacteriales; family Kribbellaceae; genus Kribbella; species Kribbella albertanoniae. The sequence continues at coordinate 5,505 of NZ_SMKA01000131.1, forward strand.
TGCGCGGGCTCGGCGACCAGGGCAAGACCGTTCTGGTCAGCAGCCACATCCTGGCCGAGGTCGAGCAGGTCGCGGACACCGTGTCGATCATCGGCCACGGCCGGTTGCTCGCGTCCGGCACGGTTGCCGAAGTGATCGGCGGCGGTACGACGACCACCGTGAAGATCGGTGTGGCCGACCGCGAGGCGGCTACCCGGGTGCTGACCGCCGCCGGGCTCGTGGTCCGGGCCGACGGCAACTATCTGCTCGTGGACGGGGTCGAGCACCCCGCCGAGCTGACCAAGCGGCTGGCCGACCAGCAGCTGTACGTGAACGAACTGGTCCCGATCCGGGCCGACCTGGAGTCGGTGTTCCTGGAGCTGACCGCAGGGGAGGGGCTCGCGTGATCCGCCTGACCGGAGTGGAACTACGCCGGCTGACAGCGCGCCGGATCACCATGATCGGTGTGGCAGGCGTCGTACTGATCACTGCGTTCCTGCTGTTCGTCACCTGGCGGGAGGCCCGGCCGCTGTCGGAGGCCGAGCAGCGGCAGTCGCAGACGCAGTTCGAGATGGCCCACCGGGACTGGGTCCAGAACCACGAGGCGAACGAGGCCTCGTGCCGTCAGGAATACGACCAGATGACGGGTTCGAAGCCGCCCATCGACGAGATGTGTTCGTACCCGGAGCCGAAGGCGTCGGAGTGGGGCAAGCCGCAGGCAGTCTTCGCGGAGCTGATCCCGAACATTCTGCAGGGAGCGTCGTACTTCCTGCTCTTCGCCGCCTTCCTGATCGGCGCCAGCTTCGTCGCGGCCGAGTTCAGCTCAGGAGCGATCGGTAACTGGCTGACCTTCGAACCACGCCGGATGCGGGTGTACGCCAGCAAGATCGTGGCGGCCGGCCTCTGGTTCGTCCCGCTCGGGTTGCTGATCACCGGCGTCCTGACACTGGGCGCCTACCTCATCACCGCACAGCTCGGATCAACCGCAGGCACCGACTGGAGCGACGTCGTCGGCTCACTGTCCCGAGTCGTCACCACGACAGCAATGGGCGCAGTCCTAGGCGCAGTCGTCGGCGTCCTCCTACGCCACACAGCGGCCGCGATCGGCCTGGTCATGGGCTACATCGTCCTGGTCGAAGGCGTCTTCGGAAGCTTCCTCCAGCAGGCCCAACCCTGGCTGCTGGTCCGCAACTTCGACGCCTTCGTCCTCCACGACACCAAGTACTTCCTCAACAAATGCTCAACCGATGCCAGCGGCAACTACAACTGCGAGACCATCGAAAAGACCCTGACCTTCGAACACGGCGCCTGGTACCTAGGCATCCTCACCCTGCTGGCAGTAGTAGTAGCCGGCGCCATCTTCCAACGCCGAGACGTCAACTAACAAGCGAAGGGCCCCGGAGCCGAAACTCCGGGGCCCTTGCTGTACCTGGGAAATCAGGCGGTGAGGCGCTCTTCGGTGGAGGAGGAGAAGAGGTGGAGCTTGTCGGTCTGGGCTTCGAGGTGGATCAGGGAGCCCTTCTCGACGTTCATCCGGGCGCCGATCTTGGCGACGATCTGCTGGTGGTTGCCGTCGTGCTCGGCGGTGCCGTAGAGGAACGCGTCGGCGCCGAGCTCCTCGATCACGGCGACCTTCACCGGCAGGCCGACGTCGGCGACCTTGAAGGCCTCCGGACGGACACCGATCGAGACGGTCTTGTCGCTACCGGCCTTGGCCAGGATGTCGCGCGCGACCGGGATCGTGTAGTCGCCGAGCTTGACGCCGCCGTCGACCAGGTCGCCCTTGAGCAGGTTCATCGCGGGGGAGCCGATGAAGCCGGCGACGAACAGGTTCTTCGGGTTGTCGTACAGGTTCAGCGGGGTGTCGACCTGCTGGAGCAGGCCGTCCTTCAGTACGGCGACGCGGTCGCCCATGGTCATGGCCTCGACCTGGTCGTGGGTCACGTACACGGTCGTGACGCCGAGGCGCTGCTGCAGCTCGGCGATCTGGGTGCGGGTCTGGACCCGGAGCTTGGCGTCGAGGTTCGACAGCGGCTCGTCCATCAGGAAGACCTGCGGGTTACGCACGATCGCGCGGCCCATCGCGACACGCTGACGCTGACCACCGGAGAGCGCCTTCGGCTTGCGGTCCAGGTACTCCTCCAGGCCGAGCAGCTTGGCGGCCTCCAGGACGCGCTTGGCGCGGTCCTCCTTGGAGACGCCCTGCATCTTCAGCGCGAAGCCCATGTTGTCCGCGACCGACATGTGCGGGTAGAGGGCGTAGTTCTGGAACACCATCGCGATGTCGCGCTCTTTCGGCGGACGGTGCGTGACGTCGCGGTCGCCGATGTAGATCGAGCCTTCGTTGACCTCTTCGAGGCCGGCCAGCATCCGCAGGGAGGTGGACTTGCCACATCCGGACGGGCCGACGAGGACCATGAACTCGCCGTCCTCGATCTCGAGGTTGAGCTTGTCGACGGCGGGGGTGTCACCACCGGGGTAGATCCGGGTGGCGGCCTTGAAAGACACAGTAGCCATGTCTGGGTACATCCCTTCACCGGCAGGAACGTGCCGGACGATCCGAGTAAAGGCCCCCGGGCGGGGGTGCGCTTATCCTCGCCTCCCGCGCTCCTCCTGACAAGGGTGGCAGGGTGTGACCTGTCCATTCCGTTCACCCAGTGGACACGTGTGCGCAGTCTCAGTCTGCAAGTTCTTGCAACTTCTTGCTGCAATGTCAACGACAGGTGGGTAGGGTGCCGCCGTGACTACAAGGGCACGGCTGGCGGATATTGCCGCCAAGGCGGGGGTCAGTGAGGCGACGGTCTCGCGGGTACTGAACGGCAAACCGGGGGTCGCGGAGGACACGAAACAGTCGGTACTGACAGCTCTCGACGTACTGGGCTTCGAGCGACCGACCCGCTTGCGGCGCCGTTCGGCCGGACTGATCGGGCTGGTGATGCCGGAGCTGATCAACCCGATCTTCCCGGCGTTCGCCCAGGTGATCGAGTCGGCGCTGTCGCAGCGCGGCTTCACCCCGGTGCTCTGCACGCAGTCCCCGTCCGGCGCGACGGAGGAGGAGTACGTCGAGATGCTGCTCGAGCGCGGCGTCTCGGGGATCATCTTCGTCTCGGGGCTCCATGCGGATACCGGCGCCGACCACGAGCGCTACCAGTCGCTGGTCGAGCGACGGCTGCCGGTGGTCTTCGTGAACGGCTGGCTGCCTGAGGTGCAGGCGCCCTTCGTCTCCTCGGACGACAACGCGGCGATGGAGCTCGCGGTCACGCATTTGGTTGCCCTCGGCCACCGTCGGATCGGCTTCGCGTCCGGTCCGGAGCGGTTCATCGTCGTCCAGCGCAAGCTAGCTGGCTACCGCACCTCGATGAAGGCCCAGCTCGGCGTCACCGACGAGGACCTGGATCCGTTCGTCTCACTGAGCATGTTCGGTGTCGAAGGTGGTCAGGCCGCCGCCCAGCCGCTCCTCGACGCGGGCGTCAGCGCCATCGTCTGCGGCTCGGACATGATGGCGCTCGGCGTGATCCGCGCTGCCCGGCAACGCGGTCTCGCCGTACCGGCTGACTTGTCGGTCGTCGGGTACGACGATGCGCCGATGATGGAGTTCACCGATCCGCCGATGACGACCATCCGCCAGCCCGTCCAGTCGATGGCGCTGGCCGCCGTACAGTCCCTGCTCGAAGAAGTTCGTGGTCATGCCACCCCGAAGACCGAGTTCCTGTTCCGCCCCGAGCTCGTCGTCCGCAACACCACCGGCCCGGCTCGTTAGAACGGGTAGCGCAGCCGGAGGTCCGGGATGGTCGTGGCGTTGCTGGCGTAGAGCGACGTGATCTCGGCGGCGGTGAGCGCGCGGCCGTAAAGGCGGACGTCGTCGAGCGAACCACGCAGGTTCTGAGCCCCGTCCAGGCGCTGACCCAGGTGGATCTGGAACGGTCGCTTCGGGCTGATCGAACCCAGTACGGCGGTGCTGGTCGCGACCGTACTGCCGTCAACGGAGAGTGTGAAGGTCGACCCTTGGCGCCGAAGCGCGAAGTGGTGCCAGGCGCGGTCGTTGTAGGCCTTCGTCGTCGCGAGGGTGACGGCGGTTTCGCCGCTCTGCGCAAGGGCGCGCAGACGGTTCTTGGACGGTTCGGCACGCAGCCAGAGCTGCGAATAGACGTCGCCCTGGTTGTATGCCCACAGCAACGGTTGATCTGCCGTACTGGCGCCGTAGTTGAACCATCCGGCCCACGTGAAGTCGCCGCTGCTGACCGCGAGCTTCTCGGCGAACGGCAGCTGGACGTAGTCGTCGGTGCCGTCGAGCGCGACCGCCGTACCGAACCGGCCTGGGGTTGACGAGGCTCCGCGCAGGAAGCCGTGCAGGTCGTTGCCTGAGGCATCGGGTGTCGTCGGTACGCCGGTCGTGTTGCCGTCCGGCAGGCCAAGAGCGGACTCGGTGAACGTCGTGAACCAGATATAGCCGTGCGACCAGTTGGCGGCGCGCTCGTACGCCAGGCCGACGGTGTTGTCGTCCAGCAAGGTCATATCCGTGTACGCCGCCATCCCGCCGTAGATGACGACGCCTGCCCCCGGATCGACCCACTCGGTGCCACCCTTGTACGTCGATCGGATCGTCAGGTTCTCGCGGGTTGTGCCCGCACGAGTCTCCGTCGCCAGCAGTATGCGGTTGTAGCGGTCGCCCTGATCGGTGGCGCGCAGTTCGAGCGTGGACGCCTGAACAGTCGGTACGGCGAGACTCTGCTCAGCTGCACCAGCGTGGAACCCTTGGAAGAAGGTCTGCCCGGCATCGCTCGAGACAGCCGAGGCCACGGTCGACGAGGTGTCGGTGCCGTTCTCGTCCCGAGCCAGCGCGAACAGCGAACCGTCGGGCCGTTCGAACACCGACAACTCCTGCACCCGCAGCGCCGGATCCGCCGACTCGTCGTGAGCCCCGAGCGCCCAGCTGAGACCGCCGTCGTCGCTGTAAACCAGCGCGCCACCCTTCCGATCGCCCACCGTGGTCGTGTAATGCGTGCCGACGACAAGTCGGCCAGCGTGCGCACCTCGGAGCAACTGGATGCCATGTGAGGGTCCGGTCGCATAGCCCTTCCAGGAGGGCAACTTCACCTGCCCCGTGATCTCGCGAGGAGCGGTCCAGCTCACGCCGTTGTCCTCGCTGTACTGCGACCAGACCGTGTTGTACTCCCGCGTCGTCAGCAACGAGATGCGCCCCGTCCGCGCGTCCACAACAGGCGCCGGATTGTGAGCAGTGACGTCCACCCCCGCGTGCACGACCTTCGGCGTACTCCAGCTCTGACCCCGATCGGTCGACCGAACCATCACGACATCATGCGTCCCGGTATCACCACACGTCGGCTTCCGCGCCTCCGCGAACAACACCAGCGACCCGTCAGCCGCCGTCACCAACGCCGGAATCCGGAAGCAGGTATACCCCGCAGTCCCCGGCGAAAGAATCGCCTTCCCCTCCAACCCCACGCCGTACGCCGGCATCACCAAGGCCCCGGCGATCACCAGCAGAACCGCGAGCAGCACCCCACGAAGTCGCATGCGCTCAGTCTTCAAGACGCACGGCCCGGCCCGCTTCCCGCAGCGGCGTGTCATAGGACGTCCGATGTTCTCGCGCGTTCTGCTAGCTGCAGGATCTCTTGAAGTCATCCAGGGTCTGCACGCGGTTGCCCAGGGAGCCGTCGTCGGGCATGACCATGACCTCGCCTGGTTTCAGGTTGGCCAGGTCGCTGGTCTTGAACTGGGGGCCGAGCGCGGTCCAGGTGTTGTCCATGGACCAGGAGGTGATGGAGAAGGTGCTGGCCGGGTTGCGTGCTGCGAGGGGGGTGACGACCTTCCAGCCGTTGCCGCCGTGGGCGAGGTCGAACTGGACGAAGCCCTTTCCGACCTCGGAGTCGGACTCCCACTCGCCCAAGAGGTCGGGACCTTCGCCGGGGCTGTTGGTGATGCCTGGGCCCTGGAGGTTGAGCGCGACGTACTCGATGTGGCCCTCGCAGATCTGTAGGACCGCGGAGATGTTGCCCTTGTCGTCCCGCATCAGTCCGAGCTCGCCGGCGATCCCCGGACTGCAGCCAACGAGGGCGAAACAGCTGGTCACCACGAGCGAGATCCCCACCCATCTGCGCATCGCATCAGCGTACGACCCCTTCCGCCCCCAAAGCTGGTCCCCGTCTCTTTGTGCACGAATCGGCACTTTGAGCCTCGTGGGCAAAGAAACTCCGGCCCGACCTACCCCCTGCCGGGAAGGTCGAGCCGGAGGATCGGGGTGGGTCAGCGTGCGACGTGGAACGCGGCCGCGGGGGAGCCAGTTTTGCCGTTGGCCCAGAGTTGGTTGACCTTGCTGCGTTCGGTGGCGTCGGGGGTGGCGTTGGTGCAGGACGGGCCGGGGCCGCCGCCGGACATCAGCTCCGAGCAGGGGCCGGAGTAGTGGTCGGGCAGGCCGAGGACGTGGCCGGTTTCGTGGGCGGTGATGCGGGTGGAGTCGTACTGCTGGGCCTGGGCGTAGTCGATGAAGATGTAGCCGCCGCCGTGGCCGTCGGTGGAGGCGTACGAACCGCGGGAGTCGTTGCCCTCGGTGTAGTAGAAGTCGTAGTTGCTGCCCTCGACGAGCTGGACGTTGCTGACCGACGAGTTCCAGATCTGGGTACTGCGGCTGATCTGGCCGGCGAACGTCGGGGCGTCCACGGCGTACGTGACGGTGACCGCGTCGAGCTTCTGCCCGGCGGCTTTGGCCTTGGCTCGCTTGGCGAGCGCGGACTTCATGACCGCGTCGTAGAACGCCTTGGTGGCGGCCTCGTCCTGCGGTGAACCCGTGTACGCCGCACGCGTGCTGGCGGTGGACACAGACGGTGCCGCAGGGGCGGGAGCCGCGGCGGCAACAGCCGGTACGGCGAGTGCGGCGGCGGCGAGCCCCGCGAGGCAGGAGGACAGGATGCGGCGATGCGACATGGGAGGGCCTCACTCCGGATCAGTGGCGGAAAGCGACCAGCGGACTACTGTTCGCTACAACCCCGACCCTGCCCCGACTGCCGATTTTCCGCACGCATTCGGGCAGAACTCGGGGGTTAACCCGCGAATCCCGATCCCGGCTCTATGCCCTTCATAACCGCGTCCCTATGACCATGGACCCGACCTGGACCGCCTCCGGACCGGGCACTCCTAACCTGGATCCATGCGTTCCGTGCTCAAAGTGGTCGGCATCCTGCTGGCGGTGATCGGTCTCACCGCGATGGCAGTCGGGTCGTTCACGGCCGCCTTCTACGGCTTTGTCGAGCAATACGCCGCGCACTACGACTACGTCGTCGGCTTCAAGAAACCCGGTGACAGCTGTGGCAACAACAATCTGTCCGTCAGCCGGGTCACCGGGGAGCCGTTGGGGTGCGGGATTCTCGGGAAGCCGGGCAAGTTGCCGGGCTTCACCGATGAACAGAACGCCGAAGTGATCGCGCTGTCGAAGGAGCTGGGCGCGGACGGGTTCCAGCCCGGTGAGCGCGAGCAGGTGCAGCAGCGGGTCGATCAGATCGTTGCGTCGCTGCCACCGGAGCGGGTGCCGCAGCATCCCTGGTTCTGGGGTTGGAAGGTTGCCGTCGCCGGCGTGCTGGGGTTGTTGGTGGTGGCCGGGGTGGTGCTGGTGGTTGTCCGGCGGAGCTGACTACTCGCCGGGGATGCCGACGTTGAGGATGCGGGCGCCGGGGCCGCGCTCAGCGAGGCGGTCTGACTTGTTGTAGAGGTTGCAGCGCTGAAGGCTGAGGCAGCCGCAGCCGATGCAGCCGTCCAGGTCGTCGCGGAGCCGCTCGAGCTCGGTGATGCGCTCGTCGAGCCGGCTGCGCCAGGTCTTGGACAGGCGGCTCCAGTCCGAGCGGGTCGGGGTGCGGTCGTCGGGCAGTGAGTCGAGCGCCTCACGGATCTCGGCCAACGCGAGACCGACCCGCTGCGCCGCCTGGACGAACGCGATCCGCCGGAGCGTGCTGCGCTGGTACTGCCGCTGGTTGCCGGCTGTCCGCCGGGAACCGATCAGACCCTGGTCCTCGTAGAACCGCAGTGCCGACGCGGCCACTCCGGACCGATGAGCAATCTCCCCGATGGACAGCCAGTGGTCCTTGCTCGGGACGTTCTCCTCCGCCATACCTTCACCCTAGAACCGCACACCAAGAACTCAAGCTCACTTGAAGTACAGTAAGCAACCAGTTCGGTTACTGGTCTGGTGATGGGCATCATGGTCAGGGCACCGGGTCATTTCCTGTACACTTGTCAGGTGTCGGTGCGCGAGTCGCGTCACCAGAGTTCTTTCCAGGCGCTCCGACCCGTCGGTTTCAGCACCCGCTGAAAAGTCCGGCGCCGAGGGTGCAACGCGATAGCACCCGCAGGTCGATGCCTATCTCCTGCCTGTATGTCCAGACCGGTCAGCTTCTGCTGATCGGCCTCTGCGTGCGGGCCACTCGGGGTGTCGTCCGCGATTTTCGAGAGAGAGATTGTGACTCAGCACCACCCCGAAGATGCAGCAGCTTCGAAGAAGCCGCGGCACAAGAAGTTCCAGAACCAGTCGTTCGGCGAGCGGATGGGTGACACCCCCTCCACCGCGCCGGTAGCACGTGACGACCGCCCCGAGCGTCGTGGCGGACCTTCGCAGTACTCCGACCGTGGACAGCGCGACACCTCGCCCCGCGGCGATGACCGTCGTCCGCCGGCCAAGGGCTACCGCTCCGACCGGAGCACCCAGCCCCGCCGCGACGACCGCCCGTCCTACCCGCGGCGCGACGACAAGCCTGCCTACCAGCAGCGCGACGAGCGTCCGTCGTACCAGAAGCGTGACGACCGCCCGCAGTACGCACGGAACGACAAGCCGGCCTTCCAGTCGCGTGACGAGCGTCCGTCGTACCAGCGTCGTGACGACAAGCCTGCCTACCAGAAGCGCGACGACAAGCCGTCGTACCAGCAGCGCGACGACCGTTCGTCGTACCAGCAGCGCGACGACCGTTCGTCGTACCAGCGTCGTGACGACCGGCCGTCCTACCCGCAGCGGGACGACCGCCAGCGTGGAGACCGTCCGTCGTACCAGCAGCGTGACGAGCGCCCGTCGTACCAGCGTCGGGACGACAAGCCGTCCTACCAGCAGCGTGACGAGCGTCCGGCGTACCAGAAGCGTGATGACCGGCCGACCTACGCGCAGCGGGACGACCGCTCGCGGGGCGACCGCCCGCAGTACCAGCAGCGCGACGATCGTTCGTCGTACCAGCGCCGGGACGACAAGCCGTCGTACCAGCAGCGTGACGAGCGCCCCTCGTACCAGCGTCGTGAGGACAAGCCCTACGTGAACCGTGAACGACCGAACTACGTCGACAGCCGGCCCACCGAGGTCCCGGAGGACCTGGGCACTGTTGCCGAGGACAACCAGTTCGCCGCGCTCGGCCTCGCGCCGCGGCTCGTGCAGCGGCTGGCCCGCGACGGCATCTCCGCGCCGTTCCCGATCCAGTCCGCGACCATCCCGGACGCGCTGGCCGGTCGCGACGTCCTCGGCCGCGGCCAGACCGGCTCCGGCAAGACCCTCAGCTTCGGTCTGCCGACGCTGATGCGGCTGTCCGGTGGCCACACCGAGTCGCGCCGCCCGCGCGGGATGATCCTGGTCCCGACCCGCGAGCTCGCGATGCAGGTGCACGACGCGCTCGAGCCGCTCGCCCACGTGATGGGTGTTTCGCTCAAGCTCATCGCGGGTGGGCTGCCTTACCCGAAGCAGATCGAGTCGCTGCGCCGCGGCGTCGACCTGCTGATCGCCACCCCCGGCCGGCTGATCGACCTGTGTGAGCAGGGCGCTGCCGACCTGGGCGCGGTCGAGGTCGCGATCCTCGACGAGGCCGACCACATGTGCGACATGGGCTTCATGCCGGCCGTCACCACGCTGCTGGACATGACGCCGAAGGAAGGCCAGCGGCTGCTGTTCTCGGCGACGCTGGACAACGACGTCGACACGATCGTGAAGACCTACCTGAAGGACCCGGTCACGCACTCGACCGAGTCCGGCCAGGCCACGGTCTCCACGATGGAGCACCACCTGCTCGTCATCGAGCCGGGTCACAAGCAGTCGCTGACGGCCGAGCTGGCCAGCCGCGACGGCCGCACCATCGTCTTCGTTCGCACCAAGCTGGGCGCCGATCGCGTCGCCACCCAGCTGCGCGACCGTGGCGTGATGGCCGCGGCGCTGCACGGCGGCCTGACCCAGGGCGCCCGCAACCGGACGCTGGACCAGTTCAAGGACGGTTCGGTTCCGGTGCTGGTGGCAACGGATGTCGCCGCGCGCGGTATCCACGTCGACGACGTCGGCCTGGTCGTTCAGGCTGACCCGCCGGCCGAGCACAAGGACTACCTGCACCGCGCCGGCCGTACGGCGCGCGCCGGTGGCAAGGGTGCGGTTGTCACCCTGCTCCTGCCGCACCAGCGTCGGGGCATGATCCGGATGGCCGAGACGGCCGGCGTCGCCGCCGAGCCGGTCCGCGCCCGTCCGGGCGACGAGCTGGTCACCGAGCTGACCGGCGGCAAGACGCCGTCCGGCTACCCGGTCCGGCTCCCCGCCCCGAAGCCGCAGCGCGGCAGCGGTGGTGGCGGTCGTCGCTTCGGCGGTGGCAGCAGCGGCCCGCGTCGTAGCAACAGTGGCCCGCGTCGGGACAGCAGCGGTCCGCGTCGCGACAGCGGTCCGCGCAAGTCGTACCAGCACTGACACTGAGCGAAGCCCCGATCTCCTGCACAGGAGGTCGGGGCTCTGTCATGTCAGCAGCGACCAGAGCCGGGTCAGGATGACCTCGATCTCGTCCTTGGTGAGTGGTACGAGCTCGAGCACCAGTTGGTCATCAGTGAGCCGGTCGGTCATCACGTAGATCGACGGGACACCGGCCTCGAGCTGTGTCGCGACGTCGTGCGCATTGGGCACGGTCAGCACCGCGCGGGACACCTGCAGCCCGGTCGGATCCGGTACGACGGTTGCCGTGACACCGGGGATCCGGGCCGCGGCCTCGGCGAACGCGGTGACCTTGGCCAGCTCATCGGCCTCCCACTTCATCCGGTCCAGCGCCTGCCACTCCTCAAGTGCGGCGATGACCCCGATGACGGCTTCCTTGGTCGGCTTCATCGCCCGGCCGATGCCCTTCTCCTGCGCCCGCACAGCCTGCACGAGCGGCCAGGTCCCGGCGATCAGCCCGGCAGTGGGCGACGCGAGATACTTCTGCCCGCTCATCAGCACGAGGTCGGCACCGGTGGCCAGCAGATCCGCCACCCGCGGGAACTGGGCAGCCCCGTCGATGATCGCCGGTACGCCGCGGCGGTGGGCGGCGCGGATCGCCGCCACCATGTCGATCGGTGGACCGCTGGTCAGCCGTGATGATACGAGGATGAGGCAACAAACGTCGGGGCCGTCGAGCTCAGCCTCCAGATCCTCAACCGTACAACGGGTTTCGTCCCCGGCCAGGTCCACCTGAGCACCGGACAACCGGATGCCCTGCAGGTTGGAATGACCGTAGTCGACCACGTGACAGGCCGGCATCACCACCCGGTTGTGCATATCCGTTGCGTCCGGCAACGACGCGATCCGGCGCGGGTCGGAACCGGCCATGGTGGCCGCGACGGCGAGCGTGATCGAGGCCGCGGTGCAGTGCACGACGGCACCCGCCTGGGCGCCGGTCACCTGGGCGATCGTCTCACTCACCCGGTCACCGAGCTCGGCCATCACGAAGAACTCGGGTAAAGCCTGTGCGACGGCCTCCGCCACCCCGTCGGAACTCCGTGACACCCCCAGCGGGGTGTAGGTGCCCCTGGCGTTGATCACCGCACTCAACCGATAGCGGTCATGAATGCTCATGGTGGAGGACAGAGTAGTGGTCACTGTCCGTACTTGAACAGTGGTCACCCCGGACGAATTACCGAGCCCTTGACCTCGAAGCTACTAGTGAGTCATTCTCAGTTTCTTCGACCAAGGGAGGACTCCGTGCCCCGCCCCGCGCCCAGGACCCGCACCCTTCGTACCGCGATCGCAGTCGTCGCCAGTACCGCCGTACTGGCCACATTGCCCGTGCCGACCACCCAGGCCACACCTCAAGTGACGCCGCAGGCAGTTGCCGCGGCTGCACCGGTGGACTACTGCGCGGCGCAGTGCCGCGACATCCTGCCACCCGGGCAGAACGGCAACGCGACCTTCACGGATCTCCTTGCTTTCAAGGCGTTAGGGGTCCGGCCGCCGCATTTCAGCGACACCGTGAAGCCCTACCAGGACCTGGTCTGGAACTCCCAGGGGATTCAGGACGACGGCCTCGCGCCGTACTTCGACGATGCCTCGTTCGGGGTGAAGCCGGACGATGTCGAGAGCACGATCTCGCCGCGCTCGGACGTCACGATCGTCCGGGACAAGTCGCGCGGGATCCCGCACATCACCGGCACCACCCGCCTGGGCACGATGTTCGGTGCCGGGTTCGCCGGTGCGCAGGACCGGTTGTTCGTGATGGACGTGTTCCGGCACCTCGGCCGCGGCCAGCTGACGCCGTTCGCCGGTGGCGCGGCATCGAACCGTGCGTTCGAGCAAGAGTTCTGGCGGACCGCGCCGTACACGGAGGCTGACCTGCAGCGTCAGTACGACAGCGCCGACGAGTTGTACGGCGCCGACGGCGTGAAGATGCAGCAGGACATCCAGGCCTGGGTCGACGGCGTCAACCACTACATCAACACGATCGGCATCGCGTACCCCGGTGAATACGTGGCGCTCGGTCTGGACTGGCCGACGCAGCCGTGGAAGGTGACCGACGTGGTCGCCACCGCGGCCGTGGTGGCCGGCATCTTCGGCACCGGTGGCGGGTCCGAAGTGAACTCCGCCCTTGCCCTGCTGGAAGCTCAGGCCAAGTACGGCGTTGCCCAGGGCACCAAAGTCTGGGAGTCGTTCCGCTCGCAGAACGACCCGGAAGCCAGTACGACGGTCCACAACGGCACGTCGTTCCCCTACGGAACCACCGGCCCGAACCCGGCCGGCCGGGCGATGCCCGATCGTGGCTCGGTCACTCCGGAGCCCGAGGTCATCAACGAGACCGTCAACAAGACGGCCGCCGCCAAGCCTGCACCCAAGGGCTCCGACAGCCTCAAGGGAATCTTCGACGGCGGTGTCTTCCCCGAGGGCTACGGCAAGAAGGCGATGTCGAACGCGCTGCTGGTCTCCGGTGCACACACCGAGAGCGGCAACCCGGTCGCGGTCTACGGTCCGCAGACCGGCTACTTCGCGCCGCAGCTCCTGCTGCGCCAGGAGCTTCAGGGTCCCGGCATCAGCACCCGCGGGATCGCGTTCTCCGGCCTCAACTTCTACACGCTGATCGGCCGCGGTCCGGACTACTCGTGGAGCGCGACCTCCGCCGGTCAGGACATCACCGACACGTTCGCCGTACCGCTCTGCGAGCCGAACGGGGGTACGCCGACGAAGAATTCGGCGTACTACGTCTTCCGGGGCGAGTGCACGCCGATCGAGCGGCTCGAGCGGAACAACGCGTGGTACTCGAGTCTGGGGTCGTCCGAACCGGCCGGTTCGTACACGTTGGTTGCCCTGCGCACCAAGTTCGGTCTCGTCACGCATCGCGGCACGGTGGCCGGCAAGCCGGTGCTGTTCACGAAGAACCGGTCGACCTACGGCAACGACGCGGGGTCCGCGCTCGGATTCATGCTGTTCAACGACCCGGAGAAGATGAAGTCCGCGACCGACTTCAAGAAGGCCGCCGAGAAGATCGGCTACACCTTCAACTGGTTCTACACCGACAAGTCGTCGATCGCGTACTACAACTCCGGCGACAACCCGGTCCGCGCGGCCGGTGCCGATCCGAACCTGCCGACCTGGAGCACGTACGAGTGGCAGGGCTGGAACGCGGCCACCAACCGGGCGACGTACACGCCACCGGCCGAGCATCCGCAGGTCGTCAACCAGGACTACCTGACCAGCTGGAACAACAAGCAGGCGCCCGGGTTCTCGGCCTCCGACGGTCAGTGGGGCTACAACGGGTTGTACCGCAACCAGCCGCTCGACGACCGGATCAAGGCGGTCATCGGCAGCGGGCAGAAGTTCACCCGCGGCAAGATCGTCGAGGCGATGGAGGGTGCGGCCACGGTCGACCTGCGCGCCGACTATGTGCTGCCGTATCTGATTCGGGTGCTGAAGAGTGCACCGATCACCGACCCGGCGGTGGCGGACGCAGTCGCCAAGCTGACCGCTTGGAAGGCGGCCGGCAGCCACCGCAAGTCGCCGAACGCAAACTCCAAGACCTACGACCACGCCGAGGCGATCCGGATCCTCGACGCCTGGTGGCCGATCCTGGTCCCTGCGCAGTTCAAGGATCTGGGGCCCGACCTGTACGGCGCTCTGGTCAAGAACCTGAAGATCGATGAGCGGCCGAGTGCACAGGGATCGGCGTTCCAGAGCGGCTGGTGGGGTTTCGTCCAGCGTGACCTTCGCAAGGTGCTCGGCGACCCGGTTCAGGCAGCTCAGCCGGTGACGTTCTGCGGCAACGGAGCGCTCGCGGCCTGTCGTTCGGTACTCACCGACTCGTTGCTGGCCGCAACCAAGGTTCCGGCGGCGACGACGTACCCGGCGACAGCGGACTGTACGGCGGGCGACCAGTTCTGCGCGGACCAGATCTCGCACAACCCGATGGGCGGGATCACCCAGGACCGGATCGCGTGGGTCAACCGGCCGACGTACCAGCAGGTGATCGAGTTCCCGGCGCATCGCGGGGACGACGTGAGCAATGTTGCCCTGGGCAAGACGGCGACGGCGAGCAGCCACGAGACGGGCTGGTACAACTCGCCGCCGGCGAACGCGGTGGACGGGAACCTGGGGACCCGGTGGGCCAGCGACTGGTCGGATCCGCAGTGGCTGTCGGTCGACCTCGGGAGCACCCAGCAGGTCGGCCGCGTGGTGCTGAACTGGGAGTCGGCGTACGCGAAGGGCTATCGGGTTGAGGTGTCCACGGACGGGTCGGCCTGGCGGCAGGTGTACGCGACGACGACGGGGAACGGCAGCGAGGACGTGGTCCGGTTCCCGGCCACACAGGCCCGATTTGTCCGGGTTACCGGGGCGCAGCGGGCGACGTCGTACGGGTATTCGTTGTATGAGTTCCAGGTGTTTCGGCAGTGATGTCAGGATGAGTGCATGACGCAGAACTATCGTCCGAACCCGAACCAGCCCTTCCCTCCGCCGCAGCAGGGCGGCGGTTACCAGCAGGGACCTCCGCCCGGCTACCAGCAGCCGCCGCAGGGGTACCAGCAGGGGCCGCCGCCGCAGGGGTACGGCCAGCCGGGACCGGGGTACGGGCAGGCGCCGGGCAACTATCCGCCGGCCCAGCAGAACGCTCCGCACGTCGCGCCGCAGGGCTCGCCGTACCCGGTGCTGGTCTCGACCATGAACGACCTGCCCGGGTACGTCGCGGACAAGGTCTTCGGCGAGGTCTTCGGGCTGACCGTGCGGAGCCGCGACTTCGGCTCGAACTTCACCGCCAGCTTCCGGTCGCTGGGTGGCGGTGAGGTGCCGGAGTACACCCAGATGCTGGCCGAGTCGCGGCACGTCGCCGTGATGCGGATGTGCCAGATGGCGCAGCAGATGGGCGCCAACGCGATCCTCGCGATGCGGTTCGACTGCACCGAGATCGCGCAGACCATGAGCGAGGTCGCGGCGTACGGCACGGCGGTGATCGTGCACAAGATCGAACCGGCCGCGACCACTCCAGATGAGGATGATGTGAGTGACAGCTGATCTGTCGTTTCCGCCCGGATTCCGCTGGGGTGTCTCCACCTCGGCGTACCAGATCGAAGGGGCCGTGGCCGAGGGGGGCCGCGGTCCTTCGACCTGGGACACCTTCTGCGCCGAGCCCGGCAAGGTCCTGAACGGCGAGACCGGGGCGGTCGCCTGCGACCACTACCACCGGTACGCCGAGGATGTCGCGCTGATGCGTGAGCTCGGGATCGACACCTACCGGTTCTCGTTCTCCTGGCCGCGGATCCAGCCGGACGGGACCGGCCCGGGGAACGCGGCCGGCCTGGACTTCTACGACCGGCTGATCGACACGCTGCTCGGCGCCGGGATCAGCCCGGCGCCGACGCTGTACCACTGGGACACCCCGCAGCCGCTCGAGGACGCCGGTGGCTGGCTGTCGCGCGACATCACCGAGCGGTTCGCCGACTACGCGTCGGTGCTGGCCGCTCGGTTCGCGGACCGGGTGCCGATGTGGATCACGATCAACGAGCCGATGGTGCTCACGCTGATGGGCTACTCGCTCGGAGCGCATGCCCCGGGCAAGGAGTTGATGTTCGACGCGCTCCCGGTCGCGCATCACCAGCTGCTGGCGCACGGTCGCGCCGTACAGGCTTTGCGGGCGGGTGGCGGGGTCAACATCGGGATCGCCAGCAACCATGCACCGACCTGGGCGGCCAGTGACAGTGCCGAGGACGTCGAGGCCGCTGGGCTCTACGACAACCTGATCAACTGGTTGTTCGCCGACCCGGTGCTGCTCGGGAAGTATCCGGCTGGGTACGAGGCCGCGATGCCAGGGCCGGTCGAGGACGATCTGAAGGTGATCTCGACACCGCTCGACTGGTTCGGGATCAACCACTACTCCCCGGTCTCGGTCGGGGCCGCGACTGGGCAGGCGGATACCGCCGCGACCGACGGGATTCCGCTGCCGCCGGGGCTGCCGTTCGAGCCGCGAGCGCTGGAAGGGTACGAGCGGACCGACTTCGGCTGGCCGATCGTACCGGCGGCGTTCGGCGAGATCCTGCGCACCTTCAAGGACCGGTACGGCGATCGCCTGCCACCGATCTACATCACCGAGAACGGGTGCGCGATCAACGACGTACCGGTCGACGGCGTGGTCGACGACCAGCGGCGGATCGCTTACCTGGATGGGTATCTGCGGTCGTTGCGGTCGGCAATCGATGACGGGGTCGACGTCCGCGGCTACTTCCAGTGGTCGCTGATGGACAACTTCGAATGGGCCGCCGGGTACTCACAGCGGTTCGGGCTCGTGCACGTCGACTTCGAAACCCTCGAGCGGACGCCCAAGGCGTCGTACCACTGGTTGCACGACGTGATTGCGAAGAATCGCGAATGACCGCCCTCGCCGAGCCCACTGTGCGGGTTCGGGCCGGGTGGACCGCCGCCGTCGTACTCGCGAACGTCGGGGTGTTCGCGGCCTGGTTCGGTCCGATCCAGGTGCTGCTGGCGAAACAGTCGGAGGCGGTTGCGCCAGGCAACAAAGAGTTCGTCTTCGGGCTGGTGACCGGAGTCGGCGCGGCGGTCTCGGTGATCGCGACTCCGGTCTTCGGAGCGGTCTCGGACCGCACCACATCCCGCTTCGGTCGCCGGGTGCCGTGGACGCTCGGCGGCGCGATCGGAGGTGCGGCCGGGCTGCTGGTGCTGGCTGGTGCGCAGGGCATTGCGCTGATGCTCGTTGGCTGGTGCCTCGTGCAGTTGTTCGGCAACGCCGTACTGGCCGCGCAAACCGCCACCGTGCCCGACCGGGTGCCGGTCGATCAACGCGGGCTCGTCGGCGGTTGGGTCGCGATCGCCCAGGTGCTCGGCGCGTTGGTCGGGACCGCGCTCGTGACGATTGCCGGAGGCATCGGTCTCGGGTACGTCGCCTGTGCCGGCTTCCTCGCGTTCTCCGTCGTACCGTATGTGCTGCGCGCGCACGACACCCCGCTCGCCGTCCAGCCACCGCCGTTCGTACTGCGCGAGTTCCTGCGCGGTTTCTGGGTCAGCCCGCGGCGCTATCCGGACTTCGGGTGGGCCTGGCTGACGCGATTCCTGTTCAACGTGGGGAACTCGCTCGGCCTGCTCTACCTGTTCTTCTACCTCCAGGACGAGGTCGGCGTCCCCGACGCGACCACCGCCGTACTGGTCCTGACCGCCATCTACAGCGTCTGCGTCCTCACCACCGCCATCGCCTTCGGCGGCTGGTCGGACCGCATCGGCCGCCGCAAGATCTTCGTCATCGGCTCCGGCCTGGTGATGGCCGTCGCCGGCGTCATCCTCGCCGTCTGGCCCACCTGGCCCGGCGCCATCCTCGGCGCGATCGTCCTGGGCATCGGCTTCGGCGTCTACCTCTCGGTCGACTTCGCCCTCATCACCGAAGTCCTCCCCAACGCCAAAGACCGCGCCAAAGACCCTGTCTCTTATACAAATTTGACCGTGCCGGCGAATAGCCTTGTG
>NZ_SMKA01000132.1 GCF_004348455.1 Kribbella albertanoniae
GGGGTGTATTGGACGTGTTGGGCGGCTGTGGTGAAGCCGAGGGTTTGGTAGAGGTGGCGGGCTGGGGTGTTGGTGCCGTCTACGTAGAGGGTGATGGTGTCGAGGGCTCGGGTGTTTTGGAGGTAGGTCAGGCCTTGGAGGGTTAGGGCTTTGCCCAGGCCGGCGCCTTGGTGGGTGGGGGAGACGCCTACTACGTAGACCTCGCCGGTGTTGTCTTCGACCTTGGTCCAGTGGTAGCCGGCCAGGTTGCCTTCGGCATCTATGGCGAGGAAGAAACCTGAAGGGTCGAACCAGGGCTGGTTGAGGCGGTCGTTGAGGTCGGACTGGGTCCAGGCGCCTTGTTCGGGGTGGGTGGCGAAGGCTTGGCTGTTGACTTCGAGCCAGGCGGCGTCGTCCTGGCCGGGGACGAAGGGGCGGACGGTGAAGCCTTCGGGCCAGGTCGGTTCGGGGAGGTCGGCTCGGGTACGGCGGAGGAAGTAGAGCTCACGGGATACCTCGAGCCCGAGGTGGGCGGCCAGTTCGTCGGCGCCGGGGAGGCGGCCGTGGGCCCAGACGGCGAGGCGGGGGCCGGCGTGGTCGAGCAGGATGCGCAGGAGCGCCGTACCGGTGCCTTGGCGGCGGTGGTCCGGGGTGACGACGAGTTCGGCGGAGCCTTCGGGGGTGAGGGCGGCGTAGCCGATCAGGTTGCGGGCGGACTGGAGGCCGGTGGGTTCGAGGGTGCCGGGTTCGCCGTCGTAGGCGAGGACGTGTAGGTCACCCGGGTGCTCGCCGTCGAGGTGCAGGAGGGTGCGTTCGTCGAGCGGGTTCACGCCGTCGCTGTGTGCGGCCGTGCGAGCGAGCTCCGTGACGGCGGCGGCGGTGGCCGGGGGCAACGGTGAGGGAACTGCTTCGAGTGTCACGGGAATACCGTAAAAGGTCCTGAGGAGTTCTTGCTCAAGTCCTTGGAAGGGTCGCCGCGCGTCGGGTAATTTCTCGGGACCGAGTGGCAATTCCCGCGCGGTGATCGCAACGACGACGGAGTAGACATGGCCTTGACAGGACGAGACATGAAGTGGCTGAACCGACGGCGGGCCGCGGGCCTGATCGCCGTCGGCACGGCCGCGGTGCTCGGCTTGGCCACGGGGGGAACCGTGACCCAGGCAGCGCCGGCGAAACCGAAGCCGACGCACACGCAGATCCAGTTGCTCGCCATCAACGACTTCCACGGCAACCTGGAAGCGCCGAGTGGCTCGAGCGGCAACATCAACGGGGTTCCGGCCGGTGGGGCGGCCTTCCTCGCCACGCACCTGAAGCAGATGCGGGAGGCGGCCGAGGCGAAGGGGCAGGACTCGGTGACGGTCGCCGCGGGTGACCTGATCGGGGCGTCGCCGCTGCTGTCGGCCGCGTTCCACGACGAGCCGACCGTCGAGGCGCTGAACGGGATGGGCCTGGAGGCCGCCTCGGTCGGCAACCACGAGTTCGACGAGGGCTGGCACGAGCTGCTCCGGATGCAGACCGGTGGCTGCCTGCCGGACGGTGACGGGCAGAACAACCAGAACTCCTGCCCGGACCCGAAGCGCCCGTTCCAGGGCGCCAAGTTCAAGTACCTGTCGGCCAACGTCTTCTTCGAGAACACGAAGCGGACGCTGTTCAAGCCGTACACGATCAAGACGTTCGACGACGGCCGCAAGGTCGGCTTCATCGGGATGACCCTGGAGAACACGCCGAACATCGTCACCAAGGCCGGTGTCGAGGGGCTCACCTTCACCGACGAGATCGAGACCGCGAACGCGCTGGTCCCGGAGCTGAAGAAGAAGGGTGTCGAGTCGATCGTCCTGCTGCTGCACGAGGGTGGCTTCCCGGCCGACCCGAAGGCGTACAACAGCTGCCCGGGGATCTCCGGCCCGATCGTCGACATCAACAAGGGTCTCGACCCGGAGATCGACACGATCATCTCGGGGCACACCCACCAGGGCTACAACTGCAGCCTGCCGGACAGCGCCGGTCAGCCGCGGCTCGTCACCAGCGGTTCGTCGTTCGGCCGCCTCGTCACCGAGGTGCGGCTGAGTATCAGCAACGCCACCGGTGACGTCGACCGGCTGAACACGCTGGCCAACAACCAGATCGTCACCCGCGACGTGCCGGCCGACCGCCGGACCAGCGAGCTGATCGGCAAGTACCAGACGCTGGTGGCCCCGATCTCGAACAAGGTGATCGGCCACCTCTCCGGTACGACGGTCTCCCGGACACCGGACGATTCGCTCGAATCCCCGCTGGGCAACCTGATCGCGGACGGGCAGCTGGCCGATCCGTCGACCGTGACCGGTGGCAAGGTGCCGGTGGCCGCGTTCATGAACCCGGGCGGTATCCGGGCCGACCTGGCGTCGAACGCGGGTGAGGTCACCTTCGGGCAGGCCTTCACCGTGCAGCCGTTCAACAACTTCCTGGTCTCGATGGACATGACCGGGACGCAGATCAAGGCCCTGCTCGAGCAGCAGTTCTCCGGCGTGAACGGTCCGGAGGCCGGCAAGTACAAGGTGCTCCAGGTGGCCGGCATCACCTACACGTGGAACCCGGCCGCCGCGGCGGGTTCGAAGATCGTCCCGGGCTCGGTGAAGATCGCCGGGCAGCCGCTCGTGGACGGGACGTCGTACCGGATCGTCACGAACAACTTCCTGTCCGACGGTGGCGACGGGTTCCCGGCGTTCGCGGCGGCGACGAACAAGTTCTTCGGTGGGCTCGACATCGACGCCTTCGCGAAGTACCTGACCGAGCACGACCCGTACACCCCGGGTGCGACCGACCGGATCTCGATCGGTTCCTGACCCTGACTCCGGCGAGTGCGTCGCCTCAGCGCGGCGCACTCGCGGAGGAAGGCGCGCTCACAGAGGAAGGCGCACTCACGGGAGGAACTTGAGCACCACCAAGGTCAATGCGCCGGCGGTGGTGATCGCGGAGAGTCCACCGAAGCCGCGCCGCAGGGCGGCACCGAAGACCGCCAGCGTGAGCGGGACCAGCATCACCAGCAGGGTGATCCCGCCCGCGTGGATGCCGACGTGCTCGCGGCTGCTGAGCACCAGGCCGAGCATCATCGCCAACGTCAGGCCCAGCCAGGTGGACCGGCGGATCGGTCCGTCAGCGGTCCGGTGACCGCGGTGCGAAGCGCGGGTCGCGCGGCGATGCGAGGTCGGAGCAACGTGCGCCATCGTGGATCGGTGACCTTCCGTGGAACGACGGAATACGCAAGGTAGCAGGATCCTTGACAGTCGTAAAAGGCCAAACGCACAACAGCCTCACCAGTCACACAACAGTTCTGGCGTCACATCATCGGTCTAGATCACAGCCCGTAACTCAGCCGCCGGCAAAGGGTGGCAGTGCGTCGATCTGAGCCCCCGCAGGCAGCAGCGTGCCGGCCGTCGCGCGCTCACCGTTCAGCAGGAAAGTGCAGAGCGACAGGACCCGCGCAAGCTCGGGGCGATCGGAAGACACCGTGCTGATCAAATCGCCGAGCGAAGCGGCCTCGGCGGTCGCGGTGGACTGGCCAGCCGCGCTGCGGGCGGCGGCGAAGTACCTGATGGTGACTTCCGGCATCTGGAGGCGACCTCACTAATCGGTTAAGTCTTCCGCTATTATGTCAGCTTGCTGTTGCTATCCAGTGTCTCGGGCCCCCGGCAATGACGCCGCTGGGGCTCGACGTGCACTACGACAGGAACAGGGGGACAACGTGAGCACGTTGCTTCTGCTGACGAACGCACTGCAGGCCTCGACCGAGGTGCTGCCGTCGCTCGCGTTGTTGCCGCACCAGATCCGGATCCTGCCCGCCGAGGTGGCCGCTCTGGTGGACGCCCCGGATGCGGATGCCGTCCTGCTGGACGCCCGGCGGGACCTGGTCGCCGTGCGCGGCGTCTCCCGCCTGATCCGTACGACGGGAATCGACGTACCGCTGATTCTGGTCGTCACCGAAGGCGGCCTGACCGCAGTGAATGCGGACTGGGGCGCCGACGACGTGCTGCTCGACACCGCTGGTCCAGCGGAGATCGAGGCCCGGCTGCGCCTGGTGATCGGCCGGCTCGCCGCGACCCGCAACGAGGACCCGGACACCAGCCTGATCCGCACGGGTGACGTGGTGATCGACGAGGCGTCCTACACCGCCAAGCTGAACGGGCGGGCGCTCGACCTCACGTACAAGGAGTTCGAGCTGTTCAAGTTCCTGGCGCAGCACCCCGGGCGGGTGTTCACCCGGGAGCAGCTCCTCCAGGAGGTCTGGGGCTACGACTACTTCGGCGGCACGCGGACGGTCGACGTCCACGTCCGGCGGCTGCGGGCGAAGCTCGGCCCGGAGCACGAGCAGCTGATCGGCACTGTGCGCAACGTCGGCTACCGCTTCGTGGTCCCACCGACCACCAGCCAGCGCGAAACGGCTGAGGTTCCCGCCTAAGAGAGCACGAAGCCCCCACGGGCAGGTAGATTCTGCGCGTGGCGATGGAGTCGGGGTCGTTGCTCACCACGGTGGGCCGCGCGGGGGTCTTGTTCGGTAAGGCGTGGCCGAGGTTGCTGGCGGTGTTTCTCATCGCCCAGCTCGCCCATCGCGGGCTGCAGTGGGTGGCCGTCCAAGCGGGTGCTGCCGCGGAGGCGGCCGGTCTAGCCGTCCTGGCGCTGATCGTCGTGGTCTCGCTGGCCATGTACGTCGCGATGTTCCTCGTCCTACGCGGTGAGCTGCCGTTCCACCGGCGGGCCGTTGCCGAGGGCATGCTGGCTCCCGACGGTGTCGAGCCGGGGAAGGAGAGCCGCCCGGTCGATGCACTGGCCGCGGCGCTGCTGCCGTTCCTGGCGTTCTACGCGGCGTACAAGTTCCTGCAGGCCGAGGCGCTCGACTACGAGTACCAACTGGCTGTTCACAAGGTGAACGAGACTGCGGCCACGGTGCTCGGCGGCGGGACGGTCGCTGAGCCGTCGCAGGGGCTGCAGTCGTTGTCGACCTGGCTGTTCATCGGCCTCGGCGCCGTCGCGTACCTGCTCCGCTTCGGGTTCAAGAAGTGGAAGCGGGAGGATGAAGGCCCGGTCCGCAAGCTGTTCGTCACGTACCTCGAAGCGCTCTGGATCTTCGTGGTCATCTACCAGGCCTCGTCGTACGTCCCGTCGCCGAAGCAGTGGCTGCAGGAGCGCCAGATCTGGCAGTGGCTGCACGATGCCTACGTCTGGCTGCTCGACAAGGTGCTCGGGGTGAGCCAGGTCCGCGAGATCTGGGACGCCGTCACCGGCTTCATCGCCGCCGGCATCGGTGACCTCTGGAGTGCTGCGGTGCTCCCGCTGATGTGGATCACCATGACCGCGGTGATCTACGGCCGGGCCGTGCACAAGGCGCAGCAGCAGCCACGCTGGCGCTTCGACCGGCTGACGAACCGCTGGCAGCAGACGCCGCGCTTCGTGCAGGCAGCCGGCAACTCCGTCGTCGCGGACTGGAAGGATCGCTGGACGCCGGTGGCGGACGCGTTCCGGCTGGTGCTCCGCTCCGGCCTGCGCCCGATGCTGGGCTACTTCCTCGCCTGGGCGGTCGTCACCTTCCTCGCCAGCGGGGTGTGGATCGCGCTGAAGATGTGGGTCCTCGGCCCGCACACGCTGCAGTTCTGGCTGGTGATCGACGAGCCGCTCAACCTGATCACCGACGGGCTGAAGATCATGCTCCAGGTCGCACTCCTCGCGGCCGCCTACGACCGGATGATCGGCGGCTTGGCCGGCTACCTGACCCGCGGCACGCGCCCCGTCGTCGAGCAGGACGACAGCGAGCAGGGCGGCGTCGCCGACCTGACCGCCGCTACCTCGGGAATGCCAGATACTCAGGGAGTTTCGTAGCCCACGTGATCGTCGGCTGAACGCTGGCCGCGACAGACTTCGGTACGACGAAGACCGCCGCGATCTCGTACGGCTTCCCGGCGGCCGGCTTCACGTAGTGCTCAGCGTTGGCACCACGCCAGCTCTGCGGCCCGTCGTCGTACCCGCCGGTGCAGCTGTTCGGCCGATCCTGGTAGTCGTCGGCGAGGATGTCCTCGTCCCAGATCCGCCCGTCCGGAGCGCGCAGGTGCGGCCGGCAACCGCCGAGTCCGGGCTCGTCGAGTGTCTTCACGTCGTCGACCTGAAGCCGGAAGTACACGCGGATCCGGGTCGTGTCCGCCGGCAGCGGATCCGGAGCCCCGGCCCGCTTGGGCTCCGGGTTCTCCTCGATGCTCGCGGCGTACCAAGTGGCTCCCTGGTACGACGTCCCGCCATCGGCCACGACTACCGCGTCCCGCGGCTCGCCGTCGTACCAGGACTTGTAGTCCGATCGTGTCGTCCACCAGCCGGCCAGCGGGACGGTGACGACCAGCGAGGTCAGGGCGGCGACGTTCTTGCTGAACCAGCCCCGGCGGGCCCGGCGTGCCCCGGTCACGACGTGCTCACGCGGTTGAAGGTGACCACCGGGCTGACCTCGGGGGACGACTTCACGTCGAGCGGCACGTTCACCTGGGGCTCGAGGTCGTTCATGATCGACTTCTCCATCACCTGCAAGGTTGCTCCGGGCAACTTGTCGGCCGGCATCTCGACCACGAACGAGCCGCGCGCCGGGATCCCGGGCGCGAACTGGAAGCTGGTCAGGTCCACCCGGTCCAGACCGCTGCGGTTGGCGCCGAGGTAGCTGACCCCGTCGGCGCTGCGGATCCGCACCCAGTTCAGGTGGATCGGCTCCCGGGTCGCGGTGATCGTCGCGTCCACCACGACGAAGCTGGTCTGGGTCTTGCGGTCCGGCGAACTGCGCGGGATCTTCAGCGTCTTGCCGACCCGCACCGCGTCGACCGTGAGCTTGAAGCGGCCGGCGTCGACCGAGCGGCCGACGATGCCGTTCACCGGGGTCGGGTCCTGGATGTCCTTCTGGGTCGGGGTCACCCGGTAGAGCCCGATGATCGCAACCAGGACGACCAGCGTCAGAGCGCCGTTGAGGAGCTTGCGGCCGGTCACTTCGTGTTGTCCTTCACCTTGATCGTGCCCGCGCCGGCGAGCGCGTCGGGCAGCCACTTCTCGTGGTGGTCCAGCAGCGACTCGTCGTAGTGCTTGTAGCCCTGCACGCTGACCTTGACCTCGGTCGGCAGCTCGGAGAGCTTCGGCAGCTTCCAGACGAAGGCCACCTGCTGCTCGACGTCCGGCGTGAGCACCGGGTTCATCGTCTCGTCGTCGATGGTGGTGGTGCCCATCGGCGCCTCGGTGTCCTTGATCCCCGGGACGCCGATCAGCCGGAACAGGTCCGACGGCGGCCTGGTCCCGAGGTCGTCGGTGACCTTGACCTTGGCCACGATCGCGATCAGCGCGCCCCCGGGCTCGGGCTGGAACAGCGGCTTCAGGTGCTTGACCGTGACCACCCGGTCGACGGTCACCGCGAACTGCCCGGCGTCCACCGCCTTCCCCGCGGTCAGCGGCGGCGTCTCCGCGGCAGCCTTGTTCAGACCGCCGAAAGCGGCCGAAACCGCCAGTACGACGGCGCTCGCGCCGATCACCCAAGTCTTTACCGATCGCCCGCGGACCTTCAGGTTCGCCAGTTCCGGAAGCTCTTCAGGCTCCTGCTCTTCCACCGGCCCTTGCGCTGGCCTCCCCGTTTGCACGGGAAAAGGGTAACGAGCGGCAGGGGCAACACGGTGTAATGGCCCTATGGAGGAGACGGGGCTGATCGTGCGACCGGGGCTGGTGGTCCCTGAGGGGGAGCTGAGTTGGCGCTTCTCCCGGTCCAGTGGGCCGGGCGGGCAGTCGGTGAACACCACCGACAGCCGCGTCGAGCTGAGCTTCGACCTGGCCGGTACGACGGCTCTGCCCGGCGTACTGAAGACTCGCGCGCTGGAGCGGCTGGAATCCCGCCTGGTGGACGGTGTGCTGACGATCGCGGCCTCGGAGTACAAGTCGCAGTGGCGGAACCGGGAGGCGGCGCGGACTCGGCTGGTGGCGTTGCTGCGGGAGGCGATCGCCCCGCCGCCCCGGCCGCGGCGGGCGACCAAGCCCAGCAAGGGCGCGGTCCGGCGCCGGCTCGACGACAAGAAGCGCCGCGGCCAGACCAAGCGGCTCCGATCCCGCCCCGACGACTGAGTGTGTCCAAGGTGTGAAACAACACCTGGACCCCAAAAACCACCGACGTACTCTGGTTTGTTGTGAGCCTAGGACTGTGGGTACTGGCCGGCGCGCTCGTCGCCGGAGTGCTGCTCAGTGTGCTCAAAACCTGGATCGACGGCCGATTCCGGCAGAAAGCGAGTGACGTGGAGCGCGTCAGTGCAGCCGACGTCGGTGTCGAGCTGGGTGAGCGGGCCACGTTGCTGCAGTTCTCATCCGCCTTCTGCGCCCCCTGCCGGGTGACGCGGCGGACGCTGGCCGAGGTCGAGGGCATGGTCGACGGCGTCCGGCACGTGGAGCTCGACGCGGAGTCGCACCTGGACCTGGTCCGGAAGCTCGACATCCTGCGGACGCCGACCACGCTCGTGCTCGACAGCACCGGAGCGGTCGTCAAACGCGCCAGCGGTGCCCCGCGCAAGCCGGATGTGATCGCAGCGCTGGCCACTGCGATTGACCACCAGCCGAGCTGACGGGATGGCGCTCGACCCCGCCTGACCGGCATGCTGTGCCAGTGGACTTCCCAGCCGGTTGGTACGACGACCCTCAGCACCCGACACAGCAGCGCTACTGGAACGGGACTGCGTGGACCGACGAGCGTCGTCCGCGCGAGCAGCCGGCACAGCAGGCGTCGCCGTACCAGGGTCAGTATGGCCAGCCCGCGCAGGGCCAGCCGCAGTACGGCCAGCCGGTGCAGCACGGCCAGGTGTTCGGCGGTGGCCAGCCGCAGAAGCCTGCGCAGGACCGGCCGGTCTACGGCCAGCCGGGCCCGCAGCAGCCGCAACAGCCGCAGACTCAGCAACCTCAGTACGGGCAGCCGCAGTACGGCCAGCCTCAGTACGGTCAGCCGAGCCAGCACGGTCAGCCGGCCCAGTTCGGGCAGCAGGGTTACCCGGCCTATCCGCAGCAGCAGGGCGGCTACGGGTACCCCGGTCAGAACCGGTTCGCGACCCCGGACGGTCAGCCGCTGTCGGGCTGGTGGCGGCGCGTCGCTGCGCGCATCATCGACAACATCCTGGCCGGCATCATCGCCCTGCCGTTCACGGGCTATTTCGTCTGGCAGTACATCCAGTGGCTGGGGGACTACTTCCAGACTGTGTTCGACGCGGCGGCCGCCGGTGCGCCGCCGCCGAGCTCGACCTCGGCGCTGCCACCCGAGGTCTACAAGTGGATGATCCCGATCACGCTGATCAGCGCCGCGGTCGCGTTCGCCTACGAGTTCTTCTTCCTGACCAAGAAGGGCGCGACGCCGGGCAAGATGGCGCTGAGTATCGCCGTGCGGATGCGGGAGCGCCCGGGGCTGCCGAGCAACGTGGCGATCGCCAAGCGGGCCGGATTCGCCGCCGCCATCGGCGTACTCGGCCTGGTCCCGCTGGTCGGCACCCTGCTCAGCCTGGTCGCCCTGCTCAACTACCTGTGGCCGCTGTGGGACGACAAGAAGCAAGCGCTGCACGACAAGCTCGCCGAGACGAACGTCGTCCGCAGCTAGCAGGTCCAGAATATGATCAATTGTCTCAGTTAATGGGACAACTGCGAACCTTCCGCTCCACGTTCCGTACTCTCGGAGCGTGGAGTACACGACCTTGCTGACCAAGCGCCGCGCAGTGGACAACTGCCGCATGCGCTCGTCGCTGTGTCGTGGCCGCTGACCAGGCGGCGTCCCGAGCGCTGTGGAGCTGATCGCTGAGCGCGGTTCCACGTACGTCGTCTCCCGCAGGTACGGGCGGGTCCGGCTCGAACCACTCCTCCTCCAGGAGTCGTCATGTCCGAACAGACGGCCAACCACACTCCTCCCCAGGTCGACCCGCGGGGGCTCCGGTTCGCAGCCGGTGTGACCGCGGTTCTGCTGGCGTTGACACTGATCCTCGGTAACCCGTGGATCCTGGCGGTCCAGACACTGGTGTTCGCGATCGGGACCGCCTTCGGCGTCCAGGCATCGCCGTACGGCCAGTTCTTCAAGCGCGTGGTGCGCCCGCGCCTCGGACCGCCGAAGGAGCTGGAGGACGCGGCGCCGCCGCGGTTCGCCCAGCTGGTCGGGCTGATCTTCGCGATCGTCGGCCTGATCGGTTACCTGAGCGGCGCAGTCGTGCTCGGAGTGGTCGCCACCGGATTCGCCCTCGTCGCCGCGTTCGTGAACGCGGCCGTGGGGCTCTGCCTCGGCTGCGAGGCCTTTCTGCTGATCCAACGCATTCGTACGCCAAGCACCGCTACCAATTAAGAGAGGCAGCACACATGAGCAGGGAAACTGCGCTCGTCTCGGCCGACTGGGTCGAAGAGCACAAGAACGATGCCAACGTCGTCCTGATCGAGGTCGACGAGGACGTCTCGGCGTACGACGCCGGCCACATCGCCGGTGCGATCAAGCTGGACTGGAAGGACGACCTGCAGGACCCGGTCCGCCGGGACTTCGTCAACCAGCAGCAGTTCCAGGAACTGCTGTCCGGTCGCGGCGTAAAGAACGACGACACCGTGGTGCTGTACGGCGGTAACAACAACTGGTTCGCCGCCTACGCCTTCTGGTACTTCAAGCTCTACGGCCACGGTGACGTCCGTCTGCTCGACGGCGGCCGCAAGCGCTGGGAGCTGGACAGCCGCGAGCTGACCGACGAGGCCGTCAAGCGCGAGGCCACCGAGTACGTCGCGAAGGCACCGGACCTGAACATCCGCGCCTTCCGCGGTGAGGTCGAAGAGGCCATCGGCGTCAAGAACCTGGTCGACGTCCGCAGCCCCGACGAGTACGCCGGTCGCCTGCTCGCCCCGGCCCACCTTCCGCAGGAGCAGGCGCAGCGCGCGGGTCACATCCCGACCGCGGCCAGCATCCCGTGGAGCAAGGCGGCCAACGACGACGGCACCTTCCGCTCCGACGACGAGCTGAAGACCCTGTACGCCGACGCCGGGGTCGACTTCGGCAAGGACACCATCGCGTACTGCCGGATCGGCGAGCGCTCGGCGCACACCTGGTTCGTGCTGCACGAGCTGCTCGGTCAGGAGAACGTCAAGAACTACGACGGGTCGTGGACCGAGTGGGGTTCGCTGGTCGGCGTACCGGTCGCGCTCGGCGACGAGCCCGGGGAGGCCTGACATGTGCGGAGCCAAGAAGGGCGGCCTCGATCTCAAGGGCGTCGATGTGGACAAGGAAGCCGTGATCCAGGGCCAGGTGCTGCGCGGTGACGAGCCGGTCGGCGGCGCGTACGTGCGGTTGCTGGACGCAACTGGTGAGTTCACGGCCGAGGTGCCGACGTCGGCGACTGGGCACTTCCGGTTCTTCGCCAAGCCGGGCGAGTGGACCCTGCGCACGCTGGCGCCGAAGGCCGACCCGGTCGACCGCCAGGTAGTGGCCCAGTACGGCGCGGTCGCGGAAGTGGCCGTTACCGTCTGAGCTTTCGCTCGTTACAGATGGTGCCGCCGTCACGGGACGGCAGCCCACCCTGAGGCAGTTCCCGAAGGGCCCGGACCTTGCGCGTCCGGGCCCTTTGGTATGCCCGGAAACTGTTGTGCACAAGGGCTTCCGGGGTCATTCGCCCGGGGTTATGGGTAGCCGGTCCGGATCTCGGTGATTGAACTGCAAGGTAACGGTTTGGTCTCGGAGCGCATCGGGCTCGTTACCTACCGCTACCGCCTGAGTTGTGCTCTGTGTCCTGGCCCGCGCTACGGGTCATGTCATCACTCAGGGAGGAGGGGTCATGGGACCCCGCATCGGATACAAGAAGCTCGCCGCCGTCGGTGTAGCGGCGGTCGTCGGCGTTGCTTCTACGATCGCGCTGACTTCGGGCTCGGCGTCCGCGTCGCCGGTCTTCGGCTACAGCGGCTACGGCATCGGCGTTGAGGCCACGGGAGGTGTCGTCAACAGCGGCCCGCAGACCGTGAGCACCATCAGCTGCACCACGAACTCGTCGGCCAAGATGTCGAACGACGTCGCCGCGGCGAACGTCAACAAGCAGGCCATCGCGCGCACCGTGCGGACCGACACCCACGCCTTCAACAACAAGAACGGCAACGGCGTCACCAGCAATGCATCTGCTGTCGACATCAAGATCGGCAATCTGCTGCACCTGACCGGTGTGAAGACCACCACCACGGCGGTGTACAAGAACGGCAAGCTGTCCTACACCGGCGGCACGACGTACGCCGGCGTGAAGATCGGCGCCGTCTCGGTGCCGTCGCTGCTCAAGCCGAAGTGGAACACCAAGGTCGCCGTTCCGGGCCTCGGTTACATCGTGCTGAACCGCGTCGGTGGCGTGAAGAGCGAGAGCGGCATCTACTCGTACGCGCAGGCCGTCGTGGTCCACGCGAACGTGAAGAACAAGTACATCCCGGAGGGTGTCGACGTCGCGATCCTGAAGACGCGTGCGGAGATCGCCAAGCCGGCCGTCGGTGTCGTCATCGGTGACGCCTACGTGACCAAGGCGAACGTCGGCAAGCTGGTCGTTTCCGGCCCGACGTCGTACCAGGCGACCTGCAAGGGCACCGAGGGCAAGACGATCCGCGCCTCGGTGGGCGAGGTCGTCATTCCGAAGGTCGCCTACGTCGGTGCTGCTTACACCACGAAGAACGGCTTCCAGAACGCCGACAAGGCCGCCGTCAACTTCACCTCGCACGTCGCGGGTGTGAAGGTCGGCAAGCTGTCGATCGGTGCCATCAACTCGTCGGCATCGGCCTGGAAGAGCAAGGACGGCAAGTACGGCGTCACGTCGACGTCGAGCATCGCCTCGATCACCGTCAACGGCAAGACCTACCCGGTGAAGACCGGCGTGAACTCCACGCTGGACATCCCCGGCATCGCCAAGCTGACCTTCAACCAGGTCGTCAAGCAGCAGCGGTACATCGCAGTGAACGCGCTGGTGATCGACGTCTACAGCCTGGACACCAAGGTTGTCGTCGGCCACTCCGCCGCGGGCGTCATCGGCTGAACGAGCCACCTGTCTGAGTCGAACCTCACCGTCTCAGAATCTTGAGAACCACCTCGGGTCCCTTCGGGTTCCGAGGTGGTTTTCTTTATGCCAGCAAGCGAGCTGCTAGCTCAGCGTTGCGCTGGGCAAACAACTGCCAGCTCGCCGGAGTCGCCGCTACCCGCGCCCGCGCCGTCCGCTCAGTCATCGCGTGCTGCGTCCACGTTCGCACCCGTCCGTCGCGCAGACCGAAGCTGACCATGATTCCGTCGGCCCAACCGAAGACGTCCGCATCGTCGGCCGCCAGCAGTGACACCTTCTGCTCCGCCACGATCCACTCGAACGCCGCCAGTTCGTCCTGCAGCTTCCCCGCGAACTCGAAGCGCAACGCACCGGCCGCCTGATCACGTCGCCGTACCAGCTCTGCCCGGACCGCTTCGACCGCAGCAGGTTCACGATCCAGTACGGCGTACGCGGCCTGCGTGAGCGATTCGCGGTCATCCGGCCCGACACCGAAGAGTTTGGCGAACTCACGCACCGATCCGGTCGCCTCGGTCGTGTACTGCAACGGGAACACGCGTTGCAGGGCCGAGATCGCCTGCCGGATCCGCAGGCCGCCCAGGTACGGGCCGAAGTGCTTGGTGGACGAACCGAGTTCGTGGGTGAACCGCGGGCCGTCCGAGTCGAAGCGGATGTAGCCGATCACCTCCTGGCCGCCCTCGGTTCGGTTCCAGCGGGGCTTGGTGTGCTCGAGCAGGTTGCGTTCCAGCCAGGCGGCCTCGTGTTCGGAGTCGCACTGCACGCCCTCGACGCGGGCGATCCGGTTCACCATCCGGGCCAGCCGCGGGCGGTCGCCAAGATGCGTCCAGTACGACAGCACACGGCGGCGCAGGTTGACCGCGCGGCCGATATAGAGGATCCGGCCGTTGTCGTCCCGGAAGCGGTAGACGCCGGGTGCCTGTGGCAGCCGGCGGGCGACCAGACGGGCGCCGCCCACGGTCAGGTCAGTCATGTCAGGCGTCGAGAATCAGGGTGACCGGGCCATCGTTGACCAGGCTCACGTCCATGTGCGCGCCGAACCTGCCCCGTTCCACCTTGGCACCCAACTCCTCCAGCGCTGCGCAGAAGGCGTCGTACAGGGGTTCGGAGACGGGGCCGGGGGCGGCCGCGTTCCAGGACGGGCGGCGGCCCTTGCGGGTGTCGGCGTACAGGGTGAACTGGCTGATCGCGAGGATCGGCGCCTGCTCGTCGGAGGCCGAGCGCTCATCGTGCAGGATGCGCAGCGTCCAGATCTTGGCCGCCAGTGCCTTCGCCGCCGCGGCCGTGTCGTCATGGGTCACCCCGAGCAGAACCAGCAGGCCCGGTCCCTCGATCGCCCCGACCACCACGCCGTCGACCGTCACGGATGCCTGACTCACTCGCTGTACCACTGCTCTCATAGAGACAATCTTGCCGTGCCGGAAGATATCCTGTGAATGCTGGATATGGCCGGTGATCTTCTCGCGATGATCGGGGATCTGGCAGTATTTGCTCCATGGCCTCGACTCTGATCACTGTTGCCCCCACCGGCGCCGAGACGGCGAAGGCGGACTGTCCGGCGCTGCCCACGACCCTCGACGAGCTGGTTGAGACGGCGAAGCGGTGTGAGGCGGCTGGGGCCGCGATGATCCACCTGCACATCCGCGACGGTGAGCACCGCCCGACGCTCGACCTCGGCCGGCTGACCGAGGCGGTGGCCGCGGTGCGCGCGAGCACGGGTCTGATCGTGCAGCTGTCCAGTGGCGGCGCGGTCACCGATCCGTACGACCACCGGCTGCGGGTGCTCGACGCCGAGCCGGACTCCTGCTCGCTGACGATGGGCACGGTCAACTTCGGCGACGACGTCTTCATGAACCCGTGGCCGTTCGTGACCGAGCTCTACCAGCTCAGCCAGGAGCGCGAGATCGTCCCGGAGTTCGAGCTGTTCGACCTCGGCCACGTCGCGGCGCTGCACCGGTTGCTGGACAAGTTCGGCCTCCCGTACGGCGGTCGCGTCCACTGCGACCTGGTGATGGGTGTCCCCGGCGGCATGCCCGGTACGGCGGAGGCCCTGGTGGCCGCGGTCAACGCGCTGCCGCCCGCGGTGACGTCCTGGTCCGCGACCGGCATCGGCCGTACGTCGATCACCGTCGCGCTGGCCGCGTTGTCGAAGGGTGGCCACCTTCGGGTCGGCATGGAGGACACTCTGACGCTGGCGAAGGGGTTGCCGGTGAACCACAACGCCGAGCTGGTCGAGCGTGCTGCCGCGCTGGCGACGATGGCTCAGCGGCCGCCGATGTCACCGGACGAGGCGCGGGACCTCCTCAACGTCAAGCGTGATCGCTGAATCACGAACACCACCAGACCGACCCCGATGATTGTTGCCTCCAGCAATAACCAGTCGCGGAGGTAGTTGCGCGGTAGGACTGTCGGGTTCGCACCCTTGCCCTGGCGGAGCAGTAGCGGAATCGCGATCAGGGTGGTGATTCCGACGTACAGCAAGGTGGTGCGGACTGCGCCGACCGTGCGGTGATGGTCGGGGCCGATCGACCAGCGGGTGACGAGCCAGCCGACCGCCACGGTGAGCGGGACGAGGACGAAGTCGTCGGCGATCACGACGCCACCCAGCCAGAGCGGCAAGCGGATCAGCTGTGACGGTTCGAGCGACTGGAGCATCAGCCAGACACCCCAGAGGCCGAAGCCGATACCGAATGCGATCAGGGCGACCCGGGTCTTCATGACAGAACCTCCAGCCGGTGCACCCATTTGGTCTGCAGGACGCCGGGACGGTTGGGGGCGATGATCCGGGCCGGGAAGCCGTGGTCGAGAGCGAGCTCACCGCCGTTCAGTCGCAGAGCGAGGAGGGTGAGGGGATCGGCGGCGTACTCGGGTGGTAGCTCTGTCGTCGCGTAGAAACCGCCCTTCTCCATCGAGACGACGCGGACTCGCGAGGATGCCGGGGCGCCACAGAGATGGAGGAGATCGCGGATCCGGATGCCTTCCCAGTGGGCGCCCTGGCTCCACCCCTCGACGCAAGCGATCGGCAGGTCGGAGCGACTCTGCGGAAGGCCCTGCAGCTCGGTCAAGGAGAGCGATAGTTGCTGTGGGCCACTGATCGTGAAACGCCAATCGGCCGCGATCCTGAAGACGCCCGCGTCATGGGCGGTGCGGTTGACGGGTAGACCTTGTGGGCCGACGTTCGGCTTGCGGGGCGCGAGGACGGCGACCGGGCCGAAGACCGGGACGGACTGACCGATCGTGCTGATACCGACCAGCGAGGCGGCGCCGGCGACCGTGCGGAACAGGCCGCGGCGAGTCAGCCCGGTGGTTGCTGGCGGCAAGGATTCGGGTACGGCGTCCGTCGTACGGCGCCAGTGGCTACGGATCAGCGGAAGTTTGACGGCGATGTGCACCAGGAGTGCGCCGACGATGATCCAGGCCAGGGCGTAGTGCGTCTGCTTGAAGGGGAACGGCCACGGATACCACTGCAGGGTGTTCAGGTAGCCGATGAACAGTTCCAGCGCCATCGCCGCGACGAGGACGAGGATCGATCCGCGCTCCAGCAGCGTCTTGAGCTCGGGCTTGGCGAAGAGCTTGGGGTAGACGGTCCAGAGCTTTGCCAGCAGCAACGGTACGGCGATCGTTCCGCTCAGTACGTGTAGCCCCTGGGTCACCCGGTAGAGCGAGGCCGGTCGAGTGGGAATGTGCAGCCAGGCGGACGTTTCCTGGACGAAATGGCTGAACAGGCCGGTCAGGAAGCAGATCACCACCGCCGCGGCCAGCCAGCGCCCGATCACCGTCGCCACCCGGGGATGATGCAGCGGCGAGCGGAACGAGTCCTCCGTCGGAGGGGCCGGAAGCTTCATGACTCAACTACACCGCAGATCGTCGATGTCGAACGGGCGTGAGCCCTTACTGATTGCGAACGGCACAGTCTGCTCGCGAACGGGATCCGTTGCCGCTTTCGGCACGTCTATCGAAGGGTGCTCGGCCTGCGGAAGGCATAGGCTGGGCAGGATCAGCGGAGGGAGTGAGCAGCAGGTGAAGACGCAGCAGCGGTCGTTCGAGGACGACGAGCGGGCGATGGCGGACCTGGCCGAGGTGTCCGACTGGACCTCGGTCTGGGGACCGCCCGGGGCCGGCCCGGAGGCGATCCGGGAGCGCGTCCTGCGAATCACTGCTGCCACCGGCTGGCGGCCCTGGGCGCCGGGGAACATCGACCCCGAGCGCTTCACCTGGGGTCTGGTCACTCCGCGCGAGACGGTGATGCTGTTGCTGCCCGACGCCGTGCTGCCGGAGAGCCCGCGGAGCGGGTGGTCGGCGTACGAGATCGCTCCTGGTGAGCTCGCCGCCGCCGAGGAGGGCCTCGACGAGCACTGGCCGGACGAGATCGAGCGCGGCCGCCGGCACTGGGGACCCCCGGTGTACGTCGGTCCTGGGTCGGATCCGCGGGTTCCCCCGGAGTGGCGGGACCGGCGGCGGCACCTGGCCGTCTGGCTGCGCCCGGGCGCCGAGTTCCACCTTTATGCCACGCAGCCGACTGTGGACACCCCGCAGGCCGGGTTCGGGTACTCCGTCTATGCGAGCGAGGTCGCCTGATGGCTGATGAAGCCGAAGAGATGCTGGAGATCCTGTTCAAGCAGATCAGGAAGCTGGTCCGCGGCCTGGACAGGTACCGGCAGCAGCTCGAGCGGAATCGGCAGGCGCAGATGCCGCGGCCGCTGATCGAGGAGATCCGGAACATCCGGACCCACAACCCGGACATCGACCGGGCGATGAACGACCGGCCGCCGCAGGATCAGTACGCGCGGATCGAGCAGCAGTTGCAGGTGCTGCGGGAGCGCGAGGCCGATCTGCGCCGCCAGCTCGACGACCGGCAGCAGGAGCTCGAGGCGAACCAGGATCTGAATCGGGACGGGGTTGACGACACCTCGGTCGACGACCGTGACGAGCGCGACGAGGTCACCGACGACGTCGACGAGCGGGACGACCAGGAGCAGCAGGACGACCGCGAACGCGATGAGCAGGAGCAGCGCGAGCGCGAAGAGGAAGAGCGCCGCCGCGAGGAGGAGGAGAAGCGCAAGCGCGAGGAAGAGGAGCGCAAGCGCCAGGAGGAGGAGAAGCGCGAAACCGGTACGCCGAACCCCCAGCTGCCGGTCGGTGCTGCCGCGGGAGCTGCGGCTGCGCCCGCGCTTGATGACGACTTCGACCAGACCGCTGAGCAGATGCGCGCCGACTACGAGGCTGATCGCGAGCAGTCGCGGGAGTCGATGGAGGCGCAGCGCCAGGAGATCGCGCAGCAGCAGGCCGAGCAGATGGAGAACTGGGACGGTCTCGGCAACCGCGAGGTGATGGACCAGATGCGTACCGAGGCGGAGCAGCGCGGTGAGCTGCCGCCCCGCGACGTGGCCGAGCAGGTGAACGAGGCCCAGCAGAACCAGCCTCAGGAGGCTCCGGAGCAGGAGCAGACGGAGACCCGGCAGGAGCAGGTTCAGCAGGAACGGGTTTCGCAGGAGCAAGCTCAGCAGCAGGAGCAGGATCAGCCTGACCAGGCTCAGGATCCGCAGGAGCAGACTCAGGAGCAGGTTCGCGAGCAGGAGGAGCGCGCGCCGCAGGCTCAGGAGGAGCGGCAGCAGCAGGCTGAGCAGGACGGCGTGGACGGCGACGGGCCCGAGAGCCGCCGCGAGCAGGAGACCGAGCGGCAGCAGGAGGACGACCGCGAGCAGGCTGACGTCGGCACGGGGGAGGGCTTCGCGACCGGCGGTGACCATCAGGTCGCGAACCAGGCGGCTGAGCAGGCCGAGCAGCCCGACGGGCGCGTGCAGGCAGTCGATCAGGTGCTGGAGCGGGACCGGCTCGACCGGGAGAACCAGCAGGGCGCCAACCCCCAGGACGGGTCGAACCGCCCCGGCATGTCACCGGACGAGATCCGCCAGGCCCAGGAGAAGTACAGCGCCGGTACGTCGAGCCCGAGTGGTGCTGTCGGCAGCCGCCCGAACGGGGAGGCGCTGGACGGCGCCCGCGGCGGCCAGACCGCAGGCCAGGTGCACGCGAAGACCACCCAGCGCGGCGGTCGCGAACAAAGCGGCCACGAACTGAAGAAGGGCTAGCTAGTAGACGATGGCCTGGGCGTTGTCCGCCAGGATCTCCTCGGTGAATGCGGGCGCTCCGGCGATCCGCGTACCGGGGAGCAGATCGGCCTCGGTCAGCTCGCGGCGCTTCACGCACTGCGTGCAGGCCGTGAGCTGACCGCCTTCCAACACGGCCGCGAGCAGATCCGCGAGTGGAGCGGCGTACGGGAGTTCGAAGGTCTCGGCTCGCCCGGGGACGGCGAACCAGACGGCCTCACCGGTCAGCCAGAGCGACACCTCGGCTCCGGCGGCGACCGCGGTGGCGGCGACCGTGAAGGCCTGGTTGGCGCGCTCGGCCTCGTCGGCGCCTGCGGTCAGTTTGATCACCAGCGTGCGGGACATCACGCCACGGTAGCCGAAGGCCCGGGAACGATCCTCTAGA
This sequence comes from Kribbella albertanoniae, assembly GCF_004348455.1. Lineage (GTDB taxonomy): Bacteria > Actinomycetota > Actinomycetes > Propionibacteriales > Kribbellaceae > Kribbella > Kribbella albertanoniae. The sequence goes on from NZ_SMKA01000132.1 coordinate 19,524, forward strand.
CTGACCACTGTGCTGCACGTCATCTTCACCACGCTGCTGGTCCTGGTCACGATCTTCATGGGCTGGTTCTCGGCATACGTCGTCTATCGGCTGTTCCGCGGCCGGCAGGCGAGCTGAGCGACCCCGATGGCGTTCGAGATCCCGCAGAACCTGCACCCCGACCTGATGCCGCTGGCCTGGCTGCTCGGTCGCTGGGAGGGCCGCGGGCACGGTGACTACCCGACCATCGAGAAGTTCGAGTTCGGGCAGCAGATCGACTTCAGCCACAACGGCAAGCCGTTCCTGCACTATGTCAGCCAGACCTTCGTGGTCGGCGAGGACGGCAAGCGGGAGCGTCCGCTGGCCCTCGAGACCGGATTCTGGCGGCCGAAGCCGGACAACAAGCTCGAGGTGATCCTCGCGCACCCGACCGGCTTCGCCGAGATCTGGTACGGCGAGATCGACGGCGCCAAGGTGGAAATGCGCACCGACGTAGTCGCCCGCACCCAAACCGCCAAGGAAGTCACCGCCGGCCACCGCCTCTACGGCCTCGTCAAAGGCGAACTCATGTGGGCCTACGACATGGCCGCCGAGGGCCAGCCCCTCCAACCCCACCTCTGGGCCACCCTAATCCGCGCCTGATTCATAACGTCCGAACACCCGGAGGCCCGCCCTCCGATCTTTCGGACGTTATTTCGTGATCCCAGCTAACGTCCGAACGTCCGGAGGCGGGCCCTCCGATCCTTCGGACGTTAGCTTTCGGCTACCCAGGAGTATTCGACTTTGGGGCGGCCGGAGCGGCCGTCGTAGCGTTGGGTGCGGAGGGCCTGGCCTTGGTCGGCCAGGTGTTCGAGGTAGCGGCGGGCGGTGATGCGGGAGGTGCCGATCGAGGTGGCGACCTCTTCGGCGGTCCAGCCTTCTCGGTTGCCGAGCAGTTGGACGACCCGGTCGAGGACCGAGCCGGCCAGACCTTTCGGAACCGAGGACGTGGTCCTTGCCGGGTGCAACAAACGGTCGACCTCGTCCTGGTCGGCGACCACCTGACCGGACTCGGCGGCGCGGCGCTGGCGGGCGTAGGCCGTGAGTCGGTCGCGCAAAGTCTCGTAGGCAAAGGGTTTCAGCACGTATTGCACGACGCCGATCCGCGCCGCCGCCTGGACCGCCGCGACCTCACGGGCCGACGTCACCGCGACCACATCTGTTTGGTTGCCCTGGGCCCGCATTCGGCGAACCACGTCCAGACCGTGACCGTCCGGCAGGTTCATGTCCAGCAGCACGAGGTCCACGCCCGGCCGGGTGAGCACCTGCAGTGCGCGCGCCGCCGTACCGGCTATGCCGATACACGTGAAGCCGGGCAGCCGATCGACGTACGTGCGATGTGCCTCGGCCGCGACCGGGTCGTCCTCGACCACGAGGACCCGCAGGTCAGGCACTCGCACTCACCGCCCGCGGCAGTCGGACCCGCACAGTGAGAGCCGGTACGTCGGCCAGTTCCGAATCCGGATCGACCATCAGCTGACCCTGCCAGCGCTCGACCGTACTGCGCACGAGGACGAGTCCGAGGCCATGACCGGGCTCGGCCTTCGTACTCCAGCCGCGCTCGAACATGTGCGCCAGCTCCGTGGCACCGAGCTCGGCACCGGTGTTGGTGACCACCAGGTCGATCGCGTCGGGCGTCGTACCGGCTCTGAGCTCGACGCGGCGGGGAGCCGGTCCACCACGGGCGGCCTCGATCGCGTTGTCGAGGAGGTTGCCGACGACGGTGACGACGTCCTGGGCCGGGAGCCGGGTGTTCAGCGGCTCGTTGCCGAGCTCGAGGGTGAGCGTGACACCGCGCTCTTGGGCCTGCGCCAGCTTGGCGAGCAGCAGCGACGCCAGCACCGGGTCACCGACCGTGCCGACGACTCGATCCGTCATCGCCTGAGCGAACTGCAACTCCGACACTGCGAACTCCCTGGCCCGCTCGGGCTTGCCGATCTCGATCAGGCTGACGACCGTGTGCAGCCGGTTCGACGCCTCGTGGTTCTGCGCCTGCAGCGACTCGGCCAGGCTGCGGACCGCATCCAGCTCACCCAGTAGCCGCTGCAATTCGGTGTGGTCCCGCAGGGTGACGATCCGGCCGGCTCGGGAGGGTTGCTGGTTCACGACCAGGACGCCGGCCGCGCCGAGGTGGAGTTCGTCGTACGCCGTTCGCCCGTCGCGGAGCAGTTCGGCCAGCGGCGTACCGAGGTGGAGCTCTTCGATCGGCGTACCGGGCGGGACCTCGTGCAGGCCGAGGAGTTGCAGGGCCTCGTCGTTCGCGAGCTGAACCCGGCCGTCGGCGTCGAGCAGGATCAGCCCCTCGCGAGCTGCGTGCAGAACGCCCTCGTAGAAGTCGAGCATCCGGGCCAGCGACTGGGTGCCGATCCCGCGGGTGGCGCGGCGGACCCGCCAGGCGACGAGGGCGTTGCCGGCGATCGCGACACCGAGCATCAGGCTGGCGATGCCAAGCATCGGCCGCACATCGAGACGGATGAGCTCCCACAAGCCGGCCGGGGTGGTCCCGGTGGCGGCTGCGTCGCGGTCGGACTGGGCGCGGGACCGGGCCACCAGGGAGATCCAGACCATCACGATCAGTACCAGGACCGTGACCGTCTGCAGCCAGAGAACCTGGCGACGGAGTTCCCACGGCCGGTGTTTCACACCGGACAGTCTGCACCGAGAACGATATGAACGAAACGCGCACTTCTCCTGTGCGTCACGTCACAGTTACTCAAGCCCTCCCGGCTTTTGGTTGCCAGTACTGCCCGCCGGCCGATACAGGAGTCCCGCATGGCCACGACCGAACCCCGACCGACCCCGGTCCGGAACGATCGAACCCACTTCCTCTACATCGCCGTCATCGTCGCCGCTCTGCTCGGTATCGGTGTCGGCCTGCTGTTCCCGAGCTTCGCGGTCGAGCTGAAGCCGCTCGGCACCGGATTCGTGAACCTGATCAAGATGCTGATCAGCCCGATCATCTTCTGCACCCTCGTCATCGGGATCGGCTCGGTCCGCCAGGCGGCATCGGTCGGCAAGGTCGGTGGCCTTGCGCTCGTCTACTTCCTGGTGATGTCGACGGTCGCACTGTTCATCGGACTGCTGGTCGGCAACATCGTCCAGCCGGGCTCCGGCCTGAACCTGACCGACAAGCTCCGCGAGGCCGGCCAGAAGCAGGCCGGTGGCGCCCACGAGACGACGACCGACTTCATCCTCGGCATCATCCCGAAGTCGCTGCTCTCCTCGCTGACCGAAGGTGAGGTCCTGCAGACCGTTCTGGTCGCGCTGCTCGTCGGCTTCGCCCTGCAGGCGATGGGTTCGAAGGGCACTCCGATCCTGACCGGCATCGGCCACATCCAGCGGCTGGTCTTCAAGATCCTGTCGATGATCATGTGGACCGCCCCGATCGGTGCCTTCGGCGCGCTCGCCGCGGTCGTCGGTGCGGCCGGCTCGACCGCGCTGGTCAGCCTGCTGAAGATCATGCTCGCCTTCTACATCACCTGTGCGCTCTTCGTCTTCCTTGTCCTGGGCACCATTCTCAAGGTCGTCACCGGGATCTCGATCTTCCAGCTGCTGAAGTACCTGGGGCGCGAGTTCCTGCTGATCGTGTCGAGCTCGTCGTCGGAGACCGCGCTGCCGCGACTGATCGGGAAGATGGAACACCTGGGGGTCGGTAAGCCGGTCGTCGGTATCACCGTCCCGACCGGGTACTCGTTCAACCTGGACGGCACCGCGATCTACCTGACGATGGCGTCCCTGTTCATCGCCGAGGCGATGGACACCCCGTTCTCGCTCGGTCAGCAGGTCTCGCTGCTGGTCTTCATGATCGTCGCCTCCAAGGGCGCCGCCGGTGTCACCGGCGCCGGCCTGGCCACCCTGGCCGGCGGCCTGCAGTCGCACCGCCCCGAACTCGTCGACGGTGTCGGCCTGATCGTCGGTATCGACCGCTTCATGTCCGAGGCCCGCGCCCTCACCAACTTCGCGGGCAACGCGGTCGCCACCGTCCTGGTCGGCCACTGGGTCGGCGACTTCGACAAAGCCCAGGCCCGCCAGGTCTTCGCCGGCGAAGACCCCTTCGACG
>NZ_SMKA01000133.1 GCF_004348455.1 Kribbella albertanoniae
GTGGGTGGTAGGTGGGGGGTTGTTCGGTGCGCCAGTCGTCGGTGGGGTCGAGGGAGGCTCGGACTATGCGGCCGGCGAAGGCGGGGAGTTCGGCGTCGGTGAGGCGGTCGTCGGTGATGACGAGGTCGAGTTCGGAGGCTTCGGCGATGAAGCCGACGCAGCGGGCGCCGAAGGCTTGGGAGCGGGCGAGGCCGACCCGGCGGTCGCCGGCGGAGAGCAGGGCTCTGGCGGTGGAGACGTGCCAGGCGTGCGAGGTGGTGATGCCGGCGAAGGGGTGGATGCCGTCGACCTCGAGGAAGACCCAGTCGGCCTGCTGGGCGGCGAGGAACTCGGCGGTGGCGGCGCCGGAGACGACGGTGGAGCCGGGGGCGTCGCGGAGTTCGCCGCCGGCGATGACGACGCGGATGTTGGGCTGCCGGCTGAGGCGTTCGGCCGACTGGAGGTCGGTGGTGACGACGGTCAGGTCCTCGACGTCGAGCAGGGTGCTGACCAGGCGGTCGATGCAGATACCGGCGCCGAGGGCGATGCGGTCGCCGTTGCGGACCATCCGGCGGGCGGTGTGCGCGATGGCGTCGACGCCGCTGTCGGGGGTGGTGGCGAAGGCGACCGGCGGGCTGTCGACGGTACGGCGGCGGACGCCACCGTGGAGGCGTTCGACCAGGTCGTCCCGGACGAGTCCCTGGAGGTCCCGGCGGATCGTCGAGACGTCGACGTCGAGCCGGTGCGCCAGGTCCTTGACCTCGACGTACTCACGTCCCTCGACCTCGCGGAGGATCGCCCGCTGGCGTGTGTTGAGCCGTAACCGCATCCGTCACCTTCCTCACGCCCCGGTGCTCGACTGTAAACCATCGGTCACCGGCCCGGTAAGGTGCTAACTGCCCGAAATCGGGTCGTCACTCACCATTGACATAGACCGGAACCAGCCGCCAGAGTGAGGCACGCTGCACGAATTCGTGCAGCGTTTCGTGCGGAAACGTGCGAAAACAAGCGCTGGTTTGCCGATCGCGCCAGAGGAGTTTTGCATGAAGAAGCGGTCACTGCTAGTGCCCGGCGTTGTACTGATTGCGATGCTGGCCGGCTGCGGAACGGTAGATCAGGGTAAGACGGCGCCGCCCGCCGGAAACCCCTCCTCCTCATCCAGTGCGGGCGGCGCCTATATCAATGTGGTCAAGCTGACCGGCATTGCGTGGTTCGATCGGATGAACCAGGGCGTCAAGCAGTTCGCGACCACCGCCGGGGTGACCGCGACCCAGACCGGGCCGTCGACCAACAGCCCGGAGCAGCAGGTCAGCCTGATCCAGGGCCTGATCGCGCAGAAGCCGGCGGCGCTGGCGATCGTGCCGTCGGACCCCGGGTCGGTGATCCCGGTGATCAAGCAGGCGCGGGCGGCCGGGATCAAGGTCGTCACCCATGAGGCGCCCGCCCTGACCGACGTCGACGCGGATATCGAGGCGTTCGACAACGCGACGTACGGCCAGACGATCATGGGCGACCTGGCGGCCTGTATGAAGGGCAGCGGCGAGTACGTCCAGTTCGTCGGCACGCTGACCGCCGCGACCCACATGGCCTGGGCGACCGCGGGCTACGAGTTGCAGCAGCAGAAGTTCCCCGGCATGAAGCGCGTCAGTACGCCGGTCGAGTCGAACAACAACGGCGACCAGGCGTACCGCAAGGCCAAGGAGCTGCTCCAGGCGCACCCGAAGCTGGCCGGGTTCCAAGGCGGATCGTCGGAGGACGTCCCCGGGATCGCCCGCGCGATCAAGGAAGCCGGGCTGCAGAACGACACCTGCGTGTTCGGCACCGGCGTGCCGTCGCAGACCAAGGCGTTCGTCGACGACGGTTCGATCGACGCGATCTACCTGTGGGACCCGCAGCTGGCCGGTGAGGCGATGCTGAGCGCCGCCAAGCTGATCGTCGAGGGCAAGCCGCTCACCGAAGGGACGAACCTGGGGGTGAAGGGTTATGAAAAGCTCACGGTCTCTCCGCAGAACCCCAAGGTGTTCCTCGGGAACGCCCAGCTGAAGCTGACCAAGGCCGACGTCGGCAACTACGACTTCTGAGAGGCGTCTGAGGTACCGAAGCATCCACGACTTCTGAACGGGCACAGATGTCAGCACCCATCGTCGAGGCGGTCGGCGTCTCCAAGCGCTTCGGAGGCGTCCAGGCGCTGACGGACGTCAGCGTGGCGTTCGGCCCCGGCGAGGTGCACTGCATCGTGGGCGAGAACGGCTGCGGCAAGTCCACGCTGCTGAAGGTGATCAGCGGTGCCTACCGCCCGACTTCGGGCCAGGTGGTCGTGGACGGTACGGCGTACGACCACCTCACGCCGCGGCAGGCGCTGTCGGCCGGGATCGAGGTCATCTACCAGGACTTCAGCCTGATGCCGAATCTGACCGCGGCCGAGAACATCGCCCTCCCCGGCTCGGTCGCCGGTGGCCGGCGTCTCTATTCCCGTACGGCGGCCCGCACTCTGGCGGAGCGGGCCGTCGTACGGCTCGGGGTGGAGATCGAGCTGGACATCCCGGTCGGCGAGCTGACCGTGGCGGAGCGGCAGTTGACCGCGATCGCGCGGGCGCTCGCGCACGAGGCGAAGTTCATCGCGATGGACGAGCCGACGACCGCGCTCACCTGGAAGGAGGTGGACGCGCTGTTCGCGGCGGTCGGCCGGCTGAAGGAGGCCGGGGTCGCGCTGGCGTTCATCTCGCACAAGATGCAGGAGATCTTCTCGATCGCCGAGCGCGTGACGGTGCTGCGCAACGGTGCGGTCGTGACGAGTGGCCGGCCGGACGAGTTCACCCACGCATCGCTGGCCGAGACGATGACCGGCCGCGGCAGCCAGAGCTTCGATCGGGTCGCACCGCGGAACAAGGGCCGCGCCCCGGCGCTCAAGGTGACCGGTCTCGGCCGCGCGCCGCTGTTCGCGGATGTGGATCTGGAGATCGGTCAGGGCGAGATCGTCGGCCTGGCCGGCTTGCTCGGTTCCGGGCGGACCGAGATCGCCGAGGCGATCTGTGGCGTGAAGCCCGCGCAGACCGGCACGATCGAGGTGCTCGGCAGGCCGACCCCGATCAACGCACTGGCCGATGCGGTCGCGGCCGGGATTGGGTACGTGCCCGAGGACCGGCTGACCCAAGGTCTGTTCCTCGACCAGCCCATCGGCGACAACATCGTCGCGACCCACCTCCCGGCCCGGCGCGGTTTCCTCAACTCCCGGGCGATCGAGCGGCGGAAGGCGCGAGTGGTCAGCGACCTGCGGATCAAGCTCGGCAAGCTGACCGATCCCGTTCGCTCGCTGTCCGGTGGTAACGCCCAGCGCGTGCTGCTCGGCAAGTGGCTGGTCGGCGAACCGAAGGTGCTGATCCTGAACGGGCCGACCGTCGGTGTCGATGTCGGCAGCAAGTTCGACATCCTCGGCGTACTGAATGCCCAGTCCCTGCAGGGCCTCGGCGTCCTGATCATCAGTGACGACGTCCCCGAGCTGATCTCGATGTGCCACCGCGTGCTCGTCGTCCGCAGCGGCCGGATCGTCCGCGAGCTCAGCGGCGACCAGTTGCGCGAAGACACCGTGGTCGCGGCGGTGACCGCGTGAGACGAGTGATGGCGAACCAGGAGCTTCTCCTGGTCGGATTGATGGTGCTCCTGATCCTCGGGGTCAGCCTCAAGTTCCCGGACTTCTTCGGTCTGCAGACGCTCTTCAACGTGCTCACCGCCTCGATGGTCGGGATGCTGTTCGCGGTCGGCGTGATGCTGGTCCTGGTCTCCGGCGGGATCGACGTCTCGTTCCTTGCCGTCGGCATCCTTTCCGCCTACGCCACGGTCAAGTACGGACCTCAGGACGACAGCGCCGTGGTGGTTTTCGCGATCAGTACGGCGATCGGTCTCGGACTCGGCCTGCTCAACGCGGCCGTGGTGATCGTGGCCCGGACGTCGGTGCTGATCGCGACCTTGGCGACCAGCTCGATCTACCTCGGCGCGATGTTCGCGTTCATTGGCGGTGAGGTGATCTCGACCCTGCCGCAGCCGTTGCAAACACTCGGTACGACGCACCTGATCACCGTGAAGGGGGAGGTCCGCGGGACCACCAGCCTGAACGTGCTGATCCTGGTCGTGCTCGTGGTCTGCGTGCTGGTGTGGGCGTTCCTGCACTTCACGATCGCCGGTCGCAGTGTCTTCGCGGTCGGCGGTGACGCGGAGGCGGCCTCGAGAGCAGCGATCTCAGTACCGCGGACGCGCGTGCTGGTGTTCGCGATCGCCGGTGCGGTCGCCGGGCTGGCCGGGATCATCTCGGTCACGCTGAGCGGACGTGCCGACCCGACCACCTTCATGGGCCGCGAGCTCGACACCCTGGCCGCGGTCGTCCTTGGTGGCGTTGCCATCGCCGGAGGTAAAGGCACCGTCCGCGGCGCCGTTCTCGGCGTACTGCTGATCTCACTGGTGACCGCATCCCTGGTCCCGCTCGGGATCCCGACGATCTGGCAGCGCGCGGCCGTCGGTGCACTGCTGATCGGCGGCATCCTCCTGCAGACCGCGATCAGCCGCCGGCAACGGATCCGGCCGATCCTGGACGCACCGGCGCCGGAGGTGACCAATGCCTGAGCGCTTCCGCAGGGTGCTGCTCACCATGGGCACCCGGGCCAGCTTCATCCGGCTCCTGGTGGTCGCGGTCGCGATCGTCGTCGTGTTCGGCATCCTGAACCCCACGGTCTTCCTCAGCGGCCAGAACCTCCAGTACGTCGAACTGGCGTCACCCGAGGTGGCGATCCTCAGCCTGGCGATGGCGTTGACCATGCTGACCGCCGGAATCGACCTGTCCGTCGTGTCGATTGCGAACCTGTCCGGTGTCGTCGCCGCGCTGATCATGACGAACGGTCATCAGCCGCCCGGTCTGGCAATGCTGGCCGCGGTAGGTGTCGCGTTGGTCTGCGGGGCAGTCAACGGGCTGCTCGTCGGCTACAAACACGTGCCGCCGATCCTGGCCACGCTGGCGACCGGACAGCTGTTCTCCGGACTAGCGCTGGTCGCGTCGAGCGGGACTGTGATCAAGGGCCTCCCGGATTCGTTCACCCGCATCGCGTTGCTGACGGTGGCCGGCGTGCCGCTGATCTTCTGGGTGATGCTGATCGCCGCGGTGATCGTCGGGATCGTGGTCGCCAAGACTCCGCTGGGGTTCCGGATGCGGTTGGTCGGCGCGAATCCGACCGCCGCCGACTTCAGTGGTATCCGTCGCGCCCGCGTGCTGCTGGCGACGTACGTGATGAGCGGTGCACTCGGTGGGGTCGCCGGTCTGATCATCTCCGCGCGGGCCGGTGGCGCGAACTCGGACTACGGTTCGTCCTACGTGCTGCTGGCCGTCGTGATCGCCGTACTGGCCGGAGTGGATCCGGAAGGCGGCTACCTGACTGTCGCCGGTGTGGTGATCGCAGCGATCGCCATGCAGCTCCTCGGCGCCGGCCTGCTGTCCCTCAGCGTCAGCTCGCATGTGGTGAACATCTGCCAAGGCTTGTTGCTGGTAACCATGGTCTTGCTGAACACCTGGGGAACAGCCTTGTCCACTGTCTTCCCACGCCGGAGAGTGACCGCATGAGTCACGTAATCGGCGTCGACATCGGGACTGGCAGCACCAAAGGTGTGCTGACCACCCCGGATGGCGTCGTCGTGGCGATGGCTCGGCGCGATCATGCGCCGACGTTTCCGCAGCCGGGGTGGGCGGAGATGGACGCAGATCGGGACTGGTGGGGTGATGTCGTCGAGGTGCTGCGCGAGCTCACCGCGGCACACCCGGATACCAGGATTGCGGCCGTCTGCGTGTCCGGTCTCGGACCTTGCGTCGTACAGACTGATGACGATCTCAAGCCGCGTAGCAAAGCCATCCTGTACGGCGTCGACACCCGTGCGACGGTGGAGATCGACGAGATCACCGAGCAGCTCGGCGCGGAGGCGATCCTGGCCCGGTGTGGCAAGGACCTGTCCAGTCAGGCGATCGGCCCGAAGCTGGCGTGGCTTCGGCGTACGGCGGATTCCGACTGGCGACCGGATGACCGGTGGTTCAGCGCGCACACGTACGTCGTTGCCCAGCTGACCGGCGAGTGGGTGCTCGATCACCACACCGCCAGCCAGTGCGACCCGTTCTACGACATCGAGAAGCAGCAGTGGGCAACTGACTGGGTTGAGGAAGTGCTGCCCGGCCTGGCCTTGCCGCGACTGGTGTGGCCGGCCGAGCAGGTCGGCATCGTGCACGAGGCAGCCGCTGCCGCGACCGGTCTGGCCAAGGGCACACCGGTAGCCGCAGGCACTGTCGATGCCTGGGCCGAGGCGTTCAGCGTCGGCGTTCGGAAGCCCGGCGATCTGATGCTGATGTACGGCTCGACGATGTTCTTCGTCCAGGTGCTGGCCGCACCGACCAGCGTGCGCGGGCTCTGGACCACGTCCGGTGTCGAGCGGGCCTCACACACCTTGGCCGCAGGGATGGCGACCTCCGGAATCATCACCACCTGGTTGCAGGACCTAACCGGGGGAGTGCCGTTCGAGACCTTGGTGACCGAGGCCGCAGCCGTGCCGGCCGGCAGCGAGGGCCTGGTGATGCTCCCGTACTTCAGTGGTGAGCGCACCCCGATCTACGACCCGCTGGCGCGCGGTGTGATCGCCGGACTGACGTTGCGGCACGGCCGAGGCCATCTGCTGCGGGCGACGTACGAAGGCATTGCCTGTGGTGTCCGCCAGATCGTGGCCGAATTCGAGGCCGCGGCTGGTCAACCGAGGCGGGTCGTCGCGGTCGGCGGTGGCACCCAAGGCGGACTGTGGACGCAAATCGTCAGCGATATCAGTGGCCTCGAGCAACAAGTACCCGCACAGACCATCGGTGCCCCGTACGGCGACGCGCTGCTGGCCGCGATCGGAATCGGACTGGTTGCCCCGGACACCGATTGGGCGCAGCTCGACCACACCGTTCGCCCGGACCCGGCGACCGCCTCCACCTACGAGACGTTGTTCCGCACGTACGCTGAGCTGTACCCGGCAACACGGCGGCAGGTGCACCGGCTGGCCCGGTCGGTGCAATCACCGGACGGGGGTGAGTAGACCATGATGATCAGCCGGCCGATGCCGCTCGCTCTGGGCTACGTGCACAGGCGATGCTCGCTGCGCAGCTTCGAGATCGGGACGGAGCAACAGTTGCTCGCCGAGGCCGCGCGGGCACAGGGACACACGCTCGGGACCGTGCACGTCGACGACGCGCTGACCGATCCGGACGGGTTCGCCGTACTGCTGGAGGCCGCGTCGACCGAGGAGCACGTCTCCGCGGTGATCGTGCTGAACCTGGACCTGCTCGGTGATCCGGACGATCCGTACTCGAAATTCAGCCGCCTGAACCAGCGCGGGATCCTGGTGCTCGCGGCCGACCATCCCGTCGTACCGCCTGAGCCCCAGTCGGTCCCCGGCGTCCCCGTGATCCAGGGCTGCAACCCCAAGCGCCGCCGCTCCCGCGTCAACTGACGCGAGAGCGAGCGGTCGCTAGGGGGTCAGGCGTTGTTGTCGTCCTGGTTGCCACCGAGGTCGCCGAGGCGGTCCTTGGCGAACTCCTGGCCCTGGTCGATCTTGTCCGCGTGCTCGCCGCCGGTCTTCTCGTCGGCGAAGTCGCCGGCCTTCTCGATACCCTCGTCCACCTTGTCGCCGTGCTCGCCGAGGGCGTCCTTGGCCTTGTCGAAAATGCCCATCGTCTTTCCCCGTTCCTGTCGATGGTTCTGGATCTTGCGCCCCCGCCATTACCCGTTTCCGCAGATCTAACACCTTCCGGCCCCAATATGTCCGGACATGGGGCTCAGAGCAACGGTCCCAGGCTGCTGCGGCGGGCCACCCCGAGCTTGCGGAACGTGCTGGTGATGTGGTCCTCGATGGTGCTGACCGAGAGGTTGAGCTGTACGGCGATCTCGCGGTTGGTGAGGCCCTCCGCGGCCAGCCTGGCCACCTCGAGTTCCCGCGGGGACAGCTTGTTGTTGTACCCGCGACGCCCCCGCTTCCGTGGAGCCGCGAACCCGGCCGCCCGCAACGCATCCCGGCAGCGCTCACCATCACCACGCGCGCCCATAGCGTCGTACTTGCGAGACGTCTCAGTCAGATGCTCGGCGTCCCCTTGGCTCAGCAGGTAGTGCCCGAGTTGCTCCCGCGCCAGGCACTCGTAGTACCGCCAGCCCAAAGCGGCGTACTGCGCCGCTGCCTGACCGAAGGCAGGAATCGACGGCCGTACGACGGCGTCGACCAGCGCGGCCGCTGCGGCAGCCGCGGGAGCGTTCACATCCCCGACTGCCTCGGCGAACTCGTCGGCCAAGCGTGTCGCCTCCTCGACACGATCCGCCCGCATCAGCGTCGTACAGACGTGAATCACCAGATCCCCGGAGACCGCCCACAACCCCTTGCGGCGAACAATGTCCAGGCACAGCTCGAAGCCCGCATCGGGGCACGCGGCAACGGCTGCAGCATGCAGCGGCCACGGTCCGAGCGAGGTCCGGGCGATGACGGTTTCCAGGAGCCCCTTGCCCTCAGCAACGTTACCGCGAGCCAGCCGATGCCGTCCGTCGATCAGGTCGAGTTCTGCCAGCACCAGTGGCAGACCAGCGGCGGCAGTCCTTGCCCGCGTCAACCGTTCCTCGAGGGTCGCCCAGTCGGCAGCCGCGAACGCCACCCGCACCTGCGCAGCCGCAACCACCGCCCGCGAATACCGATCCGTGTTCACATTCGCAAACGTCTGCCGCTGACCGAGCCACGCACGTGCCCCGGCCGCCTCGGCACCAGGTGCCGGATCCAGCTCACCCGTGGCAAGGCGGAAACGAGCCTCATTCGTCCGTACGGCGTACCGGGTCACCCCGTCGACCGTCTCCTGCACGAGCGAGCGGGCTTGGCGCAACCAAACCCGCTGCTGGGCGATCGGCTCGCCACCATGCGTCGGGACTGCCAGCACCGACAGCGCCCAGGCGATCGACCCGGGATCACCGTCCAGCTCCGGCACCGCCGCGCACAGCTCCCGCCGTCCCGAGCGGATGTCACCAGCCCGGTCGTGCAACAACAGCCCGAGCATCAACCGCAGCCGGCCCCGCGTCACCCCGGCAACCTCCGACTCGGCCAGTACCTCACTCAATACGACGATCACGTCGCCCCAGCGCGCGTTGTCCGCCAGCGCCGTCCGCCCAAGTTTGGTGGCGAGCCGGGCCCGATCCGTCCAGGGTAAAGCGGTCACCTCCAGCATCGCGGTGAGTTGGTCGGCCCCGGCCATGAGGTTGCCGCTAGCAACTGAATGGTCGGCCGCCAGCTCGGCGTGGGTGAGCCAGGTGCCGAGCAGGCCACCCCTCCGGGCATGCTCGGCGATCCGTGCGTGCGGTGGTGGCGTGATCCCCATCAACGCCCTGGCTGCCTGCCGATGCAACCGCCGCAGCTCGTCCGGCGGCAGCATCGCGAGAACCGCACGCCGAGCCAGCGTGTGCCGATGGTCGTAGAGTCCGGGGCGCCGCTCGTGCAGGAGTCCGGTGGTCAGCGCATGGTCGATCGCGGCCGTCAGGGTCGGGCCGGTCAACCCGGCCACGGTCCCGAGCAGGTACTCCGGAGCAGCAGTCGTCAACACCGCCGCAGCCCGAACGACATGTCGACATGACTCCGGTACTTCGCGCATCCGGATCCCCAACGACGCTCGCAACGCCACCGGAGGTGCCGTCTCGACCAGGGCCCGTCGTACCTCGTGCTCCACCGAGGTGCCAGGTTTGATGGTGCGCAGAAACTCCAGCACGGCAAAGGGAAGTCCGCCACTATGTCGGGTCAGCTCTTCGGCCAACGTCGGTGACAGTTGGTGCCCACCCAGCTGATGAGCGGCCACCGCCTGCACCTCGTCGGCGTCGAGCGGACCGAGCCGGATCTCAGTCAGCCGTTCGGTGAGGAAGCCCGCCTCGATGGCCTCCGGCCGGCACGTCACGACCAGGTGCACACCCTTCGGGATGCGGGCAGCGACGAACCGCACCAGCCGCAACGTCTCCGGGTCCGCCCACTGCAGATCCTCCACTGCGATCACGATCGGACCGAGCTGCGCCAGTCCGCGCAGGACGGCACCACGCCGATCGGGTTCCGCCGGGTCGACTCCGAGAACCTCGAGCAGGGCCGCGAGTGACGACGTACCGGCCAGGCATTGGGTGATAAACCACGGCACCGAGTGGTGGGAGGCCACCTGGCGCAGCAGGTGTGTCTTGCCGACTCCGGATTCACCGACGACCAGGATGAGTCCGGAGTCGTTGCTCAAGGCATCGTGCAGTACGCCGAGTTCGTGCTCGCGCCGGGCTTCGACGCAGGGCGCGTTCACGAGCGCCGCATTCTGCGCACGGCCGCCATGGACGCACCGCCGAACATGATCAGGATCATGGTCGCCAGCGACCAGCGCCGCAGTACTTGCACTGTTTGGTCTGCCTCAGGCGGCCGGGCAGCTGCCTGTTGCGCCGCGACGAACTCCTTCTCGTCCGCCGGCGCCGGCGGACGTGGCGTCGGAGTCGGGGTAGGCGTCGGGCTTGGTGGTGGCGCGACCACCTGCGGCTCAAAGGTCGGAGTCGGTGTCGGCGTAGGTGTGGGAGTAGGCGTCGGGGTCGGCCGCGGCGGCACCGGGACATCAGGCGTCGGCGTAGGCGTGGGGGTCGGCCGCGGTGTAGGCGTCAAGGTCGGCGGAGGCGTCGGTCGAGGGGTCGGCCGAGGCGTCGGTGGGCGAGGTGTAGGAGTCGGCGGAGGTGGTGGCGGCGCAACGCGCGGCAGACAACCCGCGGCCTCGCTGAACGCCACCGACTGCCAGGACGCGACCTCCCGCGACGACCCGTCGAAGCCGATCCGGAACGCCCGGCTCGGCTGCCCGTGCCCGGTGTGAACGGCGTACACCGCCGACGCCCCGACCACCACCGAGCTGTACGAGTGATACCGAGGGATCCCCGGCACCGACGCGACGGTTCGCATCGAACCGCTCACCGGGTCCAGACTCACCAGCTTCGCCGTACCTCCGGACGTCGAGATGCCGTACAGCGTGCCGCTCACCGGCGACGCCCCGAAGTCGTCCACCGACAGACCCACGGTCACAGGTTTCAGTCGCACATCACCCACCACCTTCCGGTACGTCGGACTCCCCGGATCGATGTCGATCGTGAAGAGCCGATGTACATCCCGCACGTGGAACTTCGTCCCGGAGACCGCGCCACCGACCGGATCGGCGAGGCCCCCGACACCCCGCCGTACTTCACCCAGATCGGTGACCGTTCCCCGGCTGCTGATCTTCAGCAACCGCGGCCGGCGGAGCAGCCAGCCGTGTTTGTCCCTGGTCGCGACGCCGTACACGAGCTCCTGCCTGGTCGAGTACCCAGCCGCCTGGATCTGATAGTCGAGCCGGCCGAGATCGGTCGAGGTCCCGGCCGGCAGGTCGACCCGGACCAGCCGGGACAACGACGTCAGCCGGGTGGACCGGAAGTCGAAGATCGAGCACTCGGTGGTCGCCGCCTCGGAGGGCGCGGCGACCAGGACAACACCGGCCGCGGTGATCGCGACCACCGCTGAGCAGGCGAGTGCTCGACGGATCTCACCCACTGTCGCCCAAGCGGGAAAGTGCGGACAGGAACGCCTCCGGGCCGACATCCGCACCACCGCTGAACGGGTTCTGCAGCTGGTAGATCGCGAACAGCAGCAACCCGATCGCGCCGGCCAGCATCGACACGATGAACGCGTACGAGTACAGCCCTGGGCCGCCGAACATGAACATCAGCGCCACCGACATCACGCTGCCGATCATGATCGCGAACCAGACCACGGCACTGACGCCGCTGCCGCTGGAGTTCAGCCGCTCCTGCCGGGCCTGGTACACGTTCCAGACCTGGCTGGCCGCCAGGACCCGGCTCTCCTCCTGCCGCTGGCTGGTCGTCTTCGCCTGCTCCAGCGTGCGTTGCAGCTGGGACAGCAGCGTCCAGCCCTGAGTGCCGACCTCGCGACCCTCCCGCATCGCCGGCCATTCGCGCTCGGAGACCTCGGTCGCGTAGTCCTTGGTCAGCTCCTCGACCCGGGAGCGCGTCGGCTCGGCCAGGGACTTCCCGGACCAGTTCACCGCGACCAGCGCGTTCGCCTCGTCGTACGTCGTCTTGGACGCACTGTCCATGCCGTCGAACAACGAGATCAGGACGAACGCCGCGATCACCACGTTGACTCCACCGACGATGGTGAAGACCTGCCCGGCGACCTCGTTGTTGGCCTCGCGGCCCTCGCGCTGCCGGGCTTTACGCAGCACGACGGCCAGGGCGCCGGTGACGATCATGATGCCGCCGACCCACAGCACACCGCTCACGAACAGACTCATGCTTGCCTCACTGCCGGGGGTAACGTGAACCGGACGGTCTCCCGGGTCACTTCGTGCTCGATCACCTCGACCGGACCCCAGGAGGCGATCCGCTCGATCACCTCGTCCACCAGCTCCGGCGGTGCCGAGGCCCCGGCCGTCAGTCCGACCACCTGCACACCGTCGAACCACGACACCGGTACGTCGGCCGCCCGGTCCACCAGGTACGCCGTCGTGCCGTTCCGCTCGGCCAACTCGACCAGGCGCACCGAGTTCGACGAGTTGGCCGATCCGACCACGAGGACGAGATCGGCCTGTTCGGCGATCACGCTCAGCGCGGACTGCCGGTTGGTGGTGGCGTAACAGATGTCAGCCGTGTCCGGTCCCCGGGCGCCGGGGAATTTGTTGCGCAGGGCATCGATCAGTGCCGTGGTCTCGTCCACAGCCAGCGTGGTCTGGGTCAGGTACGAGACCCGATCCGGATCGTCGACCTGCAGTGCCTCGACATCCGCGAGGGTCTCCACCAGTACGGTCTGCTCCGGCGCTTCCCCGAGCGTGCCCTCCACCTCCTCGTGACCGGCATGCCCGATCAGGACGACGGTGTCACCGCGAGCGGCGTACCGGCGGGCCTCGATGTGAACCTTGGTGACGAGTGGACAGGTGGCGTCGATGACGTCGAGTCCGCGCTGCGCGGCGTCCCGATGGACGACCGGCGCAACCCCGTGTGCGGAGAAGACGACGGTGGCGCCCTCCGGCACCTCGTCGAGTTCGTCGACGAAGATCGCCCCCCTCATGCGAAGATCGTCGACGACCCGGGTGTTGTGGACTATCTGTTTGCGGACGTAGATCGGCCCGGAGCGGGCCACGAGCAGTCGTTCGACGATGTCGACCGCCCGCTCCACCCCGGCGCAGAACGACCGGGGTGAGGCGAGCAGGATGGTTCTTCGTGTCGTCATCGGATCCCCCCTTCAGTGATCGCGACGTGTGGCGAGCCGAGCCAGCCTTTCCAGATCGGCGGAAGCCGGCGGCAGCGCACCGGCCGTGATCAACGAGCCCAGAGCTGCGGTCAGCAAGGCATCGGCCTGGGCTTGACTGGTCGCGCGGCCCCCCGCTGTCTCGACCAGTGCTGCTGCAGTCGTCAGGTCCTCGTGCGACAACTCGTCGGATCTCGCGTACAACGCGGCGAGCTCCCGGGCGGCCGGCGTACCGGACGCCAACGCGGTGACCACCGGCAACGACTTCTTCCGCCTGGTCAGATCCGAGTACACGGGCTTGCCGGTGACGGCCGGCGTCCCCCAGATACCGAGCAGGTCGTCGATGTACTGATACGCGAGCCCGAGATCCTCGCCGTACAGCCGGAGGTGGTCGACCTGATCCGGCCGTCCACCGCCGAGCAGCGCGCCGAGTGCCGTACAGCACCCGAGCAGTGCGCCGGTCTTGAGCTGCGCCATCCGCACGCACTCCGCCGGTGCGACGTCGTCCCGGGTCTCGAAGTCGGCATCGGCCAACTGCCCGTCGACCAACTCCTGAACCGCGGCCCCGAGGATCCTCGCGGCCTCACCACGTGCTGACTGTGTTTGTTCATCTGGCCCGCTCCCGACCAGTACGTCGAACGCCAGGCCGAGCAGCGCATCCCCAGCCAGGATGGCCGGTCCGAGTCCGAAGACGGTCCACGCGGTGGCGCGATGCCGTCGCGAGGTATCGCAGTCCATCACATCGTCGTGCAGCAAGGAGAAGTTGTGGACCAGCTCGACCGCAACGGCGGCCGGGAGCGCGGCTTCCGTCGTACCGCCGACTGCTTGGGCGGTGAGCAGGACGAGAGCCGGACGGATCGCCTTGCCGCTGTCGGCGTGGGCGGGCCGGCCGTCCTCGTCGGCCCACCCGAAGTGGTAGTCGGCGATCCGGCGGGTGGCCGGTGGCAGCGTGGCTATCGCGGCGCGGAGCGCGGGGTCGACGACCTCGCGGCTCCACGCGAGCACCTCGGCTGCCGAACGGTCACCCTGGCTGGTCGTCTCTTGGAGTGTTGACATCGCATGCTCCTCATCCACCGAGCTCGACGTTTTCCAGAACGCCCAGCGCGTCCGGGACGAGAACAGCCACCGAGTAGTAGGTGCTGACCAGATACGAGATGACTGCCTTGTCGCTGATGCCGAGGAACCGCACATTGAGGCCGGGCTCGTACTCGTCCGGCAGGCCGGTCTGGTGCAGGCCGATGACACCCTCGTCGTCGGCACCGGTGCGCAGGACCAGCACCGAGGTGGTGTTGGTGTCGGAGATCGGGATCTTGTTCGACGGCAGCAGCGGTACGCCGCGCCAGGCGTGCACGGTCTTGCCGTTGACCAGCGTGGTCTCGGGGTAGATGCGCCGCTTGGTGCACTCCCGGCCGAACGCGGCGATCGCCTTCGGATGCGCGAGCAGCAGCCGTGGTTTGCGCCGCCGGGTGAGCAGTTCGTCGAAGTCGTCCGGCGTCGGGGGACCGGTGCGGGTGTAGATGCACTGGTTGTAGTCCGCGTTGTGCAGCAGCCCGAACTCACGGTTGTTGAACATCTCCCACTCCTGGCGTTCGCGGAGTGCCTGGATGGTCAGCCGCAGCTGTTGCTCGGTCTGGTCCATCGGGTCGTTGTAGAGATCCGCGACCCGGGTCTGCACGCGCAGGATCGTCTGCGCGACGCTGAGCTCGTACTCCCGTGGTGCCGGGTCGTAGTCGACGTACGTGCCGGGTAGCGCGTCCTCGCCGGCGTGACCGGAAGCGACCTCGATCTCCGCTTCGCCGTTCTTGTTCTGGGCGTGCTGCGGTCGCTGCCGGTAGTCGTCGAGCTGAGTCCGCAACGACTCCGATCGATCGACCAGCTCGGTGAAGTCGTGCCGGCTGAGCCGCAGGACGACGCAGCTGGTCAGTGCCTTGGCCGTGTACTCCCAGAGATGCTCCGGGGGTTCAGTCAGCAGCTGCGCACCGAGATGGTCGCCGTCGGCAACGGTACCGAGGTCGGTGCCGGCGCCGTACTCGCCGACGCCGGTCTTGGAAACCTTGCCGTGGGCAATCAGTACGACGTCGTCCACCCGGCTGCCGAATTCGACGATCACCTGACCGGGCTGAACGTCCTCGCGGTGGAACCTCTCCGCCAGCGCGTTCAGCACCTCCTCGTCGTCGAATCCGCGCAGCGGCGGGAGTTCGGTGAGCTCGGCCGGGATCACCCGGACGTCCGATCCGGTGACCGAGAAGCTGAGCCGGCCGTCGCCGACCGCGAACGTGGTGCGCCGGTTCACCCGGAAGTTCGCGCCTTTGGTCTCCACCCACGGCAGCTGCTGCAACAGCCACCGCGGGGTGATGCCCTGCATCTGCGGAACGGATTTGGTAGTCGTCGCCAGCTTCCGAGCGGCCGCCGTACCGAGGCTTAGCTGGGGCTGTTCCTGGTGGTCGACAGTCATGCCGCACCGGCCTTTCTAGAGAGTCGGAAGGCGGAGGTGCCGAGACCGGTGGGCTTCCAAAAGGTCTGGGGCAGGCCCTTCCGGTGCGGCAGGTCGGACGCTTTGTAGCGGTGACAACCCTCGTGCCAGACGAGGATTCCGGACATCCAGTTCCGGAGTTCTTCGGCGTACCCGAGCACGGCGTGCCCCACCTCGTCGGAGAGGCCGAAGTCTTTGATCATCGTCGGGAGGTCGTTCTCGGTGACGCTTTCGAACTGCTGCATCCGGGCCGTCATCAGGTCGTTGACGACGGCAACGGACTCGTCCTTGGTGCAGGCCAGGAAGTTCTGCACGACCGCCACTCCGTTGTGGAAGTCGCCGTCGTACTGGATTTCTTTGTGGTACGAGAAGAGATCGTTCAGCAGGCAGGCGTAGTCGGCAGCCGCGTTCTCCATCGCCTGCACCGGACGCGACCGATAGACCTCAGGTGGTACCTGCCGGCCGTGGCCGATCCGGCACAGACTCATGGTCAGATCCGAGCCGAACGTCCGGCGCCGCATCTCGATGTAGTCGACCGGATCGGGGATCCGGTTCTGTGCCTGGTTGGCGAGCTCCCACAGCCAGCTCTCGGTCATCGTGTCGACCGCTTGCCGGAAGGAGCTTCGGTTCTCCGCGGACATCGGCTCGGCGGTGCGCTGCCAGAGATCGGCCAGCGACACCTCCAACGGACCCACGGGTGGTGGACCCGCCATGTCCAGCGGCATCAGCGCCGACAGTCGCGCGGTGGTCGCCTTCGCGGTGGCCAGATCGCGCCGCAGACCGAAGACCTGCGGGTAGTAGTCGTCGGCGTACGTACCCCAGGCCAGCCACTCACTCGCCAGCGCGAGTTGCTCGGCCGAGGCGTCTGGGTAGAGGCCGGAGGCGCAGAGCGGCAGGTCGAAGGCTTCGAGCATCCGGGCGTCCCAGACCGTCCCGTCGGTGATACCCGTCTGCGCACCCCATTCCTGGACCGCGAACCGCGCGCTGTCCAGGTGCGGGCTGCTCTTGGCCTTGAAGGGCATGTAGATCTCCGGCAACGTGGTCGGACCGACCGGCCGGTACGGCGTGAAGCTGTGACTGCGCATCCGGTACGGCGCGGTGCTGATCAACGACGAGGCGATCCGCATGGCCGACGTACCGAAGTTGCTCCCCAGGCCGTTGCTCAGGGCAGCCTTTCCGCCCTTGTTCATGTAGCGGCTCGAGCGCAGATGCCACTCGTGCCCACCGGACTGCCAGTCCTGCAAGCCCTTCACATAGTTCAGTACGTCGAGCTGCCCCTGCGGGTCGATCCCGTTCTCCGCGAGGAGTTGCGGGACCTCGACGACAGCCGTGTTCTCGAACTGATGCAACCGGGAGGTGAGGATGTCGTTGACCAGATTCGCCGCCCGTTGCGTCGGGCAACCGAAGAAGGTCTCCATCACCAGCACCGCGTTGTTGACCTCACCCTCCACCTCGACCTCGCGCTGGTACGAGAAGAGGTCGTTACGCATGTGGATGGCATCCGAGAAGGTGTCGCTCAGCACGTGCATCGGCCGCGTCTCCGCGATCGCCTCGGGGACCTCGGAGGTGACGTACTCGACCAGGTTCGCCGACCAGGGGGCGCCGCCGACCTTGCGACGCATCTCGATGTACTCGATCGGGTTGGCGATCCGGCCGGCGCTGATATTCGACAGCTCCCACAGGGACTCGGCGAGTAGAGCCTCTGTGGTCAGCCGGAACCGCCGCCGCCAGTCCGCCGACATCGACGGGATGGTGCGGTTCCACAGATCGACGAGCCCGCGCTCCACCGGGTTCGTCGGGATCTCGGTGATCTCTCCTTCGGCCGGCATGAACAACAGCAGCCGATCGAGGTACGCCTTCGCGGCCGGGATGTCCCGGGTCTTCTTGTACAGCTCGAGAAAGTGGTCGTCGAAGTAGAACACCCAGACGTACCAGTCGGTGACCAGGTCGAGTTGCGGACCGGTCGCGTCCGGGTGGGTGTACGCACACAGCAGGGCATAGTCGTGGGAGTCGAAGTCGTGCTCGTCCCAGACGTGATGACCTTCCTGCGGTACGTCGATCATGTCGAACTCGTAGGCCCAGGACTTGCTGTGCGCCCGGGCTCCCTCCAGGTGTGGATTGATCCTGGCGGGATAAGGCACATAGAAGTCGGGCAGCTCGTAGGGCTGCTGCTTCATGGATCAGCCCTCGCGACCGATCTCCACGTTCTCGAGGACAGCTAGGGCATCGGGCACCAGGACGGCGGCCGAGTAGTAGGCGCTGACCAGATAGTTGATGATCGCCTTCTCGCTGATGTTCATGAACCGCACCGACAGGCCGGGCTCGACCTCGTCCGGTAGACCGGTCTGGTGCAGGCCGACCACACCCTGGCTGTCCTCGCCGGTCCGCATCAGCATGATCGAGCTGGTCCGGGTGTCGCTGATCCCGAGCTTGTTGCACGGGAAGATCGGTACGCCGCGCCACGCGGGCAGCCGGTGGCCGCCGACATCGATGGAGTCCGGGTAGATGCCGGCCTTGGTGCACTCGCGGCCGAAGGCGGCGATCGAGCGCGGGTGTGCGAGGAAGAAGGCCGGCTCCTTCCAGACCAGACTGAGCAGCTCGTCCATGTCTCCCGGCGTCGGCGGGCCGCTGCGGGTCGGGATCCGCATACTCAGATCGGCGTTGTGCAGCAGGCCGAAGTCGCGGTTGTTGACCATCTCGTGTTCCTGCCGCTCGCGCAGCGCCTCGATGGTGAGCCGCAACTGCTGCTCGGTCTGGTCCATCGGGTGGTTGTAGAGATCCGCGACCCGGGAGTGCACCCGCAGCACGGTCTGCGCGACGCTCAGCTCGTACTCCCGCGGGGACGTCTCGTAGTCGACGTACGTGCCGGGCAGCTCGGACTCACCGGCGTGGCCGGCCGCGAGCTCGATGGCGGCCTCGCCGAACTCGTCCTGGGCGGCCTCGGGGCTGTTGCGGAAGTTCTCGATATGCGCGCGCAGACTGTCGGACTGGGAGATCAGCTCCTCGAACGACTGCTGCGACAAGGTGAGCAGGGTGCCCGGCGTGAGCGCCTTGACCGTGTACTCCCAGAAGTCGTTCGACTCGAGAATCGCCTTGTAGGTGAAGTGGTCGCCGTCGATCAGCGTTTCCAGCACGGCATCGTCGCCGTACTTGCCGACGCCGATCTTGTTCACCTTGCCGTGGGCGATCAGGCAGATCTGATCGGCCGGGTTGCCGCGCTCGACGATCACGTCGCCGGCCTGGAACTCCCGCTGTTCGAAGCGGTCCGCGAGCGCACTCAGCACCTCGACGTCGTCGAAACTGCGCAGCATGCCCAGTTCGCAAAGTTCCTGCGGGATCACCCGGACCTCGGATCCGGTCGTCGTGAAGGTGACCCGGCCGTCACCGACGGCGTAGCTCAGCCGGCGGTTCACCCGGTAGGCGCCACCCTTGGCCTCCACCCAGGGCAGCAGTTTGAGCAGCCACCGGGAGGTGATGCCCTGCATCTGCGGCTCGGACTTCGTGGTCGTGGCCAGGTTGCGGGCGGCCGCCGTACCGAGGCTCAGTTGCGGCTGGCCGTTAGCGCTCACATCAGGTTCGGTCAGGGTCATATCAAGTACACCACCGTTCGAATCGACTGCGGGCATGCGGCAGCACCACGCTGGCGTGGTCTGCGCAGGTATCAACGCCGCGCCGCGGTGCTTTGGAGGCATACCAGAGCCAGCACGCAGCGTGGTTCGGCTGTCGGAAGGGACGGGCTGAATCGACTACGGGTGGCATACGGACTTCGGCGCCCCAGTCGCCTGCTGCCCGACCCCGTCGGCTTACTCACTAACAGTAATCAGGTGCTGACGGGCCCCGTCAAGATGTACTCACGGTCAACTTCTTTCAGACCTTGCCCAACCCCGAGACAATGCGGGTCCGACCCCGGGGAAATCAAAAACGGTCCGGACCTTATTCAGCGCTCCGCGCGGGCCTCGATCTGGATCAGGGTCTGTTGCCCGGTGGCCACCAACGTGCGACGATCACCTTCCACCGCGAAGACCTCGAGCTGACAAACCGTCAACGTACGACCGGCTTTCAGCACTGTCCCGACCGCCTCGAGGTAGTCGCCTTCGGCCGGCGCGAGCAGGTTGATCTTGTACTCGACCGTCAGTACCGAGCTGTCCGGACCGAACAGAGTGAAACCCGCGTATCCACCTGCGCTGTCAGCGATCGCGCTGGTCGCACCGGCATGGAAGTAGCCGTGCTGCTGGGTGACTTCAGGGCGGCTTGGCAACTCGATGTGCACACACCCCGGAGAAATACGCGTCAGCCGGGCACCGAGATGCTCCATCAGGCCCTGCTTGTCGAAGCTCGCGCGAACACGTGCCTGGACCTCCGGGCTGGCCTCCTCCATGCAGGCACCCTAGCGGCCCGTGGCACCATTCCGAGGTGCATGTGTATTCGGGTCCTCTGCAACAAAGTGAAGAAGCACTAGAGCTTGCGGTGGCGCATGCCTTGGTACGGCGGGCGTCGGACGGCTTTGTGGATGAGGCGCTCCGGATCTATCGGCCGGCTGATCCCGTGGTGGTGTTCGGTCGCCGTGATACCCGGTTGCCGGGCTTCGCCGCCGCCGTACGGACTGCTCGGGACGCCGGTTTCGAACCGTTGGTCCGGGCGGTAGGTGGACGGCCGGTCGCGTACACGACCGAGGCTCTGGTGGTCGACCACGTGCGACACGAACGGCTCGCTCCGGACGGCATGGAGTCCCGGTTCGCGCACTACGGCGACCTGTACGCCGGTGTGCTCCGCGATCTCGGGATCGATGCGCGAGTGGGCGCCGTACCGGGGGAGTACTGCCCGGGTGCGCACAGCGTCAACGCGCGGGGAGTCGTGAAGCTGATCGGCACCGGGCAACGCGTCGTCCGCAACGGCTGGTTGTTCAGCGCCCTGATCGTGCTCGGCGACGACGACCGCCTACGCCCCCTACTCACCAACATCTACCGCCAGCTCGACCTCCCCTTCGACCCAGCCTCAGTCGGCTCAGTCGCAACCGAAGCCCCCGGCCGAGCCGACTCCGTCGAACTCCGCCTACGAGCCGCCTACGCCCAAACCGCCGTACTGGAACCCGCACTGCTGGACGAGCCGACCCTCACTCTCGCCCGCACCCTAGCCCCCGACCACCGCGCCTAACCCACAACGTCCGAACATCCGGAGGAGGGCCCTCCGATCCTTCGGACGTTAGCGGGGACACGGATTTAACGTCCGAACATCCGGAGGAGGGCCCTCCGATCCTTCGGACGTTGTGGCGGCGACTAGGGGCGGCGGGCGACGACGAGGTGGAGGGCGAGGGTTAGGGCGAGGATTATGGCGGCGACGGTGAGGAGGGTGTGGGGGGCTGCGCCGGCGGCGAGGGTGATGCCGCCGAGGCCGCCGCCGAGGGCTGCGCCCAGGGAGATGGCGCTGCCGTTGAGGGCCATCACGATGGCGGCCGAGTCTCCGGCGAGCACGCCGAGCCGGGCCTGCTGGGGGACGGCGCCGCCGCCGTTGCCGACGCCGGCCAGGAAGAACCAGACCAACCCCATCACGGCTGCGAGCGTGACCGGCGCGAAGGCGAGGGCGAGGTCGCCGATGATCGAGTTCAGCAGCAGGCCGGCCAGGACGACGGTCAGGACGCGGATTGGGGTGAAGCGGTCGGTGAGGCGGCCGGTCACGAAGTTGCCGAGCATGCTGAACAGGCCGTAGCCGAACATGATCAGGATGATCATCCAGTCGGCGCGGAAGGTCGGCCCGAAGATCAGCGTCGCGTAGGTGAAACAGGTGTAGCTGCTGCACAGGATGCCGACCGTGACGAGCAGACCGGCCAGCAGCCGGGGCTGGCGGAGCGGCCGTAGCCGGTCGGCCAGGGTGCCGGCCGGGAGGTGCAGTTCGGGCAGCCGGAGCATGATCCCGGCCAGGGCGATCGTGCCGACGATCGCCACCAGGACCATCGGGAAGCGCCAGTTGGACTGGCCGATCACCAGACCGACCGGTACGCCGAGCGCGGTCGCGGTCATCCACCCGCCGAGGACGAAGGACAGCGCCTTGCCGCGGTGCCGGATCGGCGTCTGCGCGATCACATAGGCGAGGATCGCGGCGTTCAGCAGGCAGCCGCCGAGCGCGGCGACCACGCGACCGCTGATCGCGACGCCGTAGTTCGGTGCGAGGGCAACGATCACGTTGCCGACGACGAAGACCGCCAGCGACAACGCGATGGTACGGCGACGCTCCCACCGACTGGTCGCCGTACCGAGGATGGGGGCCGCGATCGCCGATGTCAGCGCGAAGACCGTCATCAGCTGACCGGCCGCCGCCTCGCTGACCCGCAGGTCGTCGGCGATGGCCGGGAGCAGACCGGCCAGCACATAGCCGTCGATCCCGGTCGAGAACGCGGCCACCGCCAGCCAGATCAACGTCCGGTACGAGACCCCGTCAGGTTGGTGAGTTTGCTCCACAAGCGTCTATCGAACCCTTGTCGGCGCGGTCCGGCAAGCGCAAATGCGCGCATTCTCGCTCCGTAGACACAACAACACGCAGAAGTACGGCTGTGCGAGGCTTCTCCCATGCGTATTGCGGTGATGGGAACGGGCGGTATCGGCGGGTACTTCGGAGGCCGGCTGGCAGCGGCTGGGCACGAGGTTGCCTTCGTGGCCAGAGGGCGTCAACTGGAGGCGTTGCGGGCGAACGGGCTTCGCGTGCAGAGCGAACTCGGCGACCTGCATCTGCCGACGGTCGAGGTGACGGACGATCCGTCCGAGCTGGCGCCTGCGGACGTCGTACTGTTCGGCGTGAAGCTGTGGGACACCGAGGAATCGGCCGCGCTGATCAAGCCGTTGCTGGCTGAGCGGACGGCGGTGATCTCGTTCCAGAACGGTGTGGTGAAGGACGACGTACTGCGTCGCATTCTCGGTCCTGAGCACGTCGTCGGCGGGGTCGCCTACATCGCGGCGACGATCGCCGAGCCCGGGGTCATCAAGCACACCGGCACGCTGCAGCGACTGGCTTTCGGTGAGTACGACGGGAGTGCGTCGGACCGCGTCGAGGCGTTCCGCGCGGCCTGTGCCGAGGCCGGTATCGATGTTGCCGTCAGCAACGAGATCGAGCGGACCATCTGGGAGAAGTTCGTCTTCCTGGTCGGCTTGTCCGGGATGACGACGACCACCCGGATGCCGATCGGCGAGATCCGCAGCAACCCGCGGGCGCGGGCCTTCCTGCGGGATGTGATGGGCGAGACCGTCCAGGTGGCCCGGGCCCAGGGCGTGCCGATCCCCGATGACTTCGTCGACGACCGGCTCGCCTTCGTGGACCAGGCCCCGGCCGAGATGACGTCGTCGATGCACCACGACCTCAACCGGGGCAACCGCCTCGAGGTCGCGTGGCTCAGCGGCGATGTCGTCGACCGGGGCCGCAACCTCGGCGTACCGACTCCGTGCAACCGGGCGATCTATGACCTACTGGCCGTCCATGCGGACGGTTCGGCCGGCCGTTAGTCCGGGAAGTGCGGGAGCTGCTCGTTCGGGTCCTCCTCGTCCGGCGAGGGCTCCGGGGCCGGCGTGGGATCGAGATCGGGGTCCGTCTCCGGACGGCTCCCGCCTGGGTACCGATCGGGGTCGGTCGGGTCGGGGAGCGGGGGGACGGGCGGCATCGGCGTCGTACTCATGATTCC
>NZ_SMKA01000134.1 GCF_004348455.1 Kribbella albertanoniae
GGTGATCGGGGCTCGCGATGAGGGGGCCTCGAAGGTGGCGGCTGCGGAGTTGGCGGAGGCGACTGGGCGGACTGTGGTGGGGGTGGGACTTGAGGTGAATGATCGGGCGTCGGGGGAGGCCGCGGTTGCTGCTGCGGTGGAGGCGACCGGGCGGTTCGACATCTTGGTGAACAATGCGGGGGCTTGTTTTCACCGGGCCGCGTTGGAGGTGCCGGATGCGGAGTGGGACGAGGTGTTCTCGACCAATGTCAGTGGGTTGTGGAAGCTGAGTCAGTCGGCGGCTGCGCATTTCACGACGGTGGGTGGCGGGACGATCGTCAACGTGGGGTCGATCTCGGCGCAGATCGTGAACCGGCCGCAGTGGCAGCCGGCGTACAACGCTTCCAAGGCGGCGGTGCATCAGCTGACGAAGTCGCTGGCGGCGGAGTGGGCGCCGTTGAACATCCGGGTGAACGCGGTGGCGCCCGGGTACACGAAGACCGAGATGGCGCCGGTGGACGAGCCGCGGTTCAAGGCGCGCTGGATCGATGACGCGCCGATGCAGCGGTACGCCGTACCGGAGGAGATCGCGCCGACGGTGGTGTTCCTGGCGTCGGAGGCGTCGAGCTTCATGACCGGGTCGGTCGTGGTGATCGACGGCGGGTACACGCTGCACTGACTGCGCGGTGTCAGCGTCGTGTCAGCGCGGTCCGGAATCGTCCTCCTCATGAACAACACACTCGTGAACGGACATGTTGAGGACGGCTGGGGCAAGGTCGCGGACGCGTTCCGCGCCAACTTCGACGGGAATCCCGGTGAGTCGGGCGCATCGGTAGCCGTGTACGTCGGAGGTCGGCCGGTCGTGGATCTGTGGGGCGGCCTCGCCGACACCGAGGCCGCGCGGCCGTGGCAGCAGGACACGATCGCCCAGGTCGCGTCGACGACGAAGGGCGCGACGGCCATCTGTGCGCACCTGCTCGCCCAGCGCGGGGAGCTGGATCTGGACGCGCCGGTGGTGAAGTACTGGCCGGAGTTCGGTGCCGAAGGCAAGGATCAGATCCCGGTCCGCTGGCTGCTGTCGCACCAGGCGGGACTGCCGCTGATCGACGGGCCGCTGACACTCGAGGAGGCATACGCCTGGGACCCGGTCATCCGCGCGCTGGAAGCGCAGAAGCCGCTGTGGACGCCGGGCACGGAGCACGTCTACCACGCGATGACCTTCGGTTATCTGGTTGGTGAGCTGGTACGGCGGATCTCGGGCAAATCGCTCGGGACCTTCTTCGCGGATGAGGTGGCCGGCCCGCTCGGTCTGCAGGCGTGGATCGGGTTGCCGGCCGAGCAGGAGGAGAAGGTGGCGCGGATCGAGTTCGCCGCGCCGTTCACCCTCGAGGAGATGACCCAGGGCATCCTCGAGACGACCGGACTGGACGCGGACACGGTCAACGCGTGGATGACGTCGGTCTGGGGTGAGGGCTCGGTGCAGGCGAAGGCCGGCGTACTGGGCGGTGCGTTCGACCCGACCTCGGACTACTTCACCAAGCGCGAGTGGCGGGCCGCCGAGGTACCGGCCGCGAACATGGTCGCCGACGCCCGATCGATCGCACGGATGTACGCCGCCACCGTGAGCGAGGTCGATGGGATCCGGCTGCTGGACCCGGCGACCGTCGAGCGGATGATCGAGGTCCAGACCGACAAGACCCGGATGAACGGGCTCCCGCCAGGCCTGGACCTCCCGGCTGACCGCTCCTTCTACATGTCGCTCGGCTTCTGGCGCTCCTGCCCGCCGCAGCCGATGCTCGGACCGAACGCCTTCGGTCACCCGGGCTCGGGCGGATCCATCGGCTTCGCGGACCCGGACGCCGGCGTCGGCTTCGGCTACGTGATGAACCGCTGGTCCTTCCGCGTCGGCGAACCGCGGGCGTCCAGCCTGTCGGCAGCCGTCAAGGACTGCCTCGCGATGTGACGTTGGTCGCAAGTAGTCACAGCAGGGCGGCGGGCGTGGTCTTACCTTCAGAAGCTCATGGAGGAGACTGCGATGGGCAGCAGCGAGACGGAGATGCGAGTGCGGGCGGCCGGCTGGATCCTGGCCGCCGCCTGCCGGGACGAAGACCCCGAGCTGTTCTTCCCGATCGGTACGACGGGACCGTCGCTCCCGCAGATCGAGGCGGCCAAGCGCGTCTGCCGACGCTGCCCGGTCCGCACCGACTGCCTGGAGTCCGCCCTCGAATCCGGCCAGGACGCCGGCATCTGGGGCGGCCTCACCGAACTAGAACGCCGCGAACTGAAGCACGGCCGACGCCGAGTCAACCGCAGAGGTTGATGAGCGGACCTGCAGGCCATCACAATCGGGGCCAGCCCGCCGGCCCTGCGCTCAGCCGACACCGCGGACCCCATTTGTGATGGCCTGGGGGACCGCCACCACCCACCAACCACCGCCCGCCACCACCGGCCGAGCGTGGATCGAGCGCTCACGCGCGCGCCCAGCCGGGTTAGACGGTGGTGGCGGTCCGCGCCAAGCAAAACCCCAGGCGCTCATCGGCACCGACAACTAGCCTGACGGAGTGAGTGAGCTGCCTGGGTTCCTGCGTGCTCGGTGGGGACGCCGGCCGGAGCCGCTCGTGGCGGTTGAGGTTGGCGGCCCGTCGGTGCAGACGGCGACGCTCGTCGACGGCTCGGTGGTGTTCGTGGACGGCGTCGCGCGGCCCGAAACGGCATACCGGTATGGGTTGGCGGCGCCTGGGTGGGTTGTGGATGGTCGTGTTCGGGGCGCGCACCATCTCGGGTGGATGGATGTGGAGGCGTGGGAGGAGCTCGGGTTCCCGCGTCGGCCGGAGGTGTCGCTGAACGACGCAGAGGCGGGTGCCTTGGGGGAATGGTTGCTGCGTGTGGGTGAGCCGGCCGACCTCTTGTACGTCGTGATCGGCACAGGCGTAGGCGCGGTTCGGGTGTCGGCGGGGGATGTGATAGCAGTCGAGTTCGGGCACCAGGTGGGATTCGGGCCGGCGGTATGTGGGGGATGTGGACGGCGTGGCTGCCTCGATGCTGCAATCGGCGGGCATGCGTTGCCGACGCCGTTGGGTGCTGAGGATGAGGAACGGGTACGCGAGTCGCTGGTGCGGGCCATCGAGCTGACTGAGCTTCGGGCCGGGGCGACGGTGGTGTTCGGAGGTGGATTGGTGCGGTCGCATCCGAGGGTGGTGCCGGAACTCAAGGACATGCAGGTTGAGAGGTCGCTTGCGCCGCCGGAGGCCAAGTCGGCTGCTCATGTCGGGGTACTTGATTTGCTGCTGAGGAGTGCCTCGTGAAGTTAAGTGACCATCTGCCGGGGCATCCGGGCGCTGAGCGGATTGCGGTTGGTATGCAGGGTGCGGTGTTCAGGTTGGGTGGGGGGAAGATCGCGAAGGTCTGGTTTCATGCGGGTACGGCGGAACTCAGGCGGCTTGCGGAGTTCTACGCGTCGGTGGATGCGCCGTCGATCCGTACGCCGGAGATTCTCGAGGTGCACGACAGGGCGCCGTACCGGGTGACTGTTGAGGCTGAACTGCCAGGAGTGCCGTTGTACACCGTTGCCCCTGAGTTCGGTGCGCCGGCGCGGGATTGTGTGCTTGACGTGCTGGGGGAGTTGGGTGCGGTCACGACGACGCCCACGTTGGCGGTTCTCGATGAGGTGAAGCCGTTTCGGGCACCTGGGCAGAGTTGGCCGGAGGCGTTGGCGGAGCTGACTGAGCGCCGGGTCGAACGGTTCCACGGCAAGCTGGGACCGGCTATCAAGGACTTGGACGAGAAGGTCGAGCGCCTGCTCGCGCGGGTGCGGGAGTTGCCGGACAGCACGTCCGGGATGATCCACGGGGACGTGACCGCGGGCAACATTCTGGTCGACGGGGACTGCCGGCCGACTGCGATCATCGACTTCGGGCTGATGACGATGGCCGGCGATCCGGCGTACGACGCGGCGAGTGCCGGGACGATGTTTGCGCTCTGGTCGCCGCAGGTCCGCGAGATCGAGGCGGCGTTCGACGAAGCGACAACCAGCCGCTTCGGGTACGACCCTGAGGTACTGCGGATCTACCGGGCCGTGCACCTGCTGCTGATCGCCAACGCCCACGACGCCGACCCGTATGGGCGGGACGACGCGGTGGGGTTGGCTGCGGCACTGCTCAACTAGTGCTCGTGCACGTGGTCGTCGTGCTGGAAGTGGCGGTGACCGTTGTGCAGGTGGTCCTCGTGGTCGTCGTGCTGGACGGTTTCGCAGCCGTCGCCGGCTCTGTGCGTGTCGCTGTGACCGGCATGGACCATCGCCTCGGGATGGCGCTCGTCCCCGTGGACGTGGTCGACGTGGTCCTCGTGATCGACCGTCTCGCAGCCGTCGTTCGGCAGGTGCTCGTGGTCGGTGACGTCGATATGTGCCGTGGTCATGCGGTTTTCCCCTTGCTTCAGGGGGCGGAACGATCTCAGCTTGCTCCCGCTCCGCACCCGCGCACAATCACCATCGTGTGTCGGATGGGTGTCACCCTGCGGCGGGCGAGGGCAGTCGCCCGCCGCAGGAAGGTCAGGACAGCGTGATGAGCCGCGACCCGTGGGCCGGGACAGCCTTGGCGGTCCAGGACTTGTTGAACTTGCCGAGGTTCTGCTGCGCGACCAGGTCACGCAGCTGCCGGTTCCCGTGTACGCCGAGCTGCTGCCAGCTGACCGGGATGTCGGCGGTCTCGGAGCCGAGGTTGTAGACGGCGACGGCCAGCTTGCCGCTCGGCAGGCGCTTCTTCCAGATCTGCAGCGTGCCGTCGGTGACCCGGGTCGGGATGACGCCGGCCTGGTCGACCGCGATCACCTCACGGTTAGTCAGGATCGCGACCGCGCGAGCGTCGATGTTCGCCAGGTCGCCACCGACGTACAGGGGTGATGAGGCCATCGACCAGAACGTCATCACGGACTGCCGCTCGATCTCGTTGATACCGTCCTGGATCCCGACGCCCGAGTTGTTGTTGATCGGCATCGAGTCGAGGTCGGGCCAGTAGTTCGGGCGTACGACGTCCAGCCAGTTCGGCAGGTCTTCCCAGCGGTTGTCGACCGAACTCGTCCAGGTCGAGACGGTATTGCAGTAGCACTCCACATCGGTGTTCACGCGGACGCTGTTCGCCCAAGGCTGCAGCCCCTCGCCGGCGTCCCGCGGAATCGGCCAGGCGCTGGCGGTCAGCCACATCTTGCGGCCGCTCTGGTCGATCGCCTTGGACCAGGCCTCGATGTCCGGGATGTTCTCCTTCAGCACGCCGTCGACCTTGAGGAAGTCGACACCCCAGGACGCGAACCGCTTGGCGATCGAGTTGAAGTACGCCTGGGCGCAGGGCTTGGTGAAGTCGATCTTCCAGTCCCCGCCCCACATGTTGGTCTTCACGAGCGGGTAGACGGTGATGTCCTGGGTCGTGCAGTTCGTCCCGAGGATCGGCGCGTTCTTGTCGTAGATCGCGGTCTGCAGCCCGGCGCCGCCGTACAGGCCGAGTTTCAAGCCCTTGCTGTGCACGTAGCGGGCAAGGCTGGCGATCCCGTTCGGGAAGCGCTCGGGGTCGGCCTCGGGGATCCCGTTGGCGTCGGTCCGGAACTCCCAGTTCCAGTTGGCGTTCCAGCCGGCGTCCAGGTTGATGTTGGTGTAGCCGGAGCCGCGCAGGTTCTTCGCCATCGAGTCGGCGGCGGACTTCACGTTCGCCTCGGTCAGCCACTTGGTGCCGTAGGCGGGGTTGCTGGAGGACTGGACACTCCAGCTGCTCCAGCCCATGAACGGCTTCACGCTGAAGTCGCTCTTGGCCTGGGCCGGCACGATCGTCGCGGCGAGCAGAACCGGTACGGCGGTCGCCAGCGCGACTGCGCGGCGGAGGAAACGGGACACGGGGACGCCTTTCGTCACGGGGACTGCGGGAGCATCCCCGGTACCGTACGAGTGTTACTTCACCACGTCAAGAATGTAACGACCTGACTTCTGCATGATGGGCGGTCCGGTGGGAACCGGACCGCCCTAGCGGAACGCGAAGGAGAGGTCGATGAGCGTCGGAGACAAGCTGAAGAACGCTGCCGAAGCGGCCAAGGGCAAGGTCAAGAAGGAGACCGGGGACGCGACCGACAACCGCGACCTGCAGGCCGAAGGCCAGGCAGAGAAGACGAAGGCCGACCTCAAGCAGGCCGGCGAGAAGGCCAAGGACGCATTCAAGGAGTGAGGTAGCGCGGCGCCGGTCCTCACCTGGGGAAGGGACCGGCGCCGCGGTCGCGAAAGCGTGGTAAGCATGAGGCGTGGACGCGATCGTGGTGACTTCGGGCGGGCAGGTCAAGGGCCGGACGGACGGCGAGGTGACTGCGTTCCTCGGAATTCCGTACGCGGCAGCGCCGGTGGGGGAGAAGGCCTATCAGGCCCCCGAGCCGGTCTCGTGGGACGGCGTGCGGGATGCGACCGAGCTGGGTGCGACTGTGCCGCAGCCCGGCTACGAACCGCCGTACGACGGCCTGTTGTCGAACCCGGTGATCCCCGGACCCGATGTCCTCAACCTGAACGTGTGGACGCCTGGCGGTAGCGGGCTACCCGTGCTGGTGTGGTTCCACGGTGGTGCGTTTCGCAACGGATCCAACGCAGTGCCTGAGTACGACGGTACGGCGTTCGCCCGTGACGGCGTGATCCTGGTCGGCGTGAACTACCGCCTGGGGATCCAGGGGTTCGGCGTAATTCCGGGGTCGCCGAGCAACCGCGGACTGCTCGACCAGGTGGCTGCGCTGCGCTGGGTGCAGGAGAACATCGCGGCGTTCGGTGGTGACCCCGACCGGGTGACGATCGCCGGTGAGTCGGCCGGCGCGATGAGCGTCGCAACGCTGATGTCGATCCCGGCCGCGAAGGGTCTCTTCCGGCGCGCGATCGTGCAGAGCGGATCGGCGGGCGTTGCCGCTCTCAAAGAGGACGCTGGCTCGGTCTCCGCCGAGGTCGCCAAGCGGCTCGGTGTCGAGTGGTCGGCGGCGGGTCTCGCGTCGGTCGGCGTGGATGAGCTGATCGCCGCACAGCGTGTGGTCGCGATGGAGATGCGCGCGAAGCCCGACCCGGCACGTTGGGGTGCATCCACGATCGCCGCGGGTGGCGGGATCATGCCGGTCATGCCGGTGATCGACAACGAGCTGATCTTCGAGGTGCCGCTCAACGCGATTGCCGCCGGTGCCGCCGCAGGGATCGACCTGCTGGCCGGGGCCACGAGCGACGAGTTCAGCTTCTTCACCGTCCCCTCCGGCATCGCCGCCGCCGTGACCACCGAGGTCCTGCCGCACGCGCTCGCCCGCATGGGCGTTCCGCCGGAGATCACCGCGGTCTACGTCGCGAACCGGCCCGGGAAGTCACCGGGCGACGTGCTGTCCAGCGTGGTCACCGACTCCATCTTCACGATTCCCACGATCAAGCTGGCGACTGCGCAGCGGCCGCACGGGACGCCGTACCTGTATGAGTTCGCGTGGAAGTCGCCGCTCGAAGGGCTCGGTGCCTGCCACTCCCTGGAGTTGGCGTTCATGTTCGACACCCTCGGTACGGCGACCTCCCCGCTGTACGGCGGTGTTGCGCCGCAGGAGCTCGCCGACCAGATGCACGCCGTCTGGGTCACGTTCGCCAAGACCGGCGACCCCGGCTGGCCGTCGTACGACACGGCCACGCGCCCGGTCATGACCTTCGACCACCCGACCTCAGTCCTCAAAGCAGCTCCCCGAGCTGCCGAGCTGGCGGTCTGGGGCATCTGATGTCGTTGGAGACGGCCGACTGGCGGCGGCACGTGTTCGCCTTGTACGAAGAGGTCCGCGCGCAGAGCGATCCGGCCCAGGCCCACAAGATCTGGCGGACAGGTCGCGACGAGCTGCTGAAGACCCACCCAGCCTCGGCGGTCGAGGAACGGTCGACGTACCAGGGTCCTGAGATCGGTGCGTATCGCGCCGACCTCCGCTTCGAGGTCACCATCGACACCGACGTCGAGCCGGTGCGCTGGGAGGTGCCCTCGGCAACGGATGGCGTGATCCCGTTCAGCCGCGTCGGCGTCGCGCACCTGCCGGGCGTCGGCGATCTCGACGTCTGGTGGCTCGAGTCGTACGGCGGCGGCCTGTTCGTCCCCGTCAAGGACGCCCTCGCGGGCAAGCGCACGTACGGCGGCGGTCGCTACCTCATCGACACCGTGAAGGGCGCCGACCTCGGCGGTGACTTGACCGCCGGAACCCTCACTCTCGACCTCAACTTCACCTACAACCCGTCCTGCGCCTACAGCCCGCGCTGGACCTGCCCGCTCGCCCCGAAGACCAACACCGTGCCGGTCGACCTCCCGGTCGGCGAGCTCACACCTCAGCCCTAGAACGCGGTACCCGCACCTTGCTGAACTGAAGATTCCCGGCCGGCATCATCCACGTCATCACCGTGACCGCAAGCCGCCCGGCCAGTACGGCGGGATCGGCCGCGGCATGTTCGCGCGCTGCCGCCTGATCCACCGACCAGATCGAGAACCCGCGGAACTGCGGATCGTCCTGATCGGTGAACGGCCCGCGCGCCAGGATGATCCCGCGATCCTGCAGGTCGGCGCCATGCGCAAGATGCCGGTCCTGCAACTCGCCGGCCTCGGTCTCATCCATCACCGGCGCATCCGCGCGCAATCTCAGCATCGTCACCGTGTACCGATCGAATTCCATCCCCCGACGCTACGTCCGGCGGCCGGGAATAGGGAGTGGGTACTACGGTTGTAGAAAAATGTGTGAGGAGATCTGATGAAGGTTGGTCCATGATCGGCCGCGTGGAGCGGTCGATGACTCGCCCCGTGGATGCCAGCGGCCCTTTTGTGTGTACGTGGTCCGCGGTCGGTGGGTGTGTCGTGGTGAAGGTTGCCGGGACGGTCACCGAGGAGACAGCGGCCGCGTTCGCCGATGAATTGCGACGAGTGATCACGACCAAGGCCTCAACCGTTGTTGTCGACGTACGGCGGGTCCGGGAGCTGGATCCCGCCGGTGTCGACGTACTGGTGGCGGCCGAGGCGTTGGCCCGCGAACACGACGGATGGTTGCGCGTGGCCGGTGGTCAGCCGTGGTTACACGAGCTGCTCGAACCACACCAGCTCAGGCTGTACCCCGAGCTGGTGCAGGCGCTCCCGTCGTACCGGCCTGCCCCCTAGGACAGCGCGTCCGTCAGCAGGGACACGAGGGCTTCGAGCTGGACGTCGGCCGACGAGCCGACTTCCTCGTCGGAGCCGTCGAGCGCCTTGGCCGCGAGACCGGCCTTGGAGTCGATCAGGTCGGCGATGCGGGTGTCGATGGTCTGTGCGGCGATGATCCGCCACGCGGTGACCGGCATCTCCTGACCGATCCGGTGCACCCGGTCGATCGCCTGCGTCTGCTCGGCGTTCGTCCAGGAGAGCTCGGCCAGTACGACGTTCGACGCGACCTGCAGGTTGAGCCCGACGCCGGCCGCCAGCAGTGAGCAGACGGCGACCGAGACCTCGGGGTCGTTGGTGAAAGCGTCGATGTTCTTCTGCCGCTTGGTGGAGGTCTGGTCGCCGCGGATCGAGGCGAACTTGATCCCGCGCTCGGCGAACAGCTCCTCGGCGGTGTCCATGGCTTCGATGTGGCGGGCGAAGAAGACGACCTTGCCGACGCTCTGGGCGAGCTGCGCGGCGTAATCGGCGGCCAGGCCGGCCTTGGCCAGACCGATCCGGCGGACCAGGGAGAACACGTTCTCGCCGGTCTTCTTGTTGTCCATCTCCTGGCGTTCCCAGCCGGCGACGCGGCGGACCAGGTCGTGGTCGATTCCTTCGACCGTGACACCGGAAGTACGCGTCTCCAGCGCGGTGTTGTACCGCTTGACCAGACGCTCGGCGAGCTCACGCTCGGCCTCGCGGATGGAGCGGCCGACCGCGCCGTCGAGCTCGACCGGGAGGTCGGCGATCCGGCGGGCCGGGATGTCGGCGGCCACGTCGACCTTGCGGCGCCGGACGATCCCCATGTTGATCACGGCCGACCGGGCGGCGGCGTAGAAGCCGGGGTCGGCGGGGACGAGCTCGGTCTCCTCGAGCGACTCCATCAGGTCCGCGCGCGGACCCTTCTCGTCGATCCAGCCGAGGAACTGCCAGATCGCGGTGAAGTCCTCGATCGAGTTGATCAGCGGCGTACCGGTGAGTGCCATCAGCAGCGGCCGGGTGCTCCGGGTCCGGATCCGCTCAGACAGCTCCAGAACGTTCCGGGAGCGCTGGGACTTCTTGTTCTTGATGAAGTGCGCCTCGTCGACGACCATGCCGCGGAAACCGAGGTCACCGAGCCAGCCGACGTGCCGGTCCAGCACCTCGTAGTTGACCACGACGATATCCGCGAAGCCGTCGATCGAGTCGCCGTCACCGTGGATGACGGTCGCCTTCTTCTGCGGCGTCCAGATGTCGGCCTCGCGGGCCCAGTTGGTCTTGACGACATTCGGTACGACGACGAGCAGCGGATAGGCGTTGGCCGCCTTGGCCGCGAGCAGGGCCTGGGCGGTCTTGCCGAGACCGGGCTCGTCGGCGAGCAGGAAGCTGCGGTGACCGGCGGCCGCGGACGCGATCAGGCGGGACTGATGTGGCATCAGCTCCTGACCAGCAGCGATCCGCAGATCGGTCGGCTCGGGCAACGGCATGCTCGCGGAGGCAGCGGCGTACTCGAAGGAGCGGAGCAGAGGAGTGATCAGCTCCCATCCGGCGAGGCGACGCGGGCGAACCGGCCGCGCGACCGGGGCCGAGCTGAAGTCGGGCGCGAGGAACGGGTTCGCGAGCTGCCGGGCGACGACGGTCTTCGGTACGACGCGGCGCGCGGCGGGCTCGGGAGCGCTCTCCGGCTCCGGGGCGGGCGGCTCCTCGGGAGCCTCCATCCCGGCGGCGGTCAGCATCTCGCGGCGCAGGGTGGCGGCGGCCTCGGAGATGACGGTGTCCTCGGCGAGCAGCTGCAGTAGCGCGGGCTCGAGGGCAGCCGTCTTGGCCAGAATGGTGGCCACACCGTCGAGGCGACGCAGCTGCTCGGCCCGGTGAGCGTCGGTGGCCGAAGCGTCGGCGTTCACCCGGGCGCGCTCCTCGCGGACGAGCAGCGCGACAACCTGGAATTTGGTCCGGGTCGACGGCTTGATCGCGGCCCGCTCGACAGCGCCCTCGACCTCCCGGACGGCCTTCGCCAGGACCGGGATCAGGCCCTCGGCATCCTTGGCCGGCCGGCGCCTGCGGCTACCCGCCGCGCCGCTGGACCCGCCATTCGAGGCACCACGGCCGCCCGAACTCTGCTTCCGGGCATCACCGGACTGCCGGCGGGTGTCGCCGGCGTCGCGCCGGGTGTCGCCGGATTGCCGGCGGCCGGAGCCGCTGGCGGCCCCGGACTGGCGCTGACCTCGTCGGGCCAAGGGTCCTCCTCTGTCGTGCCACGGACCACTGTCCAAGGCGAACACGGCACCGCGCGTCACTACGCCGATGGCGACACGTCGCACAGCGGCCCGGTGCGGGCCACCCCCAGGAGCGCGGAACCGGCGCTCCGGCCAGCGATCGAGATCGTGGATTCCGGCGGAACTGACGGCGGGATTCTGGCCGGTCACCGCACAGCCGGCCACTCCGGCCGCTGACGGTAACGATCGGCCCAGAAGGCGATGCCGATGTTCGGTGTTGCCAGAATACTACGCTCGGTCCCCGGTCAGGTCACCCACTGGACCCTGTTCTCGGCTCGGCGCCTTTCAAGCCCCCGGTGAAATTGAGTCCAACGGCCAGTGATTTGAGTCAGGCGGACAGTGATTTGAGCGACCGGGTGAGCCGATCGGTGAGCCAGTCGAGCTCGTCCGGAGTGACCGTCAGCGGCGGCGAGAGCCGGATCGTCGAGCCATGCGTGTCCTTCGCCAGTACGCCGTTCGCCGCGAGCTTCTCGCAGAGATCCCGACCGGTGCCGAGCGTCGGGTCGAGGTCGACACCGGCCCACAGGCCGTGAACCCGCAGGCCGACCAGCCCGTGGGCGCGGAGCGGCTCAAGGCGGTCCCGGAGCTCCTGCTCCATCGCCAGGGCGTGGGCCTGCAGGTCGCCCGGTTCAAGCAGCTTCACGACTGCCCGGCCGATCGCCGCGGCCAGCGGGTTGCCGCCGAAGGTACTGCCGTGGGTGCCCGGCGTGATGACATCCATCACAGCACGGTCAGTGACGACCGCGGACAGCGGCATGATCCCGCCGCCGAGCGCCTTCCCGAGGATGTAGACGTCCGGTACGACGCCCGCGCGGCCGCTGGCGAAGGTCGCGCCAGCCCGCCCGAGGCCGGACTGGATCTCATCGGCGACCATCAGCACGTTGTGTTTGGTGCAGAGCTCGCGGACCGCGGGCAGGTACCCGGCCGGCGGCACGATCACTCCGGATTCACCCTGGACCGGCTCGATCAGTACGGCGACCGTGTGCTCGTCGATCGCCGCCTCGAGCGCGGCCGCATCGCCGTACGGGACCGAGCGGAAGCCTGGTGTGTAGGGGCCGTAGTTGTCGTGCGCTTCCTGGTCGCCGGAGAAGCTGATGATGCTGATCGTCCGGCCGTGGAAGTTGCCGTCCGCAACGATGATGGTGGCCTTGCCGTCCGGAACGCCCTTGACCAGATAGCCCCAGCGGCGAGCGAGCTTGAGCGCGGTCTCGACGGCCTCGGCGCCGGAGTTCATCGGCAGCACGGCCTCTTTGCCGGCCAAGGTGGCGAGGTCGGCGCAGAACGGGCCGAGCTGGTCGTGGTGGAAAGCACGCGAGGTGAGCGTGACGCGGCCCAACTGCTCGGTCGCGGCGGCGATCAGCGCCGGGTGCCGGTGGCCGAAGTTGAGCGCCGAGTAGCCGGCCAGGCAGTCCAGGTACCGGTTGCCGTCGATGTCCTCGACCCAAACGCCCTCGGCAGTGGCGATCGTCACAGGCAGCGGGTGATAGTTGTGCGCGCCGTACTGGTTCTCGAGGTCCATCGGGTTGGTCATGTCAGCCTTTCAGTAGGGTGTCGATGCCATGCCTGCTCATGACCGCTCCCGGCGTACTGTCACGGCGGTCAGTCTAGGCGCTTCCAGTTGCGATCAGGTCGCAGGTAAGGTCGACGCCGATGAGCGCTGAGCGAACTCCTGAACCCGCCCCCGTCGCTGCAGCCAAGCGCCAGCCCGCCTGGCTCGAGTCACGGCTGGCAGGGCTGCTGCGGATCGTGATTCAGCGCGGGGTGCTGAAGCCGCTGGTGCGTTATCTGATCCGGGTCGAGGTGGTCGGCCGACCGGCGGCGACCGGGCCGATGGTCGTAGTGGCGAACCATTCGAGCCATCTGGACGCTCCGCTGATGGTGACCTTCCTCCCCTTGGCGGTGACTCGGCGGTTGGCGGTCGGTGCGGCGGCCGACTACTTCTTCGACAGTAAGAAGCGGGCGATTCTGACCGGTCTGGTCTTCAATGCCTTCCCGATCGACCGCGGTAAGAACAAGCCGATGCGCGGTACGTCGGGCCGGCTGCTGGACGATGGTTTCAGCCTGCTCGTGTTCCCGGAGGGAACGCGTTCTCGTGACGGGCTGATGGGTGATTTCCAGCTCGGCGCGGCCGCGCTGTGTGTGAGCAAAGGAGTGCCCTGTCTCCCGATCGGCATCACCGGCGCATACGATGCGATGCCGCGGGGCCGCAACTGGCCGGTGCCGGGACGGCTCCCGGTCCGGTTCGCGATCGGCGACCCGCTGACTCCCGGACCAGGGGAGTCCGTGCCTGAGTTCGCCGTCCGGATGCAGGCCGCAGTGACCGCTCTTCACGACCAAGGAGTTCGCGATGCCGGCTGACAAGCCGTTCCGTTTCACGGTGCAGTGTTCCTCGCCGAACGAGGTGACCGCGGCCTCCTGGTCCGCGCTGGCCCGCAAGGTCGAGGACCTCGGCTACTACAGCCTCACCGTGTCCGACCACCTGGACGAGCAGATCGCCCCGATCGCCGCCCTGATGGCTGCCGCGAACGCGACCAGCACGCTGCGGATCGGGTCGATGCTGTTCTGCAACGACTACCGGCACCCGGTCGTGCTCGCCAAGGAGGCCGCGACCCTGGACGCGCTCTCCGGCGGTCGGTTCGACCTCGGGCTCGGCGCCGGCTGGCTGCACACCGACTACGAGCGGGCCGGGATCCAGCTGGACCCGCCGGGGGTGCGGATCGACCGGCTGGAGGAGGCGCTCGCCGTACTGAAGGGGTTGTTCGCGGACAAGCCGTGCCACTTCGAGGGTAAGCACTATCAGGTGCGCGGCCTCGAAGGGACGCCGAAGCCGGTGCAGCGGCCGTATCCGCCGATCGTGATCGGTGGTGGCGGCAAGCGGGTCCTGTCGCTGGCCGGGCGCGAGGCGGACGTGGTCGCGATCAACATGAATATGCAGAAGGGGCTGATCGACGCGTCGGTCGGCCCGAACGCGACGGTCGATGCCACCCATCAGAAGATCGCCTGGATCCGTGAGGCTGCGGGGGAGCGGTTCGATGGGTTGATTCTGCAGTCCCGGATTCACCTGGCGCTGCCGGGTACTGACCGGACCGAGATGGCGAACAACCTTGCTGCCGGCTTCGGGCTCACGCCGGAGCAGGCGCTCGGTACGCCGCAT
Source organism: Kribbella albertanoniae (assembly GCF_004348455.1). Taxonomy (GTDB): domain Bacteria; phylum Actinomycetota; class Actinomycetes; order Propionibacteriales; family Kribbellaceae; genus Kribbella; species Kribbella albertanoniae. Next base: position 14,568 of record NZ_SMKA01000134.1, read on the forward strand.
GCCCTGTTCGGGTCGGTCGACGAGATCGTCGAGGACCTGCAGGTACGGCGGGAGCTGTTCGGGATCTCGTCGATCGGGATCGCGGTCGACGCGCTGGACTCGATGGCCCCCGTCGTCGCCAAACTCGCCGGCGTCTGACATTTCTGAGAGGACTTGACCGTGACTGTGCAGCACATGAAGTGGTGGGGCTGGGGCGTCGACGGCGTCGCGTTCTCCCACGACGACAAGCCTTCGCTGGCGCCCTTCGTCCAGAAGGTCATCGACGTCGACCTGAACGCACCGGCGGTCGCCCCGCTCGCGTTCGAGGAGCTCGACGTACCGGCGTCGCAGCTTTCGGAGGATCTCGAGAAAGCGCTCTCTGGCGTTCTCGGCGCCGAGTACGTCGTGAGCACGGACCTGGACCGCGTTGTGCATGCCTTCGGCAAGAGCCTGCGCGATCTCGTCCGGATCCGCGCGAGTGATCTGCGGCGGATCCCGGATGTGGTCGTTTACCCGGCCAACGAGGAGCAGATCGTCGCCGTACTGGACGCGGTCGTGGCGGCGGACGCCGTACTGATCCCGTTCGGTGGTGGCAGCAACATCGCCGGCAGCCTGGAGGCGCCGGCCGACGAGACGCGCCAGGTGGTGTCCCTCGACCTCGGCCGGCTGAACAAGGTGTTGGCGATCGACGAGGAGTCCGGGCTCGCGCAGATCCAGGCCGGTGCGCTCGGTCCCGATCTCGAGCAGCAGCTCGGCGAACGCGGCTGGACCCTCGGCCACTTCCCGGACAGCTTCACCCACAGCTCGCTCGGCGGTTGGATCGCGACCCGCTCGTCCGGCATGCAGTCCGACAAGTACGGCGACATCGCGGACATCACCAAGGCGTTGCGCGTGGTTCAGCCGGGCCGGACGCTCGCAACGCGGGCCGTCCCGGTCACCTCGACCGGTCCGAGCGTGCGGGAGATGATCCTGGGCAGCGAAGGCCGCCTCGGTGTTATCACCGAAGCCACCGTTCAGGTGCACCGTAAGCCGGCCAAGCGGGTCGTGCTCGGCTACTTCTTCCCGGACTGGAAGCGCGGCGTGGCCGCGATGCGGGCGATCTCCGCGAGTGACGCGACGCCGTCGATCACCCGGATCTCGGACGCCCGCGAGACCGCGTTCTCGTTCGCGACCCGCAAGTCCAGCAAGGGTTTCTCGAAGTTCATGAGCTCGGCGCTGATCGCCGTACTCAAGAAGCGCGGCTGGGATCTCGACCAGATGTGCCTGTCGTTCATCGGGTACGAAGGCAGCGAGGAGCACGTCGCGCGGCAGCGCAAGCTGGTCAAGAAGATCGTCTCCGATCACGGCGGCATCGGAGTCGGCGAGGGCCCGGGCGCGCTGTACGACCAGAAGAAGTTCGATACGCCGTACATCCGGGACTTCCTGCTCGACCGCGGCGCGCTCGCGGACGTGTCGGAGACCTCGGCGGCCTGGTCGAAGCTGATGCCGCTCTACGACACGACGGTCGAGCGGGCCAACAAGGCGTTCGCACAGCTCGGGGTCAAGGGCTACATCATGTGCCACCTGTCGCACTCGTACCACAGCGGCGCCTGCCTCTACTTCACCTTTGCTTTCAAGGCAGGTGAAGGCGACCCGATCGCGCAGTACGACGTGGTGAAGTCGGCCGTGCAGCAGTCGTTCATCGACTCGGCCGGCACGCTGTCGCACCACCACGCGGTGGGCACGGAGCACTCGCGCTGGATGGGCGACGACATCTCCGAGGCCGGCGTACAGATGGTGAGCGGCATCTTCAGCGTCGTCGACCCGGGCCGCAACCTCAACCCGGGCAAGATCGTCGACTGATTCTCCTGACCTCCTGGCTAGCGCGCGGACGCGGTGGCCAGGAGGAACCAGGCGGTGTGGGGGATCCACTGCTCGGCCCAGCGCCAGGCGTCGCCTTCGGGCGCATCGGGCGGCAGAAATGCGATGTCCTGCTCGTCGCTCCAGCCGGCCGTGATCCCGTTGACGATGCCGCCGGGGAAGTTCGGGAAGTCCGACGCGTAGTCGGGGTTGTTCCGGCCGCGCCCCTGCAACATGCAGATATCGAAGGGGTTCCGGCCGGTGATCCACGCCAGCTGGTCGTCGGCGAACGTGGTCAGGCGTTCGCGGTCCTCGGCGGTTTCGGCGATGCGCGCGCAGGCGCTGGCTGCGGTGGACAGGGACGCGATCGCGGCGTTCTCGCCCTGCCACCAGTAGCCGGTCTCGTTCGCATGCGGGAAGAAGAAGGACTCGCGCGGTTCCTCGCCGAGCGGCTGGACGAGTGTGCGCGGATAGCCGAACGGGTTCGGCACCGAGTCGGTGCGCCGGATGATGTCGCTCATCGCCCGGAGAGCGCTCTCTCGTGCTGCTGAATCGTCGAACACGTCGGCGAAGCGCAGCAACGCGAGAATCGGCAGACCCGGTTCGGCCGCATGGAAATACGGCCTCCCCTGCTCGTCTGCCCGGAACCACCCTGGCCCCTCGGCTGGTACGACGTACCGGGCGATGAGCGAGGCCGCCCGGCGCCGCGCCGCCTCCTCGGCATCAACACCAGCTGCCACCAACTCAGTAGCAGCCAGCAAAGCCGTGTAGTCGTCCAGCACGGACTCGGTGCCGTCGAAGAGGTACTCGAGGTTGTGCTCTTCCAAGTGCGCGAATCCTGCCCGCGCTGCCTCCAGGTACTGCGCTCTCGTGAACTCGCCATCGTCGTCCACGGTCGACGCACGGGCCAACGCGGCGATCGCCAATCCACCGCCTTGCCGGTATCCCGCCTGGTACCGATCGGTGCGCACGCTGTTCTGCAGCGGCGCGGTGATCACGCGCTCTTCGAGATCCTTGGTGAGCGCGTCGAAGATGCCGGTGTAGAAGTAGCCTTTCGGCGACCGGAAACGCAACAGGAAGTCCGCACCCCACAACGCCTCGTCCCTGAGACGTGCGCTGAGCATCCGCAACAGCCCGGGATGGTGATCGACGAGCTCGTCCCGCGCCGCCAGCATCGCCCAAGCACACAAGGGGATCTGCTGCGGACTCATCGTCGACGTGTACGTCAGATGCGACAAGAACTTGCTGGTGTCGCCACTCGCATCCAGCCACCCGCCGCGCGCATCGACCGTCGCGCCCGACTCGTCACCCCAGAACTTCGCGGCCCGATCCTTCCGGTCGATCTCACCGCTGGACCGCATCGCCTTGAAATACACGAGTACGTCGGACATCGTCTGCCGCTGGATTCGCTCCGGCGCGACCACGAACAGCGTGGAGTGCAGCTCACCACCGTCGAACCGGACCCGTACGACGTACTTGCCCTCGGCAACGTCCTGGGGGAGCGGGATGCGCGCGTACGGACCGCCGCTCCAGCCCGGTACCCGGTCGACCGCCTCGGGTTCGAGCTCGATCGCCGTACCGCGACCGAGGAGCGTGGCGCTCGTGACCGTGGTCGGCACGACCGCCACCACAGCCTTGCTGGCCCCACACCCGAACCCGAGGTGCGAGACCAGCACCCGCGGCATGTCCTCGTCCCACGCCTGCACAGGACCACCCCTTTCGTCGGTCCCATCCAACAGGAGTGTCCCGAGCCGGGGCGAGCCGGCTCGGGACGTCTCACTCGAAGGTGTGGCTCAGAAGGGGAACACGAACCAGTAGAAGGTTGCGGAGGCCGAGGCTCCCGCGCTGTCGGTCACCTTGACCGTGGGGCGGTAGGTTGCCGCGGTCGTCGGCGAGCCGCTGATCAGCCCGGTCGACGGGTTGATGCTGAGCCCGGCCGGCAGTCCTGTGGCGGAGTAGCTGTAGCTGCCCGAACCGCCGCTCGCCGAGATCTGCAGACTGACCGCTGCGCCCTTCTTGGAGGTCTGCTGATTCGGGTTGACGACCTTCAAGGTGGTGCTGGCACCGCCAGTGACGGTCAGCTTGTACGTCGCCTGTGCCGTGTCGGTGCCCTTGGTCCCGGTCACGGTGATGGTGTAGTCGCCGGCCGGGGTGGAGGCCGACGTACTGATGGTCAGGTTCGACGAGCCGCCGACGTTCACCTTGGCCGGGGTGAAGCTCGCACTCGCGCCACTCGGCAGACCGCTCGCCGCGAGCGTGACGTCGCCGGTCGGTTCCGGCCCGGTCTGGCCGAGCTGCTCGAGCAGTTCGGCCTTGTACGTCGACACCCGGGAGTAGACGGAGTACCAGTTGCAGGCGTTGTCCATCCAGGAGAACACTCCGACGATGGTGCTCCCGACCAGGAACGGGCCGCCCGAGTCACCGGGACAGGTCCCCATCCGGCCGTCCGAGAAGCCGGTGCAGAGCATCAGCGCCGGCTTGTAGGTTCCGGTGTACCGCTCGTTGCAGCCGCTGTCCGGCGCGACCGGGATAGTTGCCTTACGCAACACGTCGCTGTAGGTGTTCTGCCCGGTCTTGCCCCAGCCGAGCACCAGGCCGTTGGTGCCGACCGCTTCCTTGCTGGTGTCGGTCGCGATGGTCGGATACACGATCCCGGCCGGAACCGGTACGTCGCGATCCAGTTGGACGACGGCGACGTCGTACCCGCCCTGGTAGTTGACGTGCTTGGGGTGGACCCAGGACGACTTGATCTCCGCGGTGAAGCCGGAGTCGGTGAGCTTGGTCGCCCCATACACGAACCACTTGCGGCCGGGCTTCTCCACCAGGCAGTGCGCGGCGAGCAGGACGGTGTGCGGGCCCATCAGGCTGGCGCTGCAGGACTGCTGTCCCGGGAACGACGAGCCCTCGCGGCGCATCGAGATCATGAACGGGTACTCCGCGACCGTGGTCGGCGTACCGCCGACGACCGCGGGACCGGAACCGCCTCCGGTGCGCCCACCCGCGGTCGTCCCCAGTGTGGTCTGGAGCGCGGCGGTCTTGATCGTGGTCGACACCGACTGCCCGGCCTGGACGGTTCCGGACGCAGGATCGGCTGTCACGCTGAAGTCGCCGGTCGGCGGCGTGGTCGGCCCGTTCGGGAGGTAGAGCAGCTTGTTCGGCGTGCCGGTCCTGATATTGGTCATCTTGCCGGTAGTCGCGTTCTCCAGTACCCACGACTTGAGCTGCGCCGGTGAGGCGCTCGGCTGCTCACCGAGCCGCACGGCCAGTACGCCGGCCACGTGTGGCGCAGCCATCGACGTACCGGAGAGGTTGCCGTAGCTGGAGTTGGAGGAGTTGACCGACGAGTTGATGTTCGAGCCAGGCGCGAACAGGTCAGTGCAGGGTCCGTCGTTCGAGTCGCCGGCCCGGGAATCCGAGCTGGTCGCGTTGGCCGTGCGGATGCCTGTTTCGACTCGGCTGCCGGGGCCGTAGTTGCACGCGTTGCCACCGTTGTTCCCGGTGATGAGCGCCCACTGGACCCCGTTGGCCGCGATCGCGTTGCGGATCGCGTCGACGCCGATCGACGGGTTGTCCGCGTACACGCTCAGGTTCACGACGGCCGGCTTCTGCGCGTTCTTCGCGATCCAGTCGGCCGCGACCACGATGTCGGTGTCCTTGCCGCGCGACTCGCAGTCGAGGATGCGGACGGCCCACAGGGTGGCCTTCTTCGCCACGCCTCGCGTCTTCCCACCGGCGATACCGGCGACGTGGGTGCCGTGGCTCTTGGCTCGGTCGCAGTCCGCGCCGTTGGTCGACGGTACGACGAAGTCGGCGCCGAACTTGGCGCGACCCTCGAACTCCTGGTGCGAGTAGTGGATGCCGGTGTCGACGACGTAGACGTTCACGCCGGCGCCTTCACCCGGATAGGTGTACTTCTTGTCCAGCGGGAGATCGCGCTGGTCGATGCGGTCCAGGCCCCAGTTCGGTGGGTTGTCCTGGGTACCGGCGGCGCGTGCGGTGCCGGACTGGACCACGGAAGCCACGGCGGGGTTCGCGGCGAGCCGACGTGCCTGCTGGTCGCTCAGGTTCTCGACGACGAAACCGTGCATGACCTTGCTGAGCACATTGGTGAAGTCGCCGCCGTACTGGCCGGCGAGCGAGCTTGCGGTCGAACCGATCGTTGCCTCGTCGCGCTGTTTGAGGGCGGTGTCCTTCAGCTTGACCAGGTACACACCGGCGACCGGCTGGCGGGCCGACCGGTCGACAGTGCCTTCAGGCTCCGAGGCCGCGGCGTGCGGGACCAGTAGAGCTGTGGCCAGCGCGGCGGCGAGCAGGGGGACTGCTCTTCGCAAGGAACGCATTGCTACCTCCTTCGGGGGCGGGGAACAACTTCCCTGAAGGTAGTGACGGAGAGCCGGTCCGGATCGAAAAGTGTTCCGGTACCAATCAACTGCTCCGGCGCCTGGATCCGCGCAGGTCAGAAGGCATTGTTGTGAACAGTTTTACGGGGTATTACCAGACCCAGCGGGCGCCGACGGTCCCCGGACGGACCTCCGGTACGACGAGGGACGTCGTACCGGCTTCGCTGAGCCAGAGGTCCTGGACGCGCTCGGCTGTGTTGCGGTCGAACCGGCGTACCCAGGCCGGGTGGCGGCCGGCGAAGCGTAGTTGGAGGGTGTAGAGGCCGGCCGGGCGGGTGAAGTGGCGGTAGAAGTGGTCCATCGGCTGGCTCACCGGCAGCTTGAGTTCGTACTCGACGATTGCGTGCTCGCCGCGCTGGAGTGGCTGGTCGAATAGGAACTCGGCGACGAACTGACGACTCTCCAGGTCACAGCGGACCCGGCCGCGGCGGCCGAACGGGACGGCGATGAGCTCGGGGACGAGGTTCTGCGGGTCGTCCATCTCGTGATAGACCAGGCAGCGGTCGACCCGTTCGGCCCGCGCCTCGGCGACCAGCCGGACGCGTTGCCGCCGGATGCCGGCCTCCTCGTTGACGACGAGCAGGTCGCTGATGCTGACGAACGACAGTTGGCCGTCGGGCGGCGCGTTAAGGGCCTTGAGCAACGGTTCGGACGACGGCCAAAGCTTCCAGCGGGCCAGGGTGCCAGGCTGGTGGTCGATCCAGCGTCCGCGTGGTCTGCGGGCACCGAGCAGGGTGAGCAAGGAAGAGGCGGGGAGGCCGAGGATCTCCTCGAGCCGGGCGACGGCCTGGAGCGATTCACCGCGTTCGGGCCGGCTGCGGCCGCGGCGCCAGTACGAGAGCGCCGTACGGCTGACGGTGACCCCGCGAGCGTCGAGGCGCCGGCGCAGGTCCTCCAGCGACATTCCAGTCGCGTCGATCGCCGAGTCGAGGGCGGCCTCGAACGGGCCGGTCCGCAGGAGTCGGGTCAGTTCCTGGTTTGCTCGCATGCTGGCCTCTCAATGGCGCTACGGGCCGCACCCTGGTGGGGTGTGCGGCCCGCATCCGATCGGTCAGCTGATCGCGTCCGCCTTGCTGTTGCGGTCGACGGACGACCAGCCGGAGTCGTTGAAGAGTTCGGCGGTCTGCTTCGGGCCGAAGAAGACCGCCTTGGCCCGCTGGTCACCAGCCAGCCAGTAGCGGAACCACGCCGTGTTGACGCCGATCAGTCTGGTCCGGGTTTCGCCGGGGAAGAAGTGGTCGGAGCCTTTGAGCTCGGCGAACACCGCGGGATGGGTCTTCGCCGAGGCGTAGCGGCTGCGCACGTAGAACGAGGGGACGATGTAGTCGAGCTGACCGGCGATGAACAGGCTCGGACCGCGGAGAGCGGGGACCGATCCTTGCGGGCCGGGCTGGACCGGGATGGTCACCTTCACCATCGGGTCGGCGCCGGCGGCAATCGCTCCGCCACCGCCCTGCGAGTGGCCGGCGGCGCCGATGTTCGCGGTGTCGACGCGCTGGTGGAAGACGCTGCCGGAACGCGCGTTCTCGGCGATGAGGAACTTGCCACCGGCAAGCATCTCCTGACCGGAACCGGACTGCCCGGTGTTCGCGGCGGCCACCACGAAGCCCCATGACGCCAGGTGCCGGAGGAACACGTCGTACTGGTCGACGGTGGCACCGGTGCCGTTACCCCACAGCACGACGGGGTGCTTGGTGGTGCTCGTCGTGAGGTCGGTGGGGTAGTAGAGCGTGTGGTCGGGCCCGCCGGCGGTCTTGGTGACCTGGTGCGGGCCGGCCTGCTCGAAGTACCGCTCGGCCACCGCGGCCGTCGGGGCGGTGCCGGCCTGCTTGGCGGTCTGCTTGGCGGTTTGCGTGGCTGAGACCGGCTGGGCGGCGACGAGGCCGATGAGTACGGCGGCGAGGAGCGCTTTCAGAGCGAGGGCAACTCTGGGCATGCTGTGAACCTTCCGATGCGTCGGGGCGAACGCAACGATTCTGTCCGCGATCCCGCCCCAGCGCTTTGGTCCGGACCGCAAACTTTCCCCCCACCCTTTGTGACGCCTCACAACCAACCACCCCGAAACCCAGTTGATCACTGCCGCAAGCCGGCCCAGCCCGCTTTGTGGATGCTGGCTGCCACTATCTGGCAGCACGACTCCACAGATCCCCCATCCCTTGTCCGAGGTTTGGGCGATTGCCGTCCTGCCCGTCACAACGTCCGACGATCCGGAGGACCAGGCGCGCGTGTCCTTCGGACATTGCGGGTACGGCGGCCTGCTGCCTCGCGCGCAGATGATCCGGGTGTACTGCGGTCACCAACTGGGGAGCCCGGACATCTGGTGGCGTGTCCGGGGTCCCCAGTAGGTGTACGGGGTACGGCGTTCGGCTGGCTATTGCGGGGGCTGGGGAGATCTACCCGTCGTTTTCGGGGGGTAGGACTCCCCAGCAGCGAGGACAGCCGGCTGCAGCACCCCAATCGGCCTCGAACCACCGCGGTGGGTCGGTTGCCGGGCCTCGTTGCTGTCGGAGGCAACCAAAGCCCGTCAGCCACCAGCCTCCGAATGACGCGGGCTGGAGCGACGTCCTTCGGGCGGGGCGATGG
>NZ_SMKA01000135.1 GCF_004348455.1 Kribbella albertanoniae
CTGCTGGGCAGGCGGCGGGGTCGCGGGGCGGCTGGTCTGCTGGCGGGCCTGGCTGGTCGCCTGCTCGCGGCGCTTCGGCATCCCGCCGTCGAACCCGGCCGCGATCACCGTCACCCGCACCTCGTCGCCGAGGGCGTCGTCGATGACCGCACCGAAGATGATGTTGGCGTCGGTGTGCGCCGACTCCGAGACCAGCTGGGCCGCCTCGTTGATCTCGAACAGGCCCAGGTCGGACCCACCCGCGATCGACAGCAGCACGCCGTGCGCACCCTCGATGCTTGCCTCGAGCAACGGAGACGAGATGGCCGCCTCGGCCGCCGCGACCGCGCGGTCCTCACCGCGGGAAGAGCCGATGCCCATCAGCGCGGACCCGGCGTTCGACATAACCGCCTTGACGTCGGCGAAGTCGACGTTGATCAGGCCGGGGGTGGTGATCAGGTCGGTGATACCGGAGACGCCCTGCAGCAGCACCTGATCGGCCTGCTTGAAGGCGTCCAGCACCGAGACCGCCCGGTCGGAGATGGTGAGCAGCCGGTCGTTCGGAATCACGATCAGGGTGTCGACCTCTTCGCGGAGGGCGGCGATGCCGTCCTCCGCCTGGGTCGCCCGGCGCTTGCCCTCGAACGAGAACGGCCGGGTCACCACACCGATCGTCAGCGCCCCGAGCGAGCGCGCGATCCGCGACACCACGGGGGCGCCGCCGGTGCCGGTCCCACCACCCTCACCGGCGGTGACGAAGACCATGTCGGCGCCCTTGAGCGCCTCCTCGATCTCCTCGGCGTGATCTTCCGCGGCCTTCTGCCCGATCGCCGGGTTCGCCCCGGCGCCGAGGCCGCGGGTCTCCTCCCGGCCGATGTCGAGCTTGACGTCCGCGTCGCTCATCAACAGCGCTTGCGCGTCGGTGTTGATGGCGATGAACTCAACGCCCTTCAGACCGTGCTCGATCATCCGGTTGACGGCGTTCACGCCGCCTCCGCCGATACCGACGACCTTGATGAGTGCCAGGTAGTTCTGCGGTGCCGCCACAGTCCGCGCCTCTCGCCTCGTTCTGTTCCCGTTGTCCAGCGAAAAGACTGAACCTCAACTGAATACTTAGACTTATGTCAACTTTAGATTACGTCGCACCGTACGGGACCCTTGACAGCAAAGTCCACGCGCCTCGCCGTCGTGAGACGACTCACCGCTTTTCCCCTTTGGTCACAGGGAGATCGGGCGCCGAGACGTCGTACACGACCGCTTTGCGTTTCATCAGCACACTGAGTACTTCGGCCTTGCGCGCACTGTCATCGGAGCTGCCCCAGACCACCTTCACACCACCCGCGAGATTCAGTGTGATCGAGTCCGGCGACGCGGCCGAGATCGACCCCACCTGAGTTCGCAGAACCTCCGGCAGCGCGGCCGAGACTGTCACCACCGAGCGGATCGTCTGCTCCCGCCGCGGGCCGGTGACCTTGGCCTCCGGCAGTCCCGTCGGCCGGGAGGTCAGGGTCTTGAACGACGTCCCGGTCGCATCCACCAATTCGTACCGGGTGCCGTCGGTGACGACCACCACCGCCACCCGCTCGGTGATCACGATCACCACCTTGTTCGGCCAGGCCCGCGTCACCTGTGCGTCCGCCACCGACGGGATGGACCGCACCCGATCCGCGATCGCCCCCAGGTCGACCTTCGCCAGCGGTGTGCCCTGCGGTGCAGCAGCGGCCTGCTCGATCGTTGCCACCGGCACCGTGTCGGCACCGCTCACCCGGACACCGTCGACGGCGAACGCGGAAGAGAAGTAGAACAACCAGACGACCAGCGCACTGAGCAGAACCACCCCGCCGCCGATCGCCCACGGCAACCAGCTGCGCCAGCGCACCAGCCGTTGCCGGCGCGCGAACCGCTGTTGAGCCCGAGCCAGATCAGCGCTCTGGCTCATGCAGCGACCCCAACTTCAGCAAACCCCACGCAATTACTTCAGCACAGGCTCGGAAGAGTCTGGCGCAGACTCGCGGAGGGCGGCCCGTTCGGCCAGCAAATCAACGACTTCCGGACCGATCAGCGTCACGTCGCCCGCGCCGAGGGTGACCACCAGGTCGCCTGGTACGGCGAGGTCCGCGACAAGCTGCGGTACGGCGGACCAGGACGGCTCGAACCGCACTTGCTCCGGCTTCAGCGGCACGTGGTTGGCCAGCAGAGCGCCGGTGATGCCGGGCTCGGGGTCCTCACGGGCCGCGAACACGTCCATCACCACGACCTCGTCGGCCAGTGCCAGCGCATCGGAGAACTCGGCCGCGAAGATCCGCGTCCGGCTGAACAGATGCGGCTGGAAGCACGCGATCACGCGCCCCTCCCCCGCCACCTGCCGGGCCGCGATCAGGTCCGCGGTCAGCTCCGTCGGGTGATGCGCGTACGAGTCGAACACGCGGACGCCGTCCTCGAGTCCCTTGAACTCGAACCGCCGCCCGGTCCCGGTGAAGGAACCCAGCCCCTCAGCCAGATCAGCCGCGGAGAAGCCGAGCCCGAGCCCGACCGTCAGCGCCGCCGAAGCGTTCAGCACGTTGTGCTTACCCGCCTGCTGGAGGTGCACGATCGGCAGCTTCCGTCCGCGGTAGATCGGCACGAACGTCTGCGTCGCCCCGGTCGCGGTGAGCTCGGTCACCTGGAGGTCGACGTCGCCGGACTCGCCGTACGTCCGGACGTCGACGCCCCGCTCACGGGCGTACTCCGCGAGCTTGCGCGCGCCGAGATCGTCCTGGCAGATCACCATGAAGCCGCCGGGCAGCACCCGCTCGGTGAAGTCCTCGAACGCCTTCCGGTACGACGCTTCGTCACCGTAGTTGTCCAGGTGGTCGGGCTCGACCGATGTGACGATCGACACCTCGGGCGCATAGGTCAGGAACGACTTGTCCGACTCGTCGGCCTCGGCGACGAACAGATCACCGGTGCCGTCGTGCGCATTGGAACCCGACTCGTTCAGATTGCCGCCGATCGCGTACGACGGATCGACGGCGCAGTGCTGCAAGGCGACGGTCAGCATCGACGTGGTGGTCGTCTTGCCGTGCGTGCCGGCCACCGCGATCGTGCGACGACCGACCATCACCGACGCCAACGCAGCAGCGCGCGGCAGGATCGGAATCCCAGCCGCACGCGCGGCGACAACCTCAGGGTTGGTCTCACGGATCGCGGTCGACACCACCACGGTGTCGACGTCGGCGACATGTTCTGCGGCGTGGCCGACCCAGCAGGTGGCACCGAGCGCGCGCAGAGCGGCCAGCACCTTGCCGTCCTTGGCGTCCGAACCGGAGACCTCGATACCTCGCGACGCCATGATCCGGGCAATCCCGGACATCCCGGCGCCGCCGATTCCGACGAAATGCACTCTGCCCAGCTTCTCAGCCGGTAGCAGCGTGTCAGGAGCGGTGACGATCACGAAGCAGACCTCACCACATCGAGGATGATCTGCGCCAATCGGTCGTCGGCGTCCGTCCGGATAACGCCCGTCGCAGCTGTGGACATGGCTGTCAGACGCGCGGAGTCGTGCAGAAGTTGCGGAACCGTCGCACGGACCCAGTCGGCCGTCACCTCGGCGTTGTCGACCAGCAGGCCACCGCCCGCATCCACGACAGGCTTGGCGTTCTGGCGCTGCTCACCGTTACCGTGCGGCAACGGAACGTAGATGGCGGGCAGGCCGACACCGGAGACCTCGGTCACCGTGTTCGCGCCCGAGCGGCACACGACCAGGTCGGCCGCCGCATACGCGAGATCCATCCGGTCGACGTACGACAACACCCGGTACGGCGCTGGGCCGGTCTGCGCGACCTCCAGCGAGTTCTTCGGGCCGATCACGTGCAGAACCTGAACGCCGGCCGTCTGCAGGTCCGCAGCGGCACCGGCGAACGCGTTGTTCAGCTGCTGCGCGCCCTGCGAACCGCCGGTCACGAGCAGCGTCGGCAGCTCCGGGTTCAGCCCGAAGAACGCCTGCGCCTCGGCGCGGACCGCAGCCCGGTCGAGCGTCGAAATCGCCCGGCGGATCGGGAGACCGACGTACTGGGCGTGGGGCAGCTCGGAGCCGGGGAACGAGGTGATGACGTGCTGGGTGCAGTACTTGGCGGCGAACTTGTTCGCGATGCCGGGCACGGCGTTGCCCTCGTGCACGACGATCGGCGTCTTGCGGCGCCAGGCGGCGACGTACGCGGGGGTGGAGACGTAGCCGCCGAAGCCGACCAGGACGTCGGCCTTGGCCTCGTCGAGCGCCTTCCGGGCGGCCGCGACCGAGGCCAGCATCTTCCCCGGGACGGCGAGCAGGGCCGGCGTGGGCTTGCGCGGCAGCGGGACCGGCGGGATCAGCTCGAGGCGGTAGCCGGCCTCGGGGACGACCCTGGTCTCGATCCCCCGCTCGGTGCCGAGCGCGAGGATCTCGATGGTCGGGTCGATCCGGCGCAGCGCGTCGGCGGTGGCGATCAGGGGGGAGGTGTGGCCGGCGGTACCGCCACCGGCCAGGACGATGCTGGGCACAGCTTTCAACGCTCCTGCAGCTCTGTAGTTAGCGCGGGTAGTTAGCGCGTACGGCGTGAAGGCAGCCACCCGAACCGCGACCGTCTCGTCTCCTTGAGAGCGGCCTGCGCACCGGGTTCGACCTTCGCGAAGGACAGCAGCATGCCGATCGCGATCAGCGTCGGCAGCAGTGCGGAACCACCGTACGACAAAAGCGGGAGCGGAATCCCCACGATCGGTAGCAGTCCGATCACGGCGCCGAGGTTGACCAGCGTCTGGGCCATGATCCAGACGGTGATTCCGGCGGCCGCATAGCGGACGAACGGTTCGGTGTTGCGGGTCGCGATCCGGCACCCGGCGTAGGCCAGGGTGAGGAACAGGGCGAGCACGGTGAGTGACCCGAAGAGGCCGAGCTCCTCACCGATCACCGAGAAGATGAAGTCGGTGTGGGCCTCCGGCAGGTTGCCCCACTTCTGCCGGCTGTTCCCGATCCCGACGCCCCACCAGCCGCCGGTCGAGAGGGCGTAGAACGAGTGGTACGCCTGCCAGCCGATCGCGGTCGGGTCGGCGAACGGGTTCATGAACGAGGTGACCCGGTCCATCCGGTGACTGGCCGTGGTGACGAAGTACCAGGCGATCCCGCCGACCACCACGATCGTCGCGACGAACAGGCGGGTCGGCGCACCGACCACCCAGATCATCCCGATCATGATCGCCATCAGCACCAGCGACGTCCCCAGGTCGTGCTGGCCGACGACCAGCGCGATGACCAGTCCGCAGACCGGAACCATCGGCACCAGCAGGTGCTTCCACTGGGTCAGCAGCTTCTGCTTGCGGGCATAGAGATCCGCACACCACATCACCAGCGCGAGCTTGGCGAACTCACTCGGCTGGATCTGCAGCGGACCGCCCAGCGTCAGCCAGTTGTTGTTGCCCTTGACACCCTTCCCGAGCCCCGGCACATACGTGAGCACCAGCAGGACGACGGCACCGAGCAGCGCGATGTAGGCCAGCATCCGGAAGTGCCGCGGCGTCATCCGGGAGGCGACGTACGCCATCGGAAGACCGACCCCGACCCAGATCAGCTGGCGGACGAAGATCGTGTAGCTGTTCCCGTTCGCGTTCAGCGACAGCACGCTGGAGGCCGACAGCACCATCAGCAGCCCGAGCACCAGCAGCAGGCCGGTGGCACCGAGCAGGATGTGGTACGACGTGAGCGGCCGGTCCAGCACCTCGCGGAGCGCAGCGATCCAGGGGCGCTCCGGCGTACGGGTCTTGCGGTCGTCCGGAGGGTCAGCGATCGACGTCACGCGATCACCCCGGATCAGTCCGCGAGAACGCGTACGGCTTCGGCGAAAGCGTCCCCACGGGCTCCGTAGTTGGCGAACATGTCCCAGGATGCGCAGCCCGGCGCCAGCAGCACGGTGTCACCCACCTGTGCGACCTTCGCCGCCTCCCCCACCACGATCTCCATGGCTCCAGTGTCCGTTGACTCGACGACGATCCTCGGCACATCCGGAGCGTGTCGCTCAAGTGCTTCCGCGATGACGGCTTTATCCTCGCCCAGCAGGACCACGGCCCGGAGCCGGTCCTTCGCGGCGATCACCAGCTCGTCGAACGTCGCCCCCTTGGCCTGTCCCCCGGCGATCCACACGACGTGGTCGTAGGCGAGCAACGACGCCTGGGCCGCATGCGGGTTGGTGGCCTTGGAGTCGTCGACATAGTTGACCCCGGCAACCTCTGCGACCTGGGCGATCCGGTGCTTGTCCGGCCGGAATCCCCGCAGCCCGTCCCGGACGGCAGCAGCCGGTACGCCGAAGGCCCGGGCCAGCGCGGCCGCGGCCAGCGCGTTCGCCACGTTGTGCGGTGCCGGCGGGTTGACGTCCTCCAGCTTGGCCAATTCCAGGGCGGACGTTTGCCGCTGCTCGACGAACGCCCGGTCGACCAGCAGGTCCTCGACCAGGCCGACCATCGACAGACCCGGCGTACCGAGGGTGAAGCCGATCGCACGGCAGCCCTCGATCACGTCGGCCTCGGCGACCAGGTTCTCCGTGACCGGATCCGCGACGTTGTACACGCACGCGACCTGGCAGTTCTCGTAGATCTTCCCCTTGTCCGCCGCGTAGGCGTCCATCGAGCCGTGCCAGTCGATGTGGTCCGGTGCCAGGTTCAGCACGGCGGCCGAGTGCGCGGACAACGAGTGCGTGAAGTGCAGCTGGTAGCTGGACAGCTCGACCGCGATCACGTCGTACGGCTCGGGATCCATGACGGCTTCCAGCAACGGCAGGCCAACGTTGCCAGCAGCAACTGCCCGGTGGCCGGCGGCGGTCAGGATCGCGGTCAGCATCTGCACGGTCGTGGTCTTGCCGTTGGTGCCGGTGACGCACAACCAGGGCGCGGCGGTCGCGGGATCGCGCAGACGCCAGGCCAGCTCGATCTCACTCCAGATCGGGATCTCCCGCTCGGCAGCCTGGGCCAGCAGCGGCGCCGACGGCGGTACGCCGGGTGACGTCACCACGATGTCGACGTCCTGCGGGAGCGTCGCCGTACTGCCGGGGCCGAGCGTGATGGTGGCGCCCAGTACCTCGAGGATCTCCGCCTTCTCGCGCAACGCCTCGTTGTCGCGGTCGTCCAGCACGATCACGTGCTCGGCACCGGCCTGCAACAACGAGTCCGCGCAGGCATAGCCCGCCGTACCGAAGCCCAGGACGACGAAGCGCGTCGTCGCCCAGCCCTCGTCGGTGCGTGTCGTGAGCGTCATCCGGTTACCCATTCCGCGTAGAAGAGTCCGAGCCCGGTGACCGTGCACAGGCCCTGGATGATCCAGAACCGGATCACCACATTGACCTGTTCCCAGCCGAGCATCTCGAAATGATGGTGGATCGGAGTGATCAGGAAGACCCGCTTCCCGACCCCGGTCGTTGCCCTGGTGACCTTGAAGACGGTGACCTGGATGATCACCGAAGCGGTGATCATCACGAACAGCCCGCCGAGCAGCAGCACCAGCAGCTCGGTCCGCGTCATCACCGCGAAACCCGCCACCGCGCCGCCCAGCGACAGCGAACCCGTGTCACCCATGAAGATCTTCGCCGGCGACGCGTTCCACCAGAGGAATCCGAAGAGCGCACCGGTCAGCGCGGCCGCTACCACCGCGAGGTCGTGTGGATCCCGCACCTCGTAACACTTCGAGCCCGGCGCGGTCGCGCAGCTCTGGTTGAACTGCCAGATGCAGATCAGCGTGTACGCACCGAACACCATCATCGAGGCGCCGGCCGACAGTCCGTCCAGGCCGTCGGCCAGGTTGACGGCGTTCGACATGCCGTTGATCAGCAGCAGCATCCAGACCACGGCCAGGACCGGAATCAGGTGCAGCCAGGTGATGTCGCGGATGAACGAGATGAAGGGCGACGCCGGGGTCTGGCCCCGCGCGTCCGGGAACTGCAGCGCGAGCACCACGAACGTCACCGCGACGATCGTCTGCCCGGCCAGCTTCGCCTTGCTCCGCAACCCGAGACTGCGCTGCCGATAGATCTTGATGATGTCGTCCAGGAAGCCGACCGCGCCGCAGCCCACGAGCAGGAACAGCACCAGCAGCGCCGAGGCGGTCGGCTCGGTCATCGTGAACAGCTTCGCCGCGAAATACCCGACGACGGTCGCGCTGATGAACACCAGACCACCCATGGTCGGCGTACCGCGCTTGGTCGCGTGCGTCGTCGGGCCGTCGGTCCGGATCTCCTGGCCGTACCCGCGCTTGGCCAGCAGCGCGATCGCCCATCGGGTACCGATCAGCGTCAGCACCATCGAGACGGCGCCCGCGAAGAGGATCGAGATCACAGCGGCCCCTGCGCGGTCATCCGGCCACCCACTCCGCGTAGAACAGCCCGAGTCCGATCACCGTGCAGAGCCCCTGGATGATCCAGAACCGGATCACGACGTTGACCTGTTCCCACCCGAGCATCTCGAAGTGGTGCTGCAGCGGCGCCATCCGGAACAGGCGCTTACCCACGCCGGAGGTGCGCTTGGTGATCTTGAACCAGGTGACCTGCAGGATCACCGAGGCCGTGATCATCACGAACAGCCCACCGAGCAGCAGCACGAGCAGCTCGGTGCGCGTCATCACCGCGAGGCCGGCCACGGCGCCGCCCAGCGACAGCGACCCGGTGTCGCCCATGAAGATCTTGGCCGGCGACGCGTTCCACCAGAGGAACCCGAACAAAGCGCCGGTCAACGCGGCGGCGACCACGGCCAGGTCGTGCGGATCCCGCACCTCGTAACACTTCGAGCCCGGCGCGGTCGCGCAGCTCTGGTTGAACTGCCAGATGCAGATCAGTGTGTACGCGCCGAACACCATCATCGACGCGCCGGTGGCCAGGCCGTCCAGACCGTCGGCGAGGTTCACACCGTTCGACATGCCGTTGATCAGCAGCAGGATCCAGATCACCACCAGGACCGGCAGCAACTGCAACCAGGTGATGTCGCGGATGAACGAGATGAAGGGCGATGCCGGGGTCTGCCCCCGTGCGTCCGGGAACTGCAGCGCGAGCACCGCGAACGTGACCGCGATGATCGTCTGGCCGGCCAGTTTCGCCTTGCTGCGCAGCCCGAGACTGCGCTGGCGGAAGATCTTGATGAAGTCGTCCACGAACCCGACCGCGCCCATCCCGGCGAACAGGAACAGCACCAGCAGCGCCGAGGCGCTCGGCTCGGTCATCGTGAACAGCTTCGCCGCGAAGTACCCGACGATGGTGGCGAGGATGAAGACGGTGCCACCCATGGTCGGCGTACCGCGCTTGGTCGCGTGCGAGGTCGGCCCGTCGGTCCGGATCTCCTGGCCGTAACCGCGCTTCGCGAGGACAGCGATCGCCCACCGGGTCCCGATCAGCGTCAGCACCATCGAGACGGCGCCGCCGAACAGGATCGAGATCACTGCACGCCCTCCTCGATCAATGCGGTCGCCAGTTTGTCGAGTCCGACGTACCGGGAAGCTTTCACCAGCACCACATCACCCTGCTGCAGTTCCTTGCCCAGCAGCTCGAGTGCCTCGTCCATAGTGTCGACGTACGCGGACTCGTTACCCCACGATCCTTCCAGCGACGCGCCGAGGTGGATCGGGCGGGCCTCCTCGCCGACCACGAGCAGCCGCTGCACATCCAGCCGGACGGCAAGCCGACCGATCGCGTCGTGCTCTTCGGTGTGCGTGTCGCCGAGCTCACCCATCGGACCGAGCACCGCCCAGGTCCGGGCACCGCGCGCACGGCCGATCGCAACCAGCGCCTTGAGCGCGGCTCGCATCGACTCCGGGTTGGCGTTGTACGCGTCGTTGATGATCGTGACGCCGTCCGGGCGCTCGGTCACCTCCATCCGCCACTTCGAGGCCGCCGTCGCCGCGCTGAGCCCTTCGGCGATCTGCGCCGGCGTCAAACCAACAGCCTGTACGGCGGCCGCCGCGGCCAGCGCGTTCGCGACCTGGTGCTCCCCGATGACCTGGAGCTGGACGGCGTGCGACTCGCCCCCGATCTGCAGGGTGAACGACGGCCGCCCGAGCGGGTCGAGCTCGATGTCGGTGGCTCGCACATCCGCGTCCGGCGCCTCACCCCAGGTGACGACGTTCTGCTCGGTCCGGGTGGCCATCGCGGCCACGCGCGGGTCGTCTGCGTTCAGGACGGCCGTGCCGCCCGGTAGCACCGCCTCGACCAGCTCACCCTTGGCGACCGCGATCGCATCCTGGCTGCCGAACTCGCCGATGTGCGAGTGGCCGACGTTCAGCACCAGCCCGACCTTGGGCGGCGTGATCCGGCAGAGGTAGGTGATGTCGCCGACGTGCCGCGCGCCCATCTCGGCGACGAGGAAACGAGTGGAGAGGTCCGCCTTGAGCGCGGTCCGCGGGTGCCCGATCTCGTTGTTCTGCGAACCGATCGCCGCCACCGTCGGGCCGTAGGGCGCGAGCAGCTGGGCGATCAGGTCCTTGGTGCTGGTCTTCCCGGACGAGCCGGTCAGGCCGATGATCGTCAGGTCCGGCAGACGGCTGATCACCAGTGCGGCCAGGTCGCCGAGAGCCTTCTGCGGATCGGCAACGACGATGCACGGACAGCCGTCGATCGGGCGAGTCGTGATCGAGACAGTGACCCCCGACTCGGTGACCGCGGCCACGAAGTCGTGGCCGTCGACGCGTTCACCCGGGAGGGCTACGAACAGTCCGCCCGGGACGGCCTCACGGGAGTCGGTCACCACGGCGCCGTCGACGACGGCTGCGGGGTCCACCCCCGCCAGCTCGCCGTTGACCGCCGCGGCGATCTCCTCGCACCTGACGCCTATCACTGCTCTGCCTCCAACAGCTCACGCACGGTTTCGCGGTCGTCGAACGGGTGGATCACACCGCTGACGTCCTGGCCTGTCTCATGGCCCTTGCCCAGTACGACGACTGTGTCGCCCGGACCGGCCAGCTCGATCGCGGTGGCGATCGCCTGCCGCCGGTCGCCGATCTCGTGCAGGTCGACGGCCGGGACCGCCTCCCGGGCGCCTGTGATCGCAGCGGCCCGGATGCTGGCCGGGTCCTCACTGCGGGGGTTGTCGTCGGTGACGATCACGACATCCGCCGTACGGGCTGCTGCTGCGCCCATGGCGGGCCGCTTACCGGGGTCACGGTCGCCACCGCAGCCCACGACTGCGAACAGCCGGCCCTTGGTTGCGCCACGCGCCGCCTGCAACGCCAGTGCGACCGCATCCGGTGTGTGCGCGTAGTCGACGATCACCTGCAGACCGTCGTCGCGGGTGAACCTCTCCATCCGCCCTGGTACGGCGGCGTCCCGCAGCCCGGCGGCGATCGCCTCGGCGGGGACGTCGACCTGCCGCAGCATCACCGCGGCCAGCAGTGCGTTCGCCACGTTGAAGTCCCCCGGCAGGGAGATCTCCACGGTCAGCGTCTCGCTAGGGCCCTGGATGTCGATGACGGTCGTGCCGTGGTCGGACTGGTGCTGGTCGGCGACCGTCCAGTCCGCCGCACCCGTCGTAGAGACAGTCACGAGCGGTACGACGGTCTGCGCGGCCAGGCGGCGGCCGTACTCGTCGTCGATGTTCACCACGGCCAGATCACACCGCTCCGGAGTGAACAGCGACGCCTTGGCGGCGAAGTACTCCTCGAACGTCTTGTGGAAGTCCAGGTGGTCCTGCGTGAGGTTGGTGAACCCGGCCACCGCGTACCGCGCGCCGTCCACCCGCCCCATCGCCAGGGCGTGACTGGAGACCTCCATCGAGCACCACTGCACCGAGTGCTCCCGCATCACCGCGAACAGCGCCTGCAGGTCGGTGGCTTCCGGAGTCGTCCGCACGCTCTTCACGACCTCGTCACCGACGCGGGTCTGAATCGTGCCGATCATTCCGGCCGGTCCGAGCCGCCGCAGGACCGAGTCGAGCAGGAAGCTCGTGGTGGTCTTGCCGTTCGTCCCGGTGATCCCGAGCAGCCGCAGCTGGCTCGTCGGCTCACCGTAGACATGCGCGGCGACCGCACCGAGCACGTCGCGGGGCTTGTCGACCACGAGCACCGGCAGACCGGTCTCCCGAGCGCGCTCCGCACCAGCCGGGTCAGTCAGTACGGCGGCTGCCCCCGCCTGCTGGGCTTTGGTGGCGAACGCCGCGCCGTGCGTGTTCGCTCCGGGCAATGCGGCGTACAGGTCGCCGGGGAGGACGGACCGGGAGTCGAGGGTGACTCCGGTGATCTCGACCGGCCGGTCAGGGGCGGCTGCCCCGACGCGGAACGCCAGGTCGGAGAGGGCTACCGGCACCACGTGCCGGGGTCTGATCGCTGCTACGGCACCGCCTGCGGCGGTAGGGGTGGACACGGGCCCAGAGGCTACCGCTCCGGACCCTGTGACACCTACCTGACCCTCAGTCACCAGCTGGGTCACCAGGTGATCGGGACGTTCTGCTGCTTCGCCCCCGTCGGCGGGACTGCATACTTCTGCAGCGCGTAACTCATCACGTCGCGGAACACCGGACCTCCCTGGAAGCCACCACCCCGAGCACCCGTCGGGTCGTGCAGTACGACGTACACAACGAACCGTGGGTTGTCGGCCGGGGCGAATCCGGCAAAAGAAGTCGCCCACTTCTGGTAGCAACCGCATGCCGAGTCCACCTGCTGCGCCGTACCGGTCTTGCCGGCCACCAGGTAGCCGTCGATCGCCGCCTGCGGCGCAGTGCCCTTCTCCGCGGTCACCGCCTCCATCATGGTCGCGACCTCCTTGGCGGCCTTCTCGCTCACCACGCGGCGCGGTGGGGCCCCCTCGTTCGGGGTCAGGGTGCCGTTGGGCTCGATCCAGTTGCGGACCAGCTTCGGCGGCACGTAGACCCCGCCGTTCGCGACCGCGTTGACCGCGGAGGCCTCCTGGACCGCGTTCACCGACAGGCCCTGGCCGAACGCGACGTTCGAGCGGGTGATCTCCGGCCACTCGTCGCCCTGCATCAGCCGGCCCTTGCTCTCACCGGGGAAGTTCAGCCCGGTGGGCTCGCCGAACCCGAAGTCGTGCAGGTACTTCACGAACTGCGGGATCCGCATCTGCTGCGCGGCCATGATGGTGCCGACGTTCGACGACTTCGCGATCACGCCGGCGATGGTCAGGTTCAGATCGCCGTGGTTCCAGTGATCCTTGATCGTACGGCGCTGGACGTCGATCGTGCCCGGCACCCGGAGCTTGGTGTTCAGGTCGATCAGGCCGGCATCGGCGAGCGCGGCCATCGTGACCACCTTCTGCACACTGCCCGGCTCGTAGGTGCGCTCCAGCGCGGGGTTGTTCAGGTCGCTGGACTGGTAC
Organism: Kribbella albertanoniae; assembly: GCF_004348455.1. Taxonomy (GTDB): domain Bacteria; phylum Actinomycetota; class Actinomycetes; order Propionibacteriales; family Kribbellaceae; genus Kribbella; species Kribbella albertanoniae. The sequence goes on from NZ_SMKA01000135.1 coordinate 13,284, forward strand.
TTCCCGTTCGGATCGAAGGTCGGGTAGTTGGCCATCGCCAGGATCTGGTTGGTCTTCACCTCGGACACGATCACCGTGCCGCCGCTGGCCTGGTACTTCTTGACGGCCTCCTCGATCCGCTTCTCCGCGAACCACTGCAGGTCGCGGTCCAGGGTCAGCTGGACACCGACACCCGGCCGCGGCTCCTCGACGGTGTGGTTCGCGTTCGGGATCTTGTTCCCGTTCCGGTCCACCTCGTAGATCGCCTTGCCGTCCTGGCCGGACAGCTTGCCGTTCAAGCCGTACTCCAGACCGGACTGGCCCTTGCCGTCGGCGCCGGTGACGCCCACCACGGTTGCGGCGATCGACCCGTTCGGGTGGCTGCGGATGGGGTCCGCCTCGGTGTAGAGCCCGATCAACGCCGGCGCCTTCTGGTCGTTCGGCTTGCCCTTGTTCTGCTGGGCGATCACCTTGTTACCGGCCTTGAGCTCGGCCTTGATCTCGTTCCACGTCTGGGGGCTGACCTTCTCGGCCAGTTCCTTGTACCGGCCGCTCCCGGTCAGTGCCTTGAGCAGTTCGGCCGGCGTCGTCGTACCGGCGAGCTTGGGCGCCAGGATCGACACCAGCTGCGGGGCGACCGGCTTGGTCTGGCTCGGGTCCGCCACGATCGCCACCGTGTCCTCGGTGACCGCGAACTCCACGCCGTTGCGGTCGGTGATCGAGCCGCGCGGCGCGTGCAGGACGTACGTCTTGTTGTTCTCCTTGCTCGCGGCCAGCGCGTAGCTGTCCGGGTCCACGCCCTGGAGCAGGACGAGGCGGCCGGCGAACAGCGACAGCACAAAGGCCATCACGCCGAACGTCAGCCGCAGCCGCAGCGTCGAGCGGCCCAGCTTGAGCGTCCGCGGTGGCTTCTTCACGCGTGGCTTCTTCGGCCGCGGCTGCGGGCGGTTCTGCGGCGGCCGCTTCCGCGCTGTGCTCTTCTTGGCTGCAGTCTTCTTCGCAGCAGCGGTCTTCTTGGCGGGCGCCTTCTTGGCGGCGACCTTCCGCGGACCGGCTGCGCTGGTGGGGCGGCGGGTCGGTGCACCCTCCTTGCGGGGACCTGCTGCCTTCGGAGCCGCTCGCTTGCGCGGCGCATCACCGGTCGGCCGCTTCTCGGCCCGGGCCGCGGCGCGGCGCTCAGCCTCTGCCTGCTCACGCGCCTGACGGAGGAGGCGTTCGCGGGTGGACTCGGGACGCTGCGGGGTGGCGCGGCTGCGGTCCGTAGCGGGTGACGGACGAGACGGGGTGGAACGCGGCGGTGTGCCGCGGCCGGATCCGCCCTTGCGTGGCGGCTCGTTTCCCCGTCGGTCCGTCATCCGATCATCCCCCGGTGGTCGTGTTGGCGGGTGGCTTCGTCGTACCGGGCTTGGTGGCGCCCGGCGTCACCGGCTTCTTGACCGGCGGCTTGGTGGTCGCGGTGCTGGGCTTCTTGACCGGTGGCTTGGTCGCAGGTGGTGTGACCGGAGGCTTCACGCCGTCCGGCGTCCCCGGCCCGAACATCGCCTTACCGGTCCCTGCCTTGCCTTCCTTGGGTACGCCGAGCACCTGCCCGTCGGACAGCCGCAGGAAGACCGGGTTCGGGTTCGGCACCATGCCCATCTTCAGCGCGCGGTCCGCCAGGTTCTGCGGCGACTCGAGCGTCCGGACCTGCTTCTCCAGCTGCTCCTGCTGGTCGCGCAGCTGACCGGCCTGGTCGTTCAGCTTCGTGATGCCGAAGGTGCCGCGCTGCAGCTCGGTGTTGAGCAGCAGCAGGCCGATCAGACCGGCCGCGAGCAGCGACACGACGAAGATGACGAACGGCATCCGCGGTGGCCGGAACGGAGCGCCGTACACGACGCGAAGCTTCGGCTCGGACCGCTTCGCCGGCGGCGTGGCCGGCTGGACCCGCGCCTTCTGCGGGCTGAACACAGTGCTCATCAGGCCACCATTCCTTTCTCCCGGATCCGCTCGGCCGCCCGCACGCGAGCAGAGGCCGCTCGCGGGTTGACCGCGACCTCCTCTTCGGTCGGCCGCTCGGCGCCCCGGGTCAGGATCCGCAGGTAGGGCTCATGGCCTGCCGGAATCACCGGCAGGTCGTCCGGTACGTCGGTCTTGGTGCCGGCCGCCAGCGTCTGCTTGGTGATCCGGTCCTCGAGCGACTGGTAACTCATCACAACGATCCGCCCGTGCAGCGCCAAGGACCGCAACGCGTTCGGCAGCGCCCGACGCAGTACCTCGAGCTCGCCGTTCACCTCGATCCGCAGCGCCTGGAAGGTGCGCTTCGCCGGGTGACCACCAGTACGGCGGGCCGCCTGCGGGATCGCGTTGCGCACCAGCTCGGACAGCCGCGCACTGTTCGTGAACGGCTCGGTCTCGCGCTCCCGCACGATCCGGTCCGCGATCCGGCGGGCGAACTTCTCCTCGCCGTACTGGAACAGGATCCGAGCCAGGTCGGCCGCGCTGTAGGTGTTCAGGATGTCGGCCGCCGTGGTCGGGCCGGTCGAGTCCATCCGCATGTCCAGCGGCGCGTCCTGCGAGTAGGCGAAGCCACGGTCGGCCTCGTCCAGCTGCATCGAGGAGACACCGAGGTCGAACAGGATGCCGTCGATGGCCGGTACGCCGAGCTCGTCGAGCACCTGCGGCAGTTCGTCGTACACGGCGTGCACGAGCGTGATCCGATCCTGGTACGGCGCCAGCCGCTCACCGGCCAGCCGCAGCGCGGCCGGGTCCCGGTCCAGGCCGATCAGCCGGATCTGGGGGAACTGCTGCAGGAAGGCCTCGGAGTGACCGCCGAGACCGAGGGTCGCGTCGACGAGAACAGCGCCGGGCTGCGCGAGTGCGGGAGCCAGCAGCGCGACCACGCGCTCCAGCATCACCGGCACATGCCGCTCCGACGCGTCCATAGCTCGACCCTTCTCGTCGCTGCGGGAGCGACCCTGCCCCCGCAGGTTCGTTGCTTGTAGTGCTGTCGGGAGTGCGGTGCGGAGACGACTCCGTCCGGTCAGATCGCGGGTACGACGTCCGGGGAAGTACTCCGTCGTTTGGCGCCGGGGAAGTGGCGTCAACACTCGAAGTCGGAGGTCGGACCCGTGATCTCACCGGACGGCCGGTGTGCTCGCGTGCCGCTAGCTCACTGTTCTTGTTGCTCTTTCTTGCTTTAGAAGATTCCCGGTAGGACCTCTTCGGAGAGGTCGGCGAATGCCTGCTCCTGCTCCTGGGAGTACCTGTTCCAGTTCTCCGTGTTCCAGATCTCCACCCGGTTCATCGCCCCGATGACGACACAGTCGCGATCCAGTCCCGCGTAATCGCGCAGCATCGGTGGGATGGTGACCCGGCCCTGCTTGTCCGGCACCTCGTTGGAGGCTCCGGCGAACAACATCCGCAGGTAGTCCCGCGCACCCTTGTTGGTGATCGGTGCCTGCTTCAGCTGCTCGGTCAGCTGGACGAACTCGCGCTCGGGCCACACGGACAGCGACCGCTCCTGCCCACGGGTGATCACCAGGCCTTCAGCCAGTTCGTCCCGGAACTTCGCCGGCAGGAACAGCCGTCCTTTGTCGTCGAGCTTGGGGAAGTGAGTTCCTAAGAACACGCTCCACCTCCCCGTTGCGGACTCTCCGTCTCAGGCGAGCTGTTTCCACCACTTCGGTTCCACTGCGCTCCACCTTACTCCACTTTGCCCCACCGTCAACCAAATTCCGCCCCCTACACCCCACTCCAAGCGCAAATCGGCTGGGCGTGTCCCGCGTGTCGCTGAGCCTGAAGCAACCTGATCGGGGGCCGGGTGGAGCGAAGTGGAGGAAGTGGTGGGGAGAAGTGGAGGAACGGGTAGAAGAAAGGTGCGAACCGACAGTGCGAACCAAATGGCCTTTCCGGTCGTCGAACGGCGCGCCCGGGATTTCCCCCACCCGTACGCTGGGAGGGGCACCGAAACGCCAGGTAACGAAACATCCGCTGCTCTAGGTCCGACCCTCACTCCGGGTGAGAATGTGTCGGCCGTCAATCAATGGGGAGGACTCAGGGTGAGCACCACCGCGACCAGCCCGCTGGCAGGAGGCGGCGACTTCGACGAACTGTCCGAAGTCGCCGGACGAGTCCGCCGCGCGATCGAGCAGGTGATCGAAGGCAAGCCCGACGTGGTCGAGGTCGCCATCACCGTCCTGCTGGCCGAAGGTCATCTACTGATCGAGGACGTACCGGGCGTCGGCAAGACGATGCTCGCCAAGGCGCTGGCGAAGTCGATCGACTGCACCGTGCGCCGGATCCAGTTCACGCCGGACCTGCTGCCGTCCGACATCACCGGCGTCTCCGTCTTCAACCAGGAGATCCGCGACTTCGAGTTCAAGCCCGGCGCGGTGTTCGCGAACATCGTCGTCGGTGACGAGATCAACCGTGCCTCGCCGAAGACCCAGGCCGCGCTGCTGGAGTCGATGGAGGAGCGACAGGTCACCGTCGACACCACGACGTACCTGCTCGAGGCGCCGTTCATGGTGATCGCGACGCAGAACCCGATCGAGATGGAGGGCACGTACCCGCTGCCCGAGGCCCAGCGCGACCGCTTCATGGCCCGCGTCTCGATGGGCTACCCGGAGCCGGCCGCCGAGCTGCGGATGCTCGACGGTCACGCCGCCGACGACCCGCTGGCGAATCTGCAGGCGGTCACCGACGGCCAGCAGATCCTCCGTCTGGTGAAGACCGTGCAGTCCGTGCACGTCTCGGAGTCGGTGAAGGAGTACGCCGTCGGCCTGGTCGGCGCGACCCGCCGTTCGCAGGAGCTGCGTCTCGGGGCATCGCCGCGGGCAACGCTGCACCTCATCCGGGCAGCCCGGGCCGCGGCCGCGCTGGACTCCCGCGAGTTCGTCCTGCCCGACGACATCCAGGAGCTGGCAGTGCCGGTGCTCGCGCACCGCGTCCTTCCCGCGGCTGAAGCGCATCTCGGTGGGCGCGGCGCAGCCGACATCGTCGCCGGGCTGGTCTCCTCGGTGCCGCTGCCTCGCACACGTCGGGACTGAGCCATGCGGCAGGCACTCCGCGGGCTGACCACCAGAGGGCGGGCGTTCGTGGCGGCCGGGATCACCGCGTCGCTGTGTGCGCTGCTGCTCGGGCAGAAGGACCTGTTGCGCGTCGGCATCCTGCTCGTCGCGCTTCCGGTCGTCGCTGCCCTGGTGGTCGGCCGGACCAGGTTGCGGCTGCAGGTCCGCCGCAGCCTCACTCCGAACCAGATCGCGGTCGGATCCCAGGCCACAGTCGAGCTCGCACTGAGCAACCAGGGCCGGATGCCGGCCGGGCTGTTGCTGCTCGAGGACCGCATTCCTTATGTCCTCGGGCATCGGCCCCGGTTCGTCGTCGACCGCGTCAGCCCGAACTGGCGGCGTACGGTCTCCTATCCGGTGAAGTCCGACGTACGGGGACTTTTCCAGGTCGGGCCGTTGATGCTCACCGTCGCCGACCCGTTCGGTCTGGTGGAGACGAGCCGCACGTTTACCCGCAGCCAGCACCTCCTGGTCACGCCGCGGGTCTACAAGCTGCCCGAGATCCGGCTGGGTGCGGACCGGGCCGGCTCGGGTGAGAACCGGCCGCGCGCGATCGCCTCGGCCGGCGAGGAGGACGCGACCGTCCGCGAGTACCGCGACGGTGACGACCTGCGCCGGGTGCACTGGCGCTCGACCGCACGCCGCGGTGAGCTGATGGTGCGCCGCGAGGAGCAGCCCTGGCAGAGCCGGTGCGCACTCTTCATCGACGCCCGGACGATCTCGCACCACGGCCACGGCCCGTCGTCCAGCCTGGAGTGGGCGGTCAGCGCGGCCGCCTCGATCGGCGCCGACCGGATCCGCCGTGGGTACGCGACCACCATGCTCGGCGGTCCGACCACCCTCGCCGCGATCAACCACCGCTCGTCGAGCGCGGTCCACCAACCGCTGTCTTCACAGCAACTGCTCACCGAGTGCGCCACCGTCGAGGAGCACCGGTACGCCGAGGTCGGCCCACTACTCACCGTCGACCGGCACGCCCAGGAGCCGAGTCTGGTGATCGCGATCCTCGGCGCCTGCGCCAGCGAGGACATCACCGCACTCAACCGCTGGCGGACCAGCCAGGCCACCGGCGTAGCCCTCGTGCTCGACGCGGCCAGCTGGGCGGTCGGCGCCGAAGCGACCGAGAAGGCGGCCCGCCTGACCGCCGCCACGGACGCCACCGAGAACGAGTTGCGCCGCAACGGCTGGCGAGTCGCCAGAGTCCGCCGCGGCGACCAGCTACCCACCGTGTGGTCCGGACTCGGACTACGGACCGGGAGAATCGCATGACCGGACACGCAAGAATCTCTTTAGCAGCTTGGGGCGCGACCGTGCTCGGGTCGCTGGTGCTGACGCCGGTCTTCTCGGGGCCGTTCCTGTTCATCAGCGCGTTCCTGTGCGCGCTGATCACCGGCGTCGGCGTGCTGCTGCAGAATCTGCGCGCGCCACGGGTCGTCGTACCGGTGGTGCAGTTGATCGTGCTCGTCGAACTGATCTCGGTGTTCTTCCTGAAGGAGACGCTGAAGTTCGGGTTGCTGCCGACCGGTGCCACCGCGATCGAGTTCAACTCGCAGCTGGTCAGCGCGATGAACTCGATCAACCAGTACAGCGCTCCCCTGCCTCCGGACGACAACCTGCTCCTGTTCGCCACCGCGGTGATCTCGGCGACCGGTCTGCTCATTCACGTCATCGCCGTCCAGCTACGGCAGGCAGCGTGGGCCGGACTGCTCTTGCTGATCATGTACACCGTGCCGGCCGCGACCGTGCACGGCGGACTGCCTGCACTGCTGTTCATCCCGCCGGCAATCGGCTACATCGTGTTGCTGTCCGCCGAGGGCCGGAGCCGGCTCAGCCGCTGGGGCCGACGGATCTCCGGCGTCTCCCACCTGGACGCTGCCGAGCCGGTCGAGGCGTCTGCGCTCGGCCAGGCCGGTCGGCGGATCGGTCTGAGTGTGGTCGCCCTGGCCGCGCTCATCCCGGCGCTCCTGCCGACTCTGCCCGAGGGCGTGATCGGCAACGGTCTGGCCGGTGGCGGCACCGGTGGTACCGGTCTCGGTGCGTCGATCTCCACGACCGACCCGATGCTCGACATGGGCAAGAACCTCAAACGCGGGAAGAACGACGTCGCCCTGACCTACAAGGGCGGTCCGTCCGGCGGCACCTACCTGCGGCTGACCGCACTCGACCAGTTCGACGGGAACACCTGGCGGATCTCCGACCGGCAGAACCGGGGCCGCAAGATCGAGAGCGAGCTCGTCCCGCCGCCCGGATTCACCAACGACCTCAGCCGGGTGCCGAAGGTGAAGATGGAGATCGAGATCAACAAGGTCTTCCGGTCCCAGTTCGCCCCGATCCCCTACCCGACCCAGTCGATCTCGCTGCGCCGCAACTGGCAGTACGACGCCACCTCGCTGGACGTCTCCTCGACCGACGGCGCCGTCGTCAGCGGCAAGAAGTACAACGTGACCGCCTACGACCTGCGGCCGACCGAGGACCAGCTGCGCAACGCGACCTCGCGGGGCGCGCCGGACCAGATCACCGACCGGCTGCCGCGCAACGTGCCGCCGGAGATCACCGATCTCACCAAGCGGATCACGGCAGGTGCCGAGGGCAACAAGTACGCCATGGCCGTCGCACTGCAGAAGTGGTTCCGCACCGACGGCAACTACACCTACAGCACCTCGAACCAGCGCGGCAGCGGCATGAGGGCGATCAAGGAATTCCTGATCGACAACAAGACCGGGTACTGCGAGCAGTTCGCGACCGGGATGGCGCTGATGGCGCGGATCGCCGGGATCCCGTCCCGGGTCGGCATCGGCTTCCTGCCGGGGCAGGCCGGGAAGGACGGTCAGTACACGGTCCGCATGCACGACATGCACGCCTGGCCGGAGCTGTACTTCGAGGGCGTCGGCTGGGTCCGGTTCGAGCCGACCCCGGCCTCCCGCGTCGCCAGCACACCGGACTGGACGGTCCCCTCGTCGAACCCGACCAGCCCGACCACGGCACCGACGACCGCGCCGACCACGCCCGGACAGACCGAGGACCCGGGGATCGAGAAGCCCGAGAACGGCCGCAACCTGAACGACGACAACGGGGCCGCGGCCTTCGACAGCGGCAACTGGTTCACCAACGGTGGCGCCCGGACGATCGGGATCGTGGCACTCGTCGTACTGGTCCTGCTGATCCCCTGGATCCTGCGCAGCCTGAACCGGCGCCGGCGCTTCAGCCGGTCGCCGAGCCGGATCGCGGCCGAGGGACTCTGGTCAGAGATCCGCGACACTTCGCGGGACCTCGGCCTGGACTGGAGCGAGGTGGCAACGCCTCGGCAGACCGGCGAATGGCTCGTCACCAAGCTGCCCGATGACGCACATCCGTCGGCCCTGCGGCTTGCCCGCACCGTCGAAGCCATGCGGTACGCCGGTCATGCGGATCTGGCCACGGACCTGCGACCGGACGCCAAGGTCATCAGCAAGGCCCTGTGGAAGCAGGCCCCGGCTCGTCGTCGCTGGCGCGGGCGGCTATTGCCGGCGTCGTGGCGCTGGTATCTGAGCCGTGGCACCACCGAGGCGTCCGATCTTCTCGACGAGTTCGACCTGCTGCTGGCCCGGCTGCGGAGCACCATCCTCCGCCGCCGGCACGCAAGCTGACGTCACCCCCGGCACGACAACACCCCGAGTCCACCAGGGACTCGGGGTGTTTGGTGTTTGCTGCGTTCTAGAGGTCTTCGTCTCTCCGGCGGCGCCAGCGGTCTTCCATCCGCTCCATGAAGCTGCCGGAGGAATCGTGCTTGGTCCGGTGCCGCTTCGACGACGGCGGCGGTGGGGGTGGCAGGTCGTCCTCGTCGCCCGCGTTGCTGATCCGCTTCATACTCAGCGCGGCGACATACAGACAGGCGACCATCATCACGAAGCCGATGACGCCGATGATCGTATTGGGAATAATTGCACCGGTCATCAGCACTGCGATGCCCAGCACGAATCCGACGCCGGCGAGCACCGCCCGGCGCTTGTAGTAAGCGCGCACATTGGTCCCTCGCATGGCGGAGACAAACTTCGGGTCTTCCGCTGCCAGGGCGCGTTCGAGCTGCTCGAACTGGCGCTGCTCTTCTTCCGAGAGGGGCACCGTCGATCCCTCCATGGTGAGCGCGATCTCGATAGGCCGCCTCCAGTCTAGGCCGCGCCAGCGTCACACGAAACCCTGACCGCCTGTCCCGCGCGTCACGGTCCCACAACTCCCCTGATCACAGCCCCTCGATCCGGCCGTTCCGAGGCGTATCGGGCCCGCTCAGCTGCCCTTCAGGACCCGTTTCTGTGCCGGAACCGCTCCCGGAACAGAAACGGCGTGATCAACCACACTCCGCAACATTGGCCCGGCCGAGCGCCGTACCGATGTCAGCGAGTGACTGAGGTCAGCGAGTGGCGAGAATGTGGAGCTGCGTGGCGAGCGCCCGGAACGCCGGATGCTGGCTGGCAGTCCGCTCCAACTCGGCCAGCGACTCGGCCGCCCCTGGCTCGGAGTCGACGAACGCCGACGGAACCAGATCCGCGAACGTCCGCACCCCGTGCACGGTATGCACCATGAAGCCGGCATCCGCGAGCTGCGCGTTGATCCCGGCCTCGTCGAACCGGCGCGGCATCGGATCGTTCGTCCCCCACCGCCCGTCCGGATCCTGCAAGGCGACCCGCGCCTCGGCAAGATGCCCGGCCAGCGCCCGCGCCAGCACCACCGCGTTGCGCTGGGCAACAAGCAGACTCAGTACGCCGCCCGCCCGCAACACCGACGCCATCGCCTGCAACGCCTGCACGGGATCGTCGACGTACTCGAGCACTCCATGGCACAACACGGCATCCGCACTCGACTCCCCCGCCAACCCGGGAAGCTCGGCCGCGTCACCCTGCACACCACGCACAAGGTCGCTCACACCTTCGTCGCGAGCCCGCCGCTCCAGCGACGCCAACGCATCCGGACTCGGGTCGACCACCGTCACCCGATGCCCCTCCACCGCCAGCGGCACCGCAAACCCACCGGTCCCACCGCCAAGGTCCACGATGTCCAGCCC
>NZ_SMKA01000136.1 GCF_004348455.1 Kribbella albertanoniae
GGGTGGATGTCAGTACGGCGATGGTCACCGAGGCGAGGCGGCGTTCGGCGGACGTGGGGGTGCCGGCCGAGTTTGTCGTGGGGGACGCGACTCGGCTGGAGTTCGCCGACGCGGGTTTCGACCGGGTACGGGCGGAGCGGGTGCTGATGGCGCTAGCCGATCCGGAGGCCGCCGTACGGGAGATGGTGCGGGTGGTGCGGCCTGGTGGGGTGGTGGTGCTGTCCGAGATGGATGCGTCGACCGTGTTCGTGAACAGCTCGGACCGGGAGCTGGTTCGATCGGTCGAACGCCAATTTGCAGACGATCTGCCGACCCCGGACGCGGGGCGACGGCTGCAGCGGATGTTGCTCGGGGCTGGGTTGACCGACGTACTGCTGGAGACGACCGTGCTGCAGAACACTGTCGCGTTCCTGCGGTTCCTGTTCGGGAGCCGGGTGAGCGCGTTGGCCGACGAGGGGCGGGCGGCTGCGTTCTGGGAAGAGTTGGAGCAGGGCGAACGCGAAGGCTGGCTCTGCTCCGGGGCAGTGTGCTTTACCGCGGCCGGCTACCGGATGACGGTGTAGTCGGACTGGACGAAGCCTGCCTTCAGGGTGCGGGTGGCGTTGTGGACGAGGGTCACGTCGTTGTCGAGGGCACCGAACAGGGGGAGGCCGGATCCGATCAGGACCGGTGCGGTGGTGATGGTCAGCTCGTTGAGTAGGCCGGCTCGCAGGAAGGTCTGGATGACCACGCCGCCGTCGGCGTAGATCCGCCGGGCGCCGCGATCCGCGAGCGTCTCGACCAGGCCGTCCAGGGTGCGGTGCACGATGATCCGCTCGTCGATCGCGGGGTCGAGCGTCGTACTGAGTACTTCGACGTGTTTGCCCTCGTACGGCCAGAAGCCGAAGGTGAGCACCTTCTCGAAGGTGTTGCGGCCCATCACGACGGTGTCGATCGAGGCCATGAACTCGTCGTAGCCGGTGTCACCTGCCTGCTCTCCGCGTTCGGTCAGCCAGTCGATCGATCCGTCCGGCCGTGCGATGTATCCGTCGAGGCTGGTGGCGATGAAGACCGCCGCATGAAAAGTCACCAGGACAGTTTTGCAGGTGGCCGGAAGCGGTCAGGTCGAACCGCTTCGACCCCTTGTCAAGGAACCGGTTTCCCGGCATGCTGTCCGGCGACAGGGGAAGCGCTTTCCCTAGGAGGAGGATCGATGAGGCGGCGGGACAACCTGACGGCCTACCTGTTCCTGTCGCCGTGGCTGCTCGGGCTCTTCCTGATCACCATCGGTCCGATGATCGCCTCGCTCTACCTGGCCTTCACCGACTACAACCTGATCCAGGCGCCGGAGTGGGTCGGGCTCGAGAACTTCACCCGGATGCTCTCCGACGAGCGGCTGCACAACTCGTTGCGGGTGACGTTCACCTACGTGTTCGTCTCGGTCCCGCTGCAACTCGCGATCGCCCTGCTGCTGGCCGTGGTCCTGGATCGCGGCGTTCGCGGAATGGCCTTCTACCGCTCGGTCTTCTACCTGCCGTCGCTGCTCGGCTCGAGTGTCGCGATCGCGATCCTCTGGCGCCAGGTGTTCGGCACCGAGGGCCTGCTCAACCAGGTGCTCGCGCTGGTCGGGGTCGAAGGCAAGGGCTGGATCTCGGACCCCAGTACGGCGCTGGGCACGCTCGTGGTGCTCAACGTCTGGACGTTCGGTTCGCCGATGGTGATCTTCCTGGCCGGCCTGCGACAGATCCCGACCATGTACTACGAAGCGGCGGCGGTCGACGGGGCCTCGGCGCTCCGGAGGTTCTTCGGGATCACGCTCCCGCTGCTCACCCCGATCATCTTCTTCAACCTGGTGCTGCAGATCATCCACGCGTTCCAGTCGTTCACGCAGGCGTTCGTCGTCTCGGGCGGCAGCGGCGGACCGTCGGACTCGACGATGTTCTTCACGCTCTACCTCTACGACCGCGGTTTCGGGAACTTCGACATGGGCTACGCCTCGGCGATGGCCTGGTTCCTGCTGGTGGTCATCGCGATCTTCACCGGGGTCAACTTCCTCGTCTCCAAGTACTGGGTGTTCTATGAGAATTGATCTCCGCCCGCGGACGGTGCTGATCCACCTGGCACTGATCGCCACCGCCCTCGTGATGCTCTACCCGCTGATCTGGATGGTCGTCAGTTCGCTGCGTCCGGGCAACGAGATCTTCCGCGAGCCCGGCCTGCTGGTGAAGGACCTGCGGATCGAGAACTACAAGGCGGGCTGGAACGCGCTGACCGAGCCGTTCACCCGCTACCTGCTGAACTCGGCGGTCGTCGTACTCGGCTCGATCCTCGGCAACCTGGTCTCGTGCTCGATGGCCGCGTACGCCTTTGCCCGGCTGGAGTTCGCCGGCAAGAAGATGTGGTTCGCGATCATGCTGCTCAGCATCATGCTGCCGATCCACGTGGTGATCGTGCCGCAGTACATCCTCTTCTCGCACGCCGGCTGGATCAACACGTTCCTGCCGCTGATCGTGCCGAAATTGCTGGCCACCGACGCGTTCTTCGTCTTCCTGATGGTGCAGTTCATCCGCGGTATTCCGCGCGAGCTCGACGAGGCGGCCACGATCGACGGCTGCGGCCGGGCCGGGATCTTCCTGCGGGTGATCCTGCCGCTGATGGTGCCGGCCCTGGCCACCACGACGATCTTCACGTTCATCTGGACCTGGAACGACTTCTTCGGCCAGCTGATCTACCTGACCGACCCGCACATGTACACCGTGCCGGTCGCCCTGCGGTCGTTCGTCGACGCGACCTCGAGCTCGTCCTGGGGTTCGATGTTCGCGATGTCGGTCGTCTCGCTGGTCCCTGTCTTCCTCGCGTTCCTGCTCGGCCAGCGCTTCCTGGTCAAGGGCATCGCCACCACCGGTATCAAGTAAGGAGCCTGCCATGACACGTCTCAAGGCACTGGCCGCCGCCGCAATCATCTCCACCCTGCTCGCTGTGAGCGCGTGCGGTGGCGACTCCGGTGGTCCGGCCGCGAAGGATGGCGAGGTGACGCTGCGCTTCTCCTGGTGGGGCAGCGACGCGCGCACCAAACTCACCCAGTCGGCGATCGAGGCGTTCCAGAAGGAACACCCGAACATCAAGATCAAGGGCGAGTACGGCGAATGGGCCGGGTACTGGGACAAGCTCGCGACGACCGTCGCCGCGAACGACGCCCCGGACGTCATCCAGATGGATGAGAAGTACCTGCGCGAGTACGCCGACCGCGGCGCGCTGCTGGACCTGAAGAAGGCCGGTGACCTCAAGACCGACAAGTTCGAGCAGGACACCCTCGGGGCCGGCGAGTTCGACGGCGGGCTGTACGGACTGAACGCAGGCATCAACTCGTTCGCCGTACTCGCGAACCCCGCCGTGTTCAAGGCTGCCGGGGTCGCCCTGCCGAACGACACGACCTGGACCTGGGACGACTACAACCGGATCGCCGCCGAGCTGACCGCCAAGCTCAGCGGCAAGGGCTGGGGAACCGGTGTCATCGGAGCCAACGAGGCCGGACTGAACCTGTGGGCCCGCCAGAACGGTGAGTCGCTGTGGACGCCGGACGGCAAGGTCGGTGTCTCGGCCGGGCAGGTCACCAAGTTCTACGAGTACGTGCTGAAACTGCGGGACAGCAAGGCGATTCCGGCCGCGGAGACCGTCGCGCAGGACATGACCGCGTCCCTCGACCAGACCTCCCTCGCCACCGGCAAGGTCGCGATGAGCTTCGGCTGGAGCAACCAGCTGAACGCCTTCAGCAAGGCGTCCGGTCAGGAGCTGAAGCTGCTCCGGATCCCGAGCACGACCGGGCAGGCCACGAAGAACGGTTCGTACTACAAGGGGTCGATGTTCTGGTCGATCTCCGCGCGGTCGAAGCAGCAGCAGGCGGCGGCGCAGTTCGTCGACTTCCTGGCCAACAACCCGGCGTCGGGCAACATCCTGCTGGCCGAGCGCGGCGTACCGGCGAACACCGAGATCCGCGCCGCCGTGACCCCGAAGCTGCAGCCGGCCGACGCGGCCTCGGCGAAGTTCATCCAGGACATCGGCAAGGAGCTCGGCGAGCCCTCACCGGCGCCGCCGGTCGGAGGTGGTCAGGTGGAGAAGATCATCCAGCGCTACACCACCGAGGTGCTGTTCGGACGGCTCGCGCCGGACAAGGCAGCGCAGCAGTTCCTCGACGAGGTGAACGGAGAACTCAAATAAAAGGCACCCGCATCGCCGTGGCCGGTGTGCACGGCCACGGCGCGACCCATGTCCGCGATGCCGGCCAGTACGGCGACCTGGTGGCGGTCGCCGATCCGCGGCCGCCCGACGGTGTCGACGTACCGGTGTATCCGTCGCTCGGAGAGTTGCTGGCGGCAACCGAAGTCGATGTCGTCGTGATCAGTACGCCGATCCAGACGCACGTCCCGCTGGCCGAGATGGCGATGCGGGCCGGGGCCGACGTCCTGCTGGAGAAGCCGCCGACGGCGTCGATGGCCGAGTTCGATCACTTGTCCCGGGTGATCGAAGAGACCGGTCGCGCGTGCCAGGTCGGCTTCCAGGCGCAGGCGTCGGCCGCGACTCTGCAGCTTGCGCAGTTGCTGGCCGGCGGCGTACTCGGCGAGATCCGTGGGATCAGTGCCACCGGCAAATGGTTGCGGAAGGCCGGCTACTTCGACCGCGCGCCCTGGGCCGGCCGGCGGACGCTGAACGGCGTCGCCGTGGTCGACGGTGCGGTCACCAACCCCTTGGCGCACTCGACCGCGGCCGCTCTGCTGCTCGACGGTTCGACCGGCGTGGACGACATCCGTTCGGTCGAGACCGACCTGTTCCGGGCCAACGACATCGAATCCGACGACACCTCCACGGTCCGCATCACGACGGCCCGCGGTACGTCGATCTTGATCGCGGTGACGCTGTGCGCGGCCGAGCACGCCGACCCCGCGGTGATCGTGCACGGCTCGGAAGGTCGCGCCGTACTGAACTACACCACGGACACCCTCGAACTCCCTGACGGCAGGCAAACCCTTGGCCGGGGCAACCTGTTGCAGAATCTGATCGCGCATCGCGCCGACGCCGCCGTACCGCTCTATTGCTCGTTCGCGGCGACCGGTGGTTTCACTCGCGTCGTCGAAGCCATCCGGCTGGCCGACGAACCGGCGGTCATCCCGGAGGCCTGCGTGCGCTGGCAAGGCGAAGGAGCCGAGCGGCACCCGATCGTCCGCGATGTCGAGAAGTGGATCGACCGGGCCTCCGACGAACTGGCGTTGTTCCGCGAACTCGGCGCACCTTGGGTTTAGTACTGCGGACCGTTTGTCCGTACACCGGCTGATCACAGCGGAGGAGGTTTCCCTCCGCGCGGCTGCGTGACTTTGTCGAGTTTGCCTTTCGGACGTGTAAAGGCGAGGGTATTGGGCAGGTTCGAGACGTTTCCGGATTCGCCTCCCCTATCGGGGCCGGGAACCGGTAGCCTCGTGCCGCCGTACCAGTCAGCCCCGCCGTCCGCGACGGAACTGCCGGAGTGCCCAAACCGGTCAGGAGACCACGTCTTGCAGGAGAACACCAGCAACACCAGTACTGGCGAACTGGCGAACGTACCCCTCACCGGGGCGGACAAGGTCGCCTACGCCTTCTACGCCACGGCGGCCGCGGCCGCCCTCGTCGGACAGGTGTGGGCGGGTGTCACGCACATCCCGTGGCCCGACGCCGGCTTCTCGACGTTCCTCAAGATCGTCCTCGTCACTCCGGCGGTGGCGGTCCTCGAGCTCGGTGGTGTCGCCACCGCCGCGCTGGCCGACCTGCGTCGCCGCAAGGGCGAGACGGCCTACGCCTACCGGGCGATGTCGTTGTTCGCGGCCGTGATCGCGGTCGTCTTCAACGTGGTCGGGCACTGGCGGCCGGAGGAGCGCTTCCTGGCCTTCGGCTTCGGTGGCCTGTCGGCGTTCGCCTATGTGCTGTGGCTGATCCACAGCTCGGCCCGCCGCCGCGACGCGTTGCGGACCGCCGGGCAGATGATGACGACCTCACCGGTGTACGGCGTCGTCCAGTGGGCGCGCGAGCCCAAGGTGACGTGGCAGGCGCGGTCGCTGGCGATCGAGCACGGGTACAGCCTCTACGAGAGTCTGCACGCGGCCCGGCATCAGATCCGGAACAAGACCCGCCGCGACGCGATCGCGAGCACGGTCGCGGAGTACATCCGCTCCGAGCACCAGGACGAGCGGCTGGCGAAGATCGCCGAGACGACGTACGACCCGGACCGGCTGGCCGGCATGCTCGAGGACCGGATCAACTACGAGGTCATCACCAACAAGCTGACCAAGGCGATCTCGCCGCCGCCGGAGCCGGAGGAGACTCCCGACCCCGACCTGCGGGCAGCCGTCTGGGTGGTCGAGGGTGAGGCGCCGCGGGCGCGGCAGCTCCGGGCCTCGGACACCGGCGTCTCGCTGCGCGACGAAGGTGCTTGGGGCGAGGCGATGACCGGTGAGCTGATGGCGGTGGACTACCTGCCGTACGACCGCAACACCGACGAGTCGGTCGCCGAGGCGGTCGTGGTCGAGGACGAGCAGAAGCACGTCGTACAGAACGGCGCGAAGGCCAACGGCAAGCTCAAGCCGACCGCGCCGAAGGAGAAGGTCGAGCCGGTCGTGCAGAAGCCGGCCGCGCCGTCACCGTTCGCCGGACCCACCGACTCCGAGCCGCCGGCCCTCATCACCGACGCGAAGGCCAAGCAGCCCAGGGCCGCCGCCGATTCCCCCAAGGGCGACGACGAGCCCGAGCCGACCGCTCTCGAGAAGCTGCGTGCCCGCGCCTGGGCCCTACTGGCCGACTGGCCCGAGGACCGCGAGCGCACCGCGCAGGCCCTCGCCGCCGCCATCGCCTCCAGCGAGCCGATGGCCACCCGCTTCATCCAGCAGTACGACGTCGAGCACGGCCTGGCCACCACCTCGCCGAACTGACGTCCCCGAGCCCGCGCCGATCACCGGCGCGGGCTCAGGCTTGTCCGCCGAAGGTGCGGCGGTAGCCGGTCGGGGTGATCTCGAAGGTCTTCGTGAAGTGCTGGCGGAGCAGTACGGCGGTGCCGAACCCGGTCGCGGTGGCGATCTGGTCGACCGTCAGGTTCGTGGTCTCGAGGAGCTCCTGTGCCCGGGTCAGGCGTTGCCGGATCAGCCACTGCAACGGCGTCGTCCCGGTCTGCGCGCGGAACTGCCGGCTCAGCGTCCGGACACTCATCGAGGCGTACGTCGCGATCGCCTCGAGGGTGAGCGGCTCGGCCAGCTGGTCCCGGATCCAGTGCAGTACGTGCTCCAGCGAATGGTTGCCCTCGACAACAGGTGCGGTGACGAACTGCGCCTGGCCGCCAGCTCGGTGCGGCGCCATCACCAACTGTCGCGCCACCTGCGCCGCGACCGCCGAGCCGTGGTCACGACGGACCAGATGCAGGCAGAGATCGAGTCCCGCGGTGATTCCCGCCGAGGTCAGCAGATCGCCGTCGTCCAGGTAGAGCGCATCGGTGACCACGTCGATCGCCGGGTACTGCCGGGCCAGCTCGGCCGCGTGCGCCCAGTGGGTGGTCGCCCGGCGCCCGTCCAGCAGACCGGCGGCCGCCAGCACAAAGGCGCCAGTACAGATCGACGCGATGCGGACGCCCCGCTGATGTGCTGCCCGGACAACCTCGACCGCCTCCGGCGCAGCCTCGAAGGCAGCCGGCACGATCAGCGTGTCTGCCCGCAACGCAGCACTCAGCGGGTACGGCGGGTCCGCCCGGAAGATGGGCTGCCGATGCGCCACCACCGTCGTACCACCCGCGCCGCACACGAGTACGTCGTACAAGTCGGTGCCGGTGCGTGGGTCGACCGCCGTGGTGAACACCTGGCACGCGCCTGCCAGCTCCAGTCCGACACTGCCGTCGAGAGCAAGGACGGCCACCGTGAGCATGGCCTGAATCTACCTGATCATGTCTTTCCCGCCACTCCTCGGCCGAGGCGTACGACGCCAGGGTGGGAGCATGCGAATCGATGTGCTGATGTTCGATGGAGTGGCCGAGGTGGACGCATTGGCGACGTATGCCGTGTTCGCCGCTGTGAAGCGGCGCGGGGTCGAGGTCGACCCGCGGCTCGTCACCGCGGACGGAGCCACCTCGGTGATCGGTTGCTATGGCACGACCATCGGTGATCTGGAGCTGTGGTCGCCGGAGACTGCTCGCGTCCTCGCCGTGTCCGGCGGGTGGATCGAGGAGGAGATCGAGCGCGGTGTCATCCCGCAGCAGCTTGCGGCGGCCAAGCAGGTGGGCGGCGACGGGCTGATCCTGGCCGGGATCGACGCCGGCGCCATTCTTCTCGGAGCGGCCGGCCTGATCGCCGGTCGACCGGCCACGACGCACCGCCCCGGCTACGACCTGCTGAAGCCATGGGCCGAGGTCATCGATGCCCGGATCGTCGACGACGGCGACCTGGTGACCTGCGGCAGCGGCTGGTTCGCCGGCGTGGACCTCGCCTGCTGGCTGCTCGAGCGCGAGCTGGGTGTCGCAGCCGAAGTAGTTGCCCTGGAGCAGTGGATCGGCCGCGACCGTCAGGGCACGGTTTGGCGCCGGTGAGCTAGAGGGTGGTGCCTGGGGTGCCGACGCCGTGGAGGAGGGTTTCGATGACCTGGGTGGCGGTGAGGTTGGTGTCGAGCGGTTGGTCGGGGTGCTGGGCTGCTTCCTCGCAGACCTCGTGCAGGAGGGCGTAGTAGACGCGGCGGGCCCAGAGCGGGGTGATGCCGGGGCGGAGGATGCCGGCTTCGGCGAGGCGGGCGAAGAGGTGGTCGCAGCGCTCGAGGACGCCGGCCTGGATCCGCTCGGCTTCGTTGCCTGGGGCAACTGATGCGTTCATCGCGAAACCCCAGGAGAGCTTGACGGCCAGCACGTTGGCGGTCGCCTGGTAGAGGGCGATCAGTGGGGGCGTGGAGTCCGGGCGGGCCGCGTCGACGGCGTCGGACAGTTGCTGAGCGGCCCAGGTGGCGAGGGCGGTGATCAGGGCCTCGCGAGTGGCGAACCGGCGGTGCACGGTGGTGCGGGCGACGCCGGCTGCGGCGGCGATCTCCTCCATCGTGGCGTTCGGCTTGCGGCTCAGGGTGCGCTCGGCCGCTTCCAGGATCGTCAGCACGGTCCGGGCGCTGTCCGCGCGCAGCCTGATCTCGGTCATGCGCTCCAGACTACCTGGCAGATGCGTCTCTGGCGCTACTTGCATCATCTGTGATGCAAGTTGTACCTTGAAGAGGTCAACGGAGATGCAATTAGGGAGAAGCTCATGGATCTGCAGCTGAAGGACAAGACCGCGCTCGTCACCGGCGCCAGCCGCGGAATCGGCCTGGCCGTGGTCGAGCAGCTCGTCGCCGAAGGAGTTCGCGTCGCCGCGGTCGCCCGGACCAGTACGCCGGAACTGCGCGCGACCGGGGCGTTCGTCGTACAGGCTGATCTTGGTACGGCGGGTGGGCCCGAGCAGGCGGTTGCCGCAGCGCTCGCGGAGTTCGGCGAACTCGACCTGCTGGTCAACAACGTCGGTGGTGGCGATGGCGAACTCGGGGCCGGCTTCCTCGACTTCGACGACGCCACCTGGGCGGCGGTCTTCGAGCTGAACTACTTCGCCACCGTCCGGGTGACGCGGGCAGCCCTGCCGAGCTTGGTCAGGCAGCACGGCTCGATCGTCAACCTGTCGTCGGTCGGCGCGCGGATCCCGTCCGGCGGCCCGGTGCCTTACACAACTGCCAAGGCAGCGCTCACCGCACTCGGGAAGGCGCTGGCCGAGGAGTTCGGTCCGCAGGGTGTCCGCGTCAACACGGTCTCACCGGCCGCCGTGCGAACCGCGCTCTGGACCTCACCCGAGGGGTACGGCGGTCAGCTCGCCAAGCAGCTCGGCATCCCGCAGGAGCACTTGCTCGCGGCGCTTCCGCAGCAGACCGGCATGGTCACCGGCCGGCTGATCGAGCCCGCCGAAGTGGCCGCGCTCGTCGTGCAGCTGTGCTCCCCGCTGACCGCGAGCATCACCGGCGCCGACTACCTCATCGACGCCGGCAGCACGAAGACAGCCTGATGGGTCGCCCCTGCGCGACTTGGTACGACGTTGAGCACGGTTCGACCGTTTCGGCGGGGGGCCAGGCGGTTGCTGGAGGTTCCCTAACGTCCGAACAGCCGGAGGCGGGCCCTCCGATCTTTCGGACGTTAATCGGGAGCCGGGGCTAACGTCCGAACAGCCGGAGGCGGGCCCTCCGATCTTTCGGACGTTAGCGGGTAGCGGGGCTACTTGGTGCCGAAGGTGTAGGTGGTTGTTGACTGGTAGGTCTGGCCGGGGCGGAGGACGGTCGACGGGAAGTTCGGCTGGTTGGGGGAGTCGGGGAAGTGCTGGGTCTCGAAGGCGAAGGCGTCGCCCTGGCGGTAGGCCTTGTTGCCGATGCCGCGGAAGGTGCCGTCGAGGAAGTTGCCGCTGTAGAACTGGGCGCCGGGCTCGGTGGTGTGCACGGTCACCGTGCGGCCCTCCGTCGGCTCCCAGAAGCGGGCCGCGAACCGCATCCCGTCCGCGTCGGCCTTGTCGCCGAGCACGAAGTTGTGGTCGTATCCACGGCCGACGACAAGCTGCGGGTGGTCGCCTCGTAGTCGCGCGCCGATCGTGGTCGGCTTGGTGAAGTCGAACGGCGTCCCGGCGACCGGCGCGATCTCGCCGGTCGGGATCAGGCCGGTCTCGACCGGTGTGTACTTCGGGGCGTTCAGCTGCAGCACGTGGCCGTCGATCGAGCCACTGCCCTCGCCGGCCAGGTTGAAGTAGACGTGGTTGGTCAGGTTCACGATGGTCGGCTTGCCCTTGACCGTCGCGTGGTAGTCGATCCGCAGGTTGTCGTCGCGGTCGAGGGTGTACGTGACGGTCGTGGCCAGCTCACCAGGGAAGCCCATCTCGCCGTCCGGGCTGACATAGCTGAACGCCACGCCGACCGCCTTCGGCGACTGGACAATCTTGGCCGACCACACCCGCTTGTCGAAGCCCGTCGTACCGCCGTGCAGTGCGTTCTCGCCGTTGTTGATCGGGATCTGGTACGACGTCCCGTCGATCGAGAACTTGCCCTTCGCGATCCGGTTGCCGAACCGGCCGATGGTGGAACCGAAGTACGGGCTGAGTGCGGCGTAGTCGGGCAGGTTGTCGAAGCCGAGGCTGATGTTCTCCACCCGGCCGCGCCGGTCCGGTGTCTCGACCCGCTGGATGGTGGCCCCCCAGGTCAGCATCGAGATGGTGACCCGGCCGTTGCCGAAGGTGTAGACGTCCACCTTCTTGCCGTCCGGCGTGGTCCCGAACGGATCTTTGCGGATCTCCAGCTTGCCGTGATGTGCGCCCATGGGAGCAAACCTATCCGCCGCACTGGTGGCCTCTGCAGTGCTGGTCAAGGCTCCGGCGGTGGCAGCGCCCAGGCCCAGGGCGCCGGCCGTTCGGAGTACCTGACGGCGAGGCAGGTGATCGGGCATCGCATTCCCCTCACTCAGTCGACAACGGCGGCGGGAGCGTTTCCAGTGCCGCCCCGCGCACTGTAAGCACTCCGGTCCGGTGTTTGGAATAGTTCGGAACGGTGTGAATTCGTCCGACCTCTCCAACGATGGCAAACTCTGCGTAGTCAGCTGACCGGATCGGTCCGCTGCCCGCCGCGATCGGGCCTACTCGGCGAGGCGACAATCCGTGACGATGGAGCCATGAGCCGAACCGCACTTCTCGTCGTCGACGTCCAGGAATCCTTCCGGGTCCGCCCGAGCTGGCAGGTCGTCAACCACCCCGACATCGCCGACCGCGTCAATCGACTGGTGGCCGCGGCCCGGGCAACCGGCGACCTGGTCGTCTGGGTCCTGCACACCGAACCAGGCACCGGTACGCCGTTCGATCCGGCGAGCGGGCACGTCCGCCTGATCGAGGGTCTGGAACCGGCCGAGGGCGAGCCGGTGATCGCCAAGACCGCGCACAACGCCTTCACCACCACGAATCTGCAGCAGCTCCTCACCCAGCACGGTGTCACCGAGATCGTCGTCAGCGGCATCCGCACCGAGCAGTGCTGCGAGACCACCACTCGCGTCGCATCGGACCTCGGGTACGACGTCGTGTTCGTCACCGAGGCGTGCGCGACGATGCCGCTGCCGCACTGGACCCTGCCCGCGGACGCGACCGTCGAGGAGATCCTCGCCGATCCCCGAACCCTGTCCGCCGAGGCCGTCACCGAACGTACCGAGTACGCCCTCGCGGGACGGTTCGCCACCATCCGGACACTCGACGAACTGACCGCCGTACCCGTGTCATCCTGACCGAATGGGGAGTATCCGGGTCGTCTTCGTGCTGGTGCCGAAGCTGCACTTGCTGGACCTGGCTGGGCCCGCGCAGGTCTTCTCGACGGCCGAGACCCTCGGCTACGGCTATGAGCTGACGT
Source organism: Kribbella albertanoniae (assembly GCF_004348455.1). Lineage (GTDB taxonomy): Bacteria > Actinomycetota > Actinomycetes > Propionibacteriales > Kribbellaceae > Kribbella > Kribbella albertanoniae. Next base: position 12,409 of record NZ_SMKA01000136.1, read on the forward strand.
ATGTGGCCGAAGCCGAGGAGGTCATGACCGCGCAAGGCGTGCCGCTGAAGACACAACCGGAGTGGCCGGAGCTCGGTCCGGACGACCTCGTCGTCGTACCGGGCTGGCGCTCGCCGCGCCTGCTACCGGTGCCGCCGATCGGCGCTGCGTTCCAGCAACGTCTTCGGGATCACCATGCGGCCGGGGGATCAGTGGCGAGTGTTTGCTCGGGGGCCGATGCACTCGGTGCGGCCGGTCTGCTCGACGGCCGCCGCTACACGACCCACCACGACCTGACCGACATGATGGCCGCTCGCTACCCGCGGGCGACGATTGTCCGGGATGTCCTGTACGTCGTCGACGACCGCGTCATCACCTCCGCCGGAATCGCCAGCGGCATCGACCTCGCCCTGCATCTGGTCGCAGGCGCACGCGGCGCCGAAGCAGCAGCTCGGATCGCACGCGAGATGGTGGTCTACGCCCGCCGCAACGGCGACGAACTGCAGGACAGCGCGATGCTGCGGCACCGCGGCCACCTCAGCGATCTCGCCCACCGGATCCAGGACGTCATCGACGCCCGGTACGCCGAACGCCTGCTGCTCGCGGATCTCGCCGACCAGGTCGGTGTCAGCGAACGCACCCTGACCCGCATGTTCACCACAGCCACCGGCCTCACCCCACTCCGCTACCAGCAACTCCTCCGCCTGGAACGAGCCGAACACCTCATCGGCCACGGCAGCACCATCGAGGCCGCCGCCCGCGCAGTCGGTTTCGAAGACGCCCGCATGCTCCGCCGCCTCCGCTCCCGCACCCCCATCCCCACCTAACGTCCGAAGAACCGGAGGGGGGCCCTCCGATCTTTCGGACGTTAGCTCGGGGTTGCGCGCAACGTCCGAAGAACCGGAGGCGGGCCCTCCGATCCTTCGGACGTTGTGAAGCTACTTCGTTTTGTAGGCAGCGGTTAGTTTGGCGACGGCGGTGGCCAGCTGGCCGGTTAGGGATGCGTGTTCGGCGTCTGCGGTTAGTTTGGAGGTGGGTTCGGTGAGGTTTTGGCCGATCTTGGTTTGGGTGATGTAGCGGGCTGCGCTGACAACGGCGTCACCTTCGGCGAAGGTGTCGACCTTGGTGCGGTCGAGGTGCTTGGCGGACTGTTGCAGTGCGGCCAGGGCGATAGTTGCCTGGGGCCCTGACCAGTCCTTGACCTGGAGGGCGATCGACGCTGCGACGGCGGCTGCGAGTGCGTATGGGTCGTGCTTGCGGAGCAAGGTGTTTCGGGCGTCGGTGAGCTTCTGGCGAGCTGCCGCCTGCGTGGTCAGACCCCAGCCATATGGGTACTGCGGGTCGTACGACGCATCACCGACGTTGAGCGGTTGCTGAGCTTCGGTTCGTGGCCAGCTCACCGGCAGTCGGCCGCTGAACGGCTTCTTGCCGAACAGTACGTCGGCCACCCCGGCACCCTCGGTGCCCGGCAACCATGATGCCACCAGGGCGTTGATCTTGCCGAGCTGGTCGGACACGACCTGCGGCCGGCCGGACACGGTCAGCACGACACACTTCATCGCGCTGCAAACCTTGTCCACGGCAACCTTGTCGGCGTCCGACAGCAACTGGTCGTGACCGTTGCCGACGTCACCGACACCTTCGGCGTACGGGCGTTCGCCGACTACGACCACACCGACGTCATGACCGGTCAGCGGTGCCGAGGCGTCCACGCTGAACGTTGCCGACGGCACCACTTCCTTGATCCCGGCGAGGACCGTCGTACCGGTGGTCGTTGCGCCGGACTTGCCCTGCCAGGTGATGCTCCAGCCGCCCATCTGGTTGCCCAGATCGTCGGCATTGCTGCCGGCCACGTAGACCTTCGAGGTCGGTGCCAGCGGCAACAAATTACCTTCGTTCTTCAGCAATACCTGGGATTTCGCCGCCGCCTCACGGCCGACCGCGCGGTGTGCGGCCGAGCCCACCGACGACAGCAGCGCCGGGTCGGAGTACGGCTTCTCGAACAGACCGAGCTTGAACTTCTCGCCGAGGATCCGGCGTACGGCGTCGTCGACCCGGCTGAGCGGAACCCGTCCGGCGCTGACCTCGGTGGTCAGCCCCTGCGTGAAGTCCTGGTACCGCGCCGGCACCATGATCATGTCCAGGCCGGCGTTGATCGAGGTCCGGATGTCGCTCGCGTAGTCGCCGGGCAGCTGGTCGATCGCCGCCCAGTCGCTGATCACGAAGCCCTTGAAACCCATCCGGTCCTTCAGGACGCCGTTGATCAGCTCGTCGTTGCCATGCATCTTCACCGCCGGCGCACCGTCGATCGACACACTCGAGAACGACGGCATCACTGTGCCGACGCCGAGGTCGACCGCCTTCTTGAACGGTGCCAGGTGCAACCGCTCCAGCTCCTCACGGGTGACCTGGGTGATGCCCTGGTCGATCGTGTAGCCACCGGTCGTCGACGATCCGTACGTCGTCCCTCCGTCGCCGGCGTAGTGCTTCGCCGACGCCAGGACGCGGTCCTTGTTCTTCAGCTGGCTGCCATCCGCCTTACCCTGCATGCCGGTGAGGACGGTGGCCATCGCGTCCACGAGTGCCGGGTCCTCGCCGTACCCCTCGTAGGCCCGGCCCCAGCGGTCGTCGCGCACCACGCACAGACACGGCGCGAAGTCCCACGGGATACCGGTCGCGCGGACCTCGGTCGCGGTCACTTCACCGGTACGGCGAGCCAGGTCCGGATCACGAGTCGCGCCGAGGCCGATGTTGTGCGGCAGGATCGTTGCGCCGACCACGTTGTTGTGTCCGTGCACGGCGTCGACCCCGTAGATCAGCGGGATCTGCAGCCGAGTGGCCTGCGCGCTCCGCTGGAAGGTGTCGATCATCGCGGCCCACGAAGCTGCTGTGTTCGGCGTCGGCACCGAGCCACCACCGGACAGCAACGAGCCGAGCGCGTACGTCGAGATGTCGCTGCGGGTCTTGAGCGCGTTCCGCTCGGCCTGGGTCATCTGGCCGACCTTCTCGGCGAGCGTCATCCGGGAGAGCAGGTCGTCGACCCGCTTCTTGATCGGCAGCTTCGGGTTCAGATACGGCAGGTCGTGAGCGTCGATCACCACGACCGGTTGGGTCGCCGGTGACTTGGCGCCGGTGACGGTCAGTTCCAGCGGGATCGTCTCGGCGACCTCGGCGGTCGCGTCCTTCCGGGTCGCCACAGTGACGGTCTGGGTCGTACCGGACGCCGTACCGGCGGGGAACGTGAGCGTGCCGGAGGCCGGTGTGTAGTCGTCGGCGCCGGCGGTCCCGCTGCCTGCGGTGTAGGCGACGGTGACCGGCTCCTCGAGCGGAACGCCGCCCGTGGACGTGACCGCGACCTTCACCTGGGCGCTGCCGCCCTCCTTGACCGGGTAGACCTCGGCATCCGTGCTGACGCTCGCCTTGAGGGCCGGGTCGGCCTTGCCGTAGGTCTCCACCTGGTCGATCTGGAACTGACCGGGTGCACCACCGGGCATCGTGAACGCGTAACCCCACATCTGGGTGAGGCCGAGGACCTGATCGATACCACCAACCGGTTGGTAGTCACCGCGGTAGACGAACTCGCTGAACGGGATCTCGACCTGGTGCCAGCCCTGCCAGTCGTCGGTGAAGCTGGTGTTCCACAGCTCCGACGCCTCGGCGTTCGCGCCGCCGTCCTTGATCTCGAAGAAGATCCGCTTCCCGGTCCCGGGCTCGGTCTGCGCGGGGTTCTGGCCGTACCACCAGAACCGGATGCCCTTGAAGGCCGACCAGTTCCCGGGGTTCTGGTCGAAGGTGATGTCGTGGGTGAAACCGCCCCAGCCGCTGATGTTGTACGTGCCGTGCAGGACTGAGCCGCCTGCCGGTGCGTCGGCGCGGGTTTGGAGCTCCATCGTCGGCGGGTCGTCGGCGTCACTGCCCCAGCCGAAGATGCCGGGGTTCGGCGGTGACGCGAACGGCTCGGCTCCCTCGAAGGCGGCCAGCGTCAGCGGCGTCGGATCGGCGGCGACGGCCGGACCGGCCACCAGCGTGCCGGCCAGCAGCGCGACCGCTGCGACCACCGCCCTCCGCCGTCTGCACTGTCGGCGTCTGGATCTGTTGGCAATTGGCCACCTGGGCATGGGCGACTCTCCTGAGCTCAGCGCGGGCGCGCGCCCGCGTCGCGCCTGACTCTGGGCGCTGCGGCCGCTCAGATCAAGGGGTAGACGGTTCCGGAACTAGAGCGCTCTCATAGAACACCTTTCGACGTCCGTGTAAAGGCCAGGCCGGTTTCTTGTGCTCGACGGAGGCGGCTTTTATGCTCACATATGGAGATTCATCTTCGATATTTCGAAGCTTTAGACCTTCCCCCGCCCACTGGAGCGTCCGATGCCGAACCTGCCCCGTCGTCAGTTCCTCGCCTTGTCCGGTGGTGCTGCCCTGGCCGGGCTGGTCGCCGGCCCCGCTACTCCGGCCGCGGCCCAATCGACCGCCGTACCGCCGCCGACCATCCCCGCGCTGCAGTCGTGGGCTGCCGGAAGTGGCCAGTACGTCGCTCCTTCCAGTGTCCGGATCATCGTTCGGGGTGCTGACGCCGCGGCGCTGCGTCCGGCCGCTGAGACGCTGGCGGCCGCGCTGGCGAAGGCTCTGAACCGGCCCGCTCAGGTCGAGGTGCAGGACACACCGGCACCGGCGGCCGGTGACGTCGTGCTGAGCCTGGCCGCCGCGGTCGTGAACAGCGAGGGGTACGAGATCAAGGTCGGTGCCGCGCTCGAGGTCAGCGGGCAGCGCGCCGGCGTCTTCCACGCAGCCCAGACCATCGTGCAGTGGCTGAAGCAGGCGACGACTGTGCCTGGGGGAGTGGCCCGGGACTGGCCGAAGTACCCGGAGCGCGGCTTCCTGGTGGCCAACGCGGCCCGGTTCTACACGACCGCTTGGTGGAAGGGGCAGCTCGACGAGATGGCCTACCTGAAGCTGAACATGCTGTGGGTGAACATCGGCTACGACACCGCGCCGCTGGCCCAGGCGAAGGAGATCGAGGCGTACGCCGCGAAGTACAACATCGGCCTGGTCCCGCTGACCGGGATGCCCGGGCACATGGACAAGCTGCTTGCGAACCGGCCGGATCTGAAGCTGCCGAACTGGGGTTCGCACATGGATATCAGTAAGGACGCGGCCTACGACTACGGCCGGAACGAGGTGCTCGCGCCGAACCTGCGGGAGTTCACCACGCCGTACTGGCATCTCGGCGCGGATGAGTACATCACCGACTTCACTCAGAACGCCAGGGTCCGCTACGACCTGTTCCCGCAGCTCGGCCTCAAGGCCAAGGAGCGGTTCGGCAGCACCGCGCAGCCGGTGGATGTGTTCACCGGCTTCCTGAACGACATGAACGAGACAGTCCGGGCCAGCGGCAAGCAGATGCGGATCTGGAACGACGGCCTGCTCACCAGCATCACCGCTGCTCCGCTGAACAAGAACATCGTCGTCGAGCACTGGGTGAGCTGGGAGGGCCGGAAGACCTCCGAGCAGCTCCTCACCGAGGGGTACCTGGTCCACAACTCCAACGGCGACTTCCTGTACTACGACCCGGCGACGACCGAGTCGCCGCGGCGGGTGCCGGATCCGAGGCGGCTCTACAACGAGTTCCATCCCGGCCGCTTCACCGACCGGACCGTCGACCGGAACCACCCCGGATTGCGCGGGGCCAAGCTGCACCTGTGGACGATGCCGTTCAGCGAGCACGAGGAGCTGCAGTCGTACCTGCTGACCGAGCCGTTCCGCTCGCTGTCACAGGTGTTGTGGGACTCGCCGCGGCCGGCCGACACCTACGACAGCGGCTTCTCGGAGCTTATCCGGACGGTCGGACGGCCGCCGCTCTTCCCGGTCGGCCGGTTCACCACATCACCGTTGCCCGGAGCAACCAGTGTCTGGCCGCAGCGCAAGCTGCAGATCACCCTGTACGACGACATCGTGCCGAGCTCGGTCCAGATCCGCGAAGGTGGCAGCGAGACCGGGATCCCGGGGCAGACGACGTACGACGCTGCGACGCGGACGGCGACGTTCACCCCGGCCGCGGTGCTGCCGTACAGCAAGAAGCTGGCGATGAGTTTCGTGGCGCGGACCACGAGCGGGCAGAGCATCGTCGGCGAATGGCCGCTGACAGTCGCGAAGCCGCCGAGCATCGCCTATCCGCGGTCGCTGTTCAACGACGAGGACGGTCCGGGGGTCGAGTGGTACTCCGATCTGCGCGAGTCCGAGCTCGGGGTGCGCTTCCGGGTCGACCGGCCGGGCGTCGTACTGGGGGTGAAGTTCTACAAGGCGCCGCGGGATGTCGCCGTACACACTGGCAGTCTGTGGTCGCCGTCCGGGCAGAAGTTGGCGACGGCAACCTTTACCGGTGAGACCTCGGGTGGTTGGCAGGAGGTGCGGTTCGCGCAGCCGGTCCGGATTGATGCTGGGGGCAACTACACCGTCTCGTACCACTCGCCGGCCGGGTCCTTCGGGTACAACCACAACTTCTTCGACGGCCGGACCCAGGACAACGGCGTACTGCACACGCCGACCGCGGCCGGCTACTTCTCGCACGGACCGACGTGGTACCCGACGCAGAGCTGGAAGAACACGAACTACTGGGTCGACGTGATCTTCCAGCCGGACACGTACACGCTGTTCAATGTCGGTGAGGCGCCCGTGTTCGGTGTCACCGAAGGGACCTCGCTCGAGCTGGGCATGCGCTTCGGCTCGTCGGTTGGCGGCAAGGTGCACGGCGTGCGGTTCTTCAAGGGCACGCACAACACCGGGACCCACGTCGGTTCGCTGTGGACCGGGTCCGGTCAGAAGCTGACCAGCGCGACCTTCACCGGTGAGAGCGCCGGCGGCTGGCAGGAAGTCCGGTTCGCGCAACCGGTCACCATCGAGGCCAGCGCCGACTACGTCATCTCGTACAGCTCGGGCGGCGGCTTCAGCGCCACCGAACAAGGGCTCGCGAGCGCCCGCGCGAACGGCACGCTCTTCACCCGCACGAGTCAGCCGGCCGGCATCTACGCGCTGTCCGCCGGCACCTTCCCCACGCTCTCGTACCAGGCCCGCAACTACTTCGTCGACCCGGTCTTCTCCGAAGGATAAGGAATCATGACTGCACACCTGCCCAGACGGCATTTCTTGACCCTTGCCGGCGGAGCCGCCCTGGCCACGGGCATCACCACGACGACCGCTTCCTCCGCTGCGGCCACGGATCAGGGTTCCCTCGCCGTACTGCCCGAGACGATTCCCGCCCTGCAGGAGTGGCAGCCCCGCACCGGTCCCGACTACGTCGCACCTACCTCCGGTCCGTTCCGGATCATCCTGCGGAGCGGTGACGGTGCGCAGTTGGTCCGCGCGAAGGTCATCCTGCAAGAGGATCTCCCGAAGGTGCTGGGCGGGCGGACGGTCGAGGTCGTGACGCAGGACAACCCGGCACCGGCGGCCGGCGACCTCGTGCTCACGCTGGGCGCACCGCCGAACCAGAACCTCGAGGGGTACGAGATCGAGGTCGGCGCGGCACTGTGGTTGCGCGGTACGCCGGCCGGTGCGGTGCACGGCGTCCAGACCATCCTGCAGTGGCTGCGGCAGCGGACGATCCTGCCGCCCGGTCTGGTCCGCGACTGGCCGAAATACCCGGAGCGCGGGTTCCTGGTCGCCAACTCGGCCCGCCACTACACGATGGAGTGGTGGAAGGGGCAGATCAACGAGCTGGCCTTCCTGAAGATGAACATGCTCTGGGTGTACGTCGGGTACGAGTCGACCACCTCGCTGGCCCAGCTGAAGGAGATCTCGGCGTACGCGACGAAGTACAACATCGCGCTCGTCCCGCAGGTCAACATGCCCGGTCACATGGAGCGGTTGCTGGAACCCGGCATGGGCCTGCCGGGTCGCGGCGACCTCGACCTCAGCAACGAGGCTGCCTATCCGTTCGCCCGCGGTCTGTTCGAGAAGTACCTGGACGAGTTCCCGACGCCGTGGTGGCACCTCGGGGCCGACGAGTACCTGACAGTGCTCGACGGCGATCCGGAATACACCGTGGAGTACGCGCGGTATCCGCAGCTGGGGGAGGCGGCCAAGCGGCGATACGGCGCCGACGCCAACCCGGTGGACATCTACACCGGTTTCCTGAACGAGATGAACGTGACGGTCCGCGCCCACAACAAGCAGCTGCGGGTCTGGAGCGACGGCCTGCTCGACAACATCCTTCGGGCGGGCGTGAACCAGAACATCATCCTCGAGCACTGGACCACCTGGCCCAACCGCCTGACGCCGACCCAGCTGCTCCAGCAGGGCTACAAGGTGCACAACTCGACCGGTGAGTTCCTGTACTACGACCCGCCGAATCCGCCGCACAATCCGAACGGACGCTTCCCGGATCCGGAGGCGATCTACGACCGGTTCCACCCGGGCGTCTTCCCGCGCCCTCGTCCGCACCTGCCCCTCGAGATCGTCGACCCGAATCACCCGGGTCTGCGCGGCGCCAAGCTGCACCTGTGGACACTGCCGGCGAACGAGCCCGAGGAGATTCAGTCGAACAACCTGCGCCTGCCGTTCCGGTCACTGGCTCAGGTGCTGTGGGGCTCGCCGTTCCCCTACGCCCGGTACGCCGACGGCTTCCCCGGGATGGTCAACCGCGTCGGCCGGCCGCCGCAGTACCCGATCGGCCGGCACAAGAAGTCGCCGGCGGCCGGGCACACCTCGGTCCCGCCGCAGCGCCCGGCGCAGGTGATCTTCTTCGACGACATCGTTCCCGAGAGCGTCCAGATGGCCGAGGGTGGGATCGAGGCGGGGACGCCGGGGCGGACGACGTTCGACCCCGGAACGAACACTGCGACCTTCACGCCGCTCGCACCGTGGCTCTACGAGAAGACGTGCGAGATCCGCTACACGGCCCGGGACACCCTCGGTCAGTCACTCCGGGGGACCTGGACCTTCAAGGTGGCGAAGCGGCCGACCGTGGCTTACCCGCGGTCGCTGTTCAACGACGTGGACGGTCCGGAGGTCGAGTGGTCGTCGGACTCCCGCGAGACCGAGCTCGGTGTCCGGTTCCGCGTCGACCGGCCGGGCGTCGTACTGGGGGTGAAGTTCTACAAGGCTCCGGGGGACACCGACGTACACACTGGAAGTCTGTGGTCGCCGTCGGGGGAGAGGCTGGCCACTGCGACCTTCGCCGGTGAAAGTGCGGCGGGGTGGCAGGAAGTGCGGTTCGCGCAGCCGGTCCGGATTGATGCCGGTGGCAACTACACGGCGTCGTACCACTCGCCGACCGGGACTTTCGCCTACGACCACGACTTCTACGAGCGGACGCAGGACAACGGGGTTCTGCACACACCGACCGGGGCGGGCCTCTTCTCGTACGGACCGACGTCGTACCCGACGCAGTTCTGGATGAACACGAACTATTGGGCCGACGTGATCTTCCAGCCGGACACGTACACGTTGTGGAACGTCGGTGATGCGCCCGTGTTCGGGGCGACGGAGCAGACGTCGCTGGAGATGGGGGTGCAGTTCAGCAGCTCTACGGCGGGCAAGGTGCACGGGGTGCGGTTCTTCAAGGGGACCCACAACACGGGGACGCATCTCGGGACGCTGTGGACTTCGGCCGGGGTGAAGCTCGCCACGGCCACCTTCGTCGGTGAGTCGGCCTCCGGGTGGCAGGAGGTGCGGTTCGCGCAGCCGATCACGATTGCCGCGGGTGCGTCGTACGTCATCTCGTACAGCTCGGCCGGTGGGTACAGCGCGACGGAGAACGGGATGGCCGGCGGCCGGCAGAACGGTGCACTGTCGACGAGTGGACCCGGGCTGTATGCGTTGAAGGCGGGCGACTTCCCGACACTCTCTTACCAGAACCGCAACTACTTCGCCGATGTGGTCTTCTCGGAAGGGTGACGACACTGACTGACGCGCGGATCACCGACGTCGAGGTGCTGATCCTCGACAACGGGATCGAGTACGGGACCCGGCTCGGCGACGACGAGCGGGCTGGGCCCCGGCACACCTGCCTGATCCGGGTGGCGACCGACGCCGGCCTGGAGGGGTACGGCGACGTCGACTCGCACCCGTGGGTGGTGAAGTCGATCGTGGAGGCGGTGACGCACATTCCGGCGTTCTGTGCCGGGTTGCGCGAGGCCGCGATCGGTCAGAGTGTGTGGGATCGGACTGCGCTCTGGGACCGGCTCTACCAGCACTCCTGGTACCACGGCCGTCGTGGTCCGGCCTTGCATGCTTTGAGTGGGATCGACCTTGCTGTGTGGGACATCTGCGGGCGGCTGTCGGGCCAGTCGGTGGCCTCCTTGCTCGGTGGTCGGCGGCGGGACCGGGTGCTGGCTTATGCGAGCACGTTGTTCCGGGGGACGCCGGACGAGATGCGCGCGGCGACGCGGTCGTACCTGGATCGTGGGTTCCGCGCGATCAAGTTCGGCTGGGGACCGTGGGGTTCGGATCTGTCCCGTGACCGCGCGCTGCTGGCCGCGGCGCGAGCAGAAGCGGGCCCCGACGTACGGCTGATGGTGGATGGCTACCTGCAGGGCGACTTCAACGCCGTACGGCGATTTGTCAGCAGCCTCGAGGACCTGAACCCGTACTGGGTCGAGGAACCGTTCCGCGCCGATCGACCCCGGGACCTGGCGCGACTGGGTCGGGAGACCGGCCTGACCATCGCGTCCGGTGAGCAACTCGGCGGCGACGAGTTCGACGAACTGCTGGCCGAGCCCGGCGTCAGCATCATCCAGCCGGACCTCTCCCGCTGCGGCGGCTTCACAGCCCTCCAGTCCCTCGCCGCCACGGTAGCCCGCTCAGGCCGCCACATAGTCCCGCACGCCTGGACCTCACCCCTGCTCACCGCCGGCACCGTCCAAGCCGCAGCCTGGCTCCCCGACCCCGTCATGGTCGAGTACAACGTCTCCTCAGCCCCCATAAGCCAAGACCT
>NZ_SMKA01000137.1 GCF_004348455.1 Kribbella albertanoniae
TCAGTGCCCGGTCGCATCCTTCGGCGGTGTTGTTGCGGGAGGTTCGGCCGGCTGAGGAGCGGTTGTTCGCCGTGTTCCAGCAGCGGGTGCCGGAGCCGCCGATCAGTGCGGGGCCGTTGATCGTGCTCGGGAGTATCGGGCTGCTGGTCGGGCTCGTCTTCGCGGCGTTGGCGGGGGTCGGCGCAGCAGCCGGCTGAGAAGTACGGCGCCGAGGTCTGGCCGAGGGGTCGATCGGGGTGCTAAGCAGTTGTCTTCGCCTGGGTGGTCCAGGCGCTGACAATCCTGCCGCGGGGGGAACCGACGGCGGGTTTGGGGGGAAGTGCTTTGCGTATTCGTGCTGCGTTCATGGTTGTTGCCGTGCTCGGCTTCGGGGTCGGGTGCGGTACGGCGGAATCGACCGAACCGGCTGCCGTCGCCGGTGGGCGGGTGATCACGCGGACGGTGACGGCGCCAACCAGCGAACCGCCGCCCAGCAAACCGCCGACGCCGACGCCGACACCGAAAGGCCAACCGACGAAGCCCGTCGTACCGACGACGACGCGGACGGTGGTCGAGTATCGGGTGATTCCGTTCAAGAAGAAGACGGTCACGGACAGCGAACTGCCGAAGGGTGAGAAGGAGATCCGGACACCGGGGGTCAACGGATCGCGGAAGCTGACGTACACGGTCACGTACGTCGGCGCGAAGTCGACGGGCAAGAAGCTCGTCCGGCAGGAGGTCGCGAAACAACCGCGGTCGCAGGTGACGGCGGTCGGGACCAAGGTCGAGGACGACGCGGAGTCCGGGTGCGATCCGAACTACAGCGGCTGCGTGCCGATCGCGAGCGACGTCGACTGCGCCGGCGGGAGCGGGAACGGACCCGAGTACGCCGATGGTCCGGTCACCGTGACTGGATCCGACATCTACGGCCTCGACTCCGACGACGACGGCATCGCCTGCGAGTGAGGGCGGACCCCCAGGCCATCACAATTGGGCCGGCGACCGCTCGCTGAGCGTGGGGAGGACGCGCAGTCTGCAGTTGTGATGGCCCTGGGGTCCGGACGGGCAAGGTGTGCGGGATTCAGGGCAGATGTCGGGGCGACGGACCTGAGAAAGGGGATGGTGGGGAGCCTGGAAGGGGTGGGCTCGTGAAGGCTTGGCTGGGTTTGGTCATGGCGGCGGTGCTGACAGCAACCGGCGGCACCGCGTACGCCGGGGACGCCGGGGATGCGACCTACGGCGTGGTGACAAGTGAGTACGACCTCGGGGACGAGGCCGTGACGTTGCCGGGCGGGGTCAAGTCCGAACTGCGCGCCAAGGTCTACGGGCCGAAGGACGCGCCTGGGAAGCGCCCGCTGGTGGTGTTCCTGCACGGTTATCACGACGCCTGTTACGGCGGGGACCAGAAGCAGCGATGGCCTTGCGCCCCAGATCAACGCCCAGTTCCGAGCTTCCGCGGCTACGACGCCCCAGGCAGAGAGCTCGCCAAGCACGGGTACGTCGTCGTCTCCATCAGCTCGAACGCCGTCAACCGCAACGTCAGCAAAACGCTCGACGCGGCCACCCGATTGCGTGGCGAACTCGTCCTCGCCCACCTCGACCTGTGGAAGCACTCCAGCCGGGTAGACCTCGATAACGTCGGCCTGATGGGCCACTCCCGCGGTGGCGAGGGAGTGGTCGCCGCAGCGCTCGCCAATGCGGCCCGCCCGCACCCCTACGGCATCAAGGCCGTCCTCCCCCTCGCCTCGACCTCAGCCACCCGACAGGCCCTCCCCGGAATCGCACTCAACCTGATCACGGGCTACTGCGACGGCGACGTCTACGACCTGCAAGGCCAGCACCTGTACGACGACTCCCGCTACGACACGAGTGCACCCAAGTCCCAGGTCCTCCTGATGGGGGCAAACCACAACTTCTTCAACAGCGAGTGGACCCCCGGCCAGGCCGAGGCCCCGGCGACCGACGATTGGGCGTTCAACCCCGACGAAGAACCCTGCGGTACGGCGACGCCCACACGCCTGACCGCAGTCCAGCAGCAGGCCCTCGGCCGCGTGTACATCTCGGGCTTCTTCCGCTGGATCCTCGGCGGCGAGGAAGCCCAGGGAAAGCTGTTCGATGGTTCGGACCCCAACGTCACCAGCCAATCCCCCGACCGCCTCGACCTCGCACGGTTCGACCAACCGGTCAGCACCACCGGCGACCTGACCGCGACCGTGTGCACCGGCAGCCCGTCCTGGCTCCCCGACCCGAACCCCGAGCTCCCGTTCTGCACCGAGAACGAGCAGCCCGACCGCTTCCCGCACTGGGTTCCCAGCTTCTTCCTCCCCACCGTCCCGAACCCTGCGATCACCGCCCTCCACTGGACCGGCCCCGGCGCGCTCCGCATCCCGGTCAACGCCCGCAAGCAGTACGACGTACTGACGTTCCGCGCTGCCGCGGACCCGGACAAGCCATCGACCTTCACCATCAGACTGATCGATGACCAAGGTCACCGCGACGTCGCAGTATCCCTCGAGAACCTCCCCGGCAAACCCGAGAACGCCCAACCGAAGACCCTGCTCAGAACCGTCCGAATCCCCTTGAAAACAACGAACCTCAAGGCAGTAGAGCTCCGAACCGCCAACGAGGGCCGGGCCTTCATCTCCGACCTCGCCCTCAGCACCCCGTCCCGCGGCCGCACCACCCTCAACCAGCTCCCCCGGATCTCCGTCTCCGACGCCGCACCAGTTGCCGAAGGCAACAGCGCCACCAAGGTCAACTTCACAGTCACGCTCAACAGGCCGAGCCACCAGCAAGTCACAGTCCATGCCGAGACAGCAGGCTTCACCGCGGACCCCGAGATCGTCCTCCCGCTGACGACCACGATCACCTTCGTGCCCGGCGAGACCCGCAAGACCGTCGCCGTCCAGATCCGCGGCAACACGACCGCCCAGCCCGACCAGGACTTCAAGCTCGCCCTCGCGGTCCCGCGCAACGCGATCACCGACGACGCCTGGGCCACCGGCAAGGTGCTCGACGACGACACCGGTCCGAACACCCAGCACGACAAGCAAGCGCCAGCACTCCCCCCACGAGGCGGTCCCGGCTACCGCGGGATGTAATGACCGGGTGCTGACCTACGAACTGACGTCCCGGGATCTGGAGGAGGTCCGGTTCGCCCTGTCGCCCGCGTGCGAGACCGTGCTCTCGCTGCGGGCCCTGCGCGATCCGGGTCGGTTCCCGCTGCAGCTGCCGTGGATCCGCGCGGTCCAGCCGCTGCTCGAGGGCCTGGACTGGACCGTCCTCAGCCACCTCGTCAACGACACCATGGGCAGCCCCGACTACCTCACGCCGCGGCCGACCTCCCCGCTCACCCAGTTCGCCGACGAGCTCGCGCTGATAGCCGCTGTCGATCAAGAGACCTTCACCAGACAGCTCACCGCGGTCAACGGCGAGCTGCCCCAGGGCCTCACGCCGGCCCGGGTCGCCACAGCACTCGACGACTACTGGCAGATGGTCATGGCGCCGTACTGGAACCGCATGCGGACGATCCTGTCCGCCGACATCACGTACCGCGGTCATGTGCTCACCCAGCAAGGCACCGGCGCGATGCTCAACGAGCTCGGCCCAGCCATCTCTTATAGGCAAGGCCTCTTGAAGGTCGACAAGGTGAGCGAAATCAGTCGCGTGGAGAAGGTCGACGGGCGCGGTCTCGTCCTGCAACCCAGCCTGTTCGGACCGCATGCCGTGATCCCGTACGACCCCGGCGCCGAACCGTTCCTCGGCTACCCGCCCCGCGGCCAGGCCAACCTGTGGACCGTCGTCGCCCCACCCACGCCACAAGACCTGGCCCACCTCATCGGTACGGCGCGCGCCCGGATCCTGCAGCTCCTCACGCATCCACGCACCACCACCGACGTGGCCGCCGAGCTCCAGGTCACCCCGTCAGCGGTCAGCCAGCACCTGCAGCTACTCCGCCGTACCGGCCTGGTCGAACCCCAGCGAGCCGGCAAGCAAGTGCTCTACCGGCCGACGGAATTGGCCCAATTGCTGACAGGGAACTAAAATTGCGGTGACCGCGGGAGCTCGCACCGGAGTGGGCTGAGAGGGCGACAGAGCAGGCGTCGCCGACCGTCGAACCTGAATCGGGTAATTCCGGCGTAGGGAGGATGCATGGAGTCACAACCTGAGCACACCGTGTGGGTGAACGGTACGGCGACCAGCAGCGGACCGGGCATGTCGGTCGCGGAGCTGGTCCGGGAGATGTCCGATCGGCAGACCGGAATCGCAGTCGCTGTGAACCAGAGTGTGCTGACCCGCGACGAGTGGGCCGCCACCATCCTGACGGCAGGTGACCGGGTCGAGATCGTCGGCGCGGTCCAGGGAGGCTGACATGGACGACCCCTTCGAGCTGGGCGGCCGCACGTACTCGTCGCGGTTGATCATGGGTACCGGCGGTTCGGCCAACCTGGAAGTGATGGAGGAGGCATTGATTGCCTCCGGCACCCAGTTGACCACGGTCGCGATGCGCCGGCTGGGGACCGGGCACGAGGGCTCGGTGCTCGACGTGCTGAAGAAGCACGGGATCGAGATCCTGCCGAACACTGCCGGCTGTCACACCGCGGCCGAGGCCGTGCTGACCGCGCGGCTGGCCCGCGAGGCGCTTGGGACCGACCTGATCAAGGTCGAGGTGGTCGCCGACGACCACCTGCTGCTGCCCGATCCGGTCGAGCTCCTCGACGCCGTGGACATCCTGGTCGCGGACGGCTTCACCGTGCTCCCCTACACCAACGACGACCCGATCCTGGCTCGCCGCCTGGAGCAGGCGGGTTGCGCGGCCGTGATGCCGTTGGCCGCGCCGATCGGCTCAGCCCTCGGCATCCGCAACCCGCACAACATCGCGCTGATCGTCGAAGGCGCGAACGTCCCGGTCATCGTCGACGCCGGTCTCGGTACGGCGAGCGACGCCGCCCTCGCAATGGAGCTCGGCTGCGCCGCGGTCATGCTGGCAACCCCGGTCACCCGCGCCGAGAAGCCGGCCCTGATGGCAGCCGCGATGCGCGACGCCGTCAGCGCCGGCCGCAACGCGTTACTGGCAGGACGAGTTCCACGCCGCTGGCACGCCGCCCTGGCGTCCTCACCGGTGACAGGCCTGCCGACGTTCTAGTCGTTGTCGCGGATGGTGCCCTGGACCCGGTAGGGCACCTTCAGTACGGCGCCATCCGCGGCCGTGATGACGACCGTGAAGGTCTCGGGCTTCTCGCGGAGTTTGTCGTCCTTGATCGGTACGACGAACTGCCCCGTCGTCTCGCCCGCGTTGACCTGCGGGTAGAGACCCTCCTGCGGGTTGATGAAGTCGGTACCGAGTTTCGCCGTACCGCTGCGGAGCTCGGCGGTCAGGTTCGCCCCGCGGTCCGACGGAGCGGACAGCTTCATCTGGAAGACGACACCGCCACGGCCTTCGGTCCCGACTCCTGGTGAGATCGTGATCGTCGGGGTCGGGTCGTCGTCGCGGACGGTCCCGTCGGCGAGCGAACGGCCGATCATCGCGTCCGTCGAACCGGACAGCACCATGATGAACTTGATGTCGTCCCCGTCCCGCTTGTTCGGTCGCAGCGGCACCTTGATCGTGGTCGAACGATGCCCGGCCGGAATCGTCACCCGGGCATGGAACGGGACCACCACATCGCTGATCAGATCACCGGACGCCTCCGCCCAGAACGTCACCGGCCGTGGGCTGATCCGCGACATCCGCACCTGGAAGTCGGCCGTCCGCGGTCCGGAATCACCTTCCACCATGTCCAGATCCGCGACCGACAGCACCGGCAGCATCCGCGGTCGCCAGTGGCTGACCGACGGCTTCGAGAACGACAGATCAGCCAGGTACGCCGTACCTCGAGCGACCCGGTCGGTCCGGATCTCCACCGACCGCACGTCACGCAGGTCAACGGGCAGCCCGGCCAACGGGATCCGCACCGTCTGCATCAGCACCTTCGGCAGCAGGTCGGCGATCTTGCCGGGTAGCGGCTGCAATGCCTTGCTGACCTTGGATACGGGCACACTGGCCGATCGGCCGCGGCCGTCCGTCAACCGCACCGACAAGTCCGTCGTCTTTTCAGTTGCCGCACGCAACGACAACACGTCGTACTGCCTCACATCGCGGCGGCCGGCCGGCAGATCGAAACGGAGTCGCCCATCCGTCCCGGTCCAGCTCAACTCCGTCGCCCGACCGGCTGGGAGATTCTCGACCGGCGGGTCAGCAACCCAATGCGGTGTGCGCCCGTCGGCGTTGCGCACGCAATCGGCCGCGCAGATTCGCGTCCGGGCAGCACCAGTCAGTACGCCGGAAGGCGCGTCCAGGCGGGCGACGTCGTACCGATGAGGTGATTGCGCCATCACGGAGACGACTGCGCGACCGGCTGAGCGGGCGCGCGTGTTCGAGCCGTCGAGTAGTGGCAGCAGGGCGGTCTCGCGGCCGAGTTCGAGTCGGAAGAAGCCAGCCAGGTAGGCCCGTCCGGCTGCTTCCTGCTCGACTGCGGTCAGGCGCTGTTTGGACTTCTTGCCGCAGGGCTCGGCCTTGTCGTCGGCAGTCCAGTCGTCGTCTGATGGCGCGACCGAGCGGCCCGGTGTCCACTCGGTGTTGAAGAAGTTGTGGTTGGCACCCATCAGCAGCACGGTCGATCGGGCGGCTGGGTCGCGCGTCATCGAGTACCGGGTGTCGTCGTAGTACCGCTGGCCGGACAGGTCGCTCACGTCGCCATCGCAGTACGGGAGGATCACGCTCATGGCGACACCGGGCAGGTTGGGGCGGAGGAAGCCGCCGGGTGCGAGGAGCAGGACTGCGCGGATACCGAACGGTTCACCGAGCTCTGCGTTCAGCTGGACTGCTCGGGCGACGCCTTCGCCACCGCGTGAGTGCCCCATCAGGCCGACCCGTTGCAGATCGACCTTGCCGACGTACTTGCGGCCGAAGGGCCCGTCGCCGCGAGTCGACCAGCGCTGCCAGAGCTTGAGATGTGCGAGCACCAGCTGGGCGCGGGCGAGTGAGCCGGTCATCTGGGTGTCGAAGTCGGCGAGGTTGATCGCGTTCGCGCTGATCGAGACGACCTGGTAGCCGTGGCTGGCCAGCGCCTTGGCCGGAGCGTCGTATCCGGCGTAGCTCGGGATCGGCTTGGATCCCTTTGGGACACGGCCATTCCATCAGGTCACCCGGATCGACACCCTTGGCATAACAGGCCACGTGAATCCCGTGCAGGAACAGCACCAGCGGCCGCCGCCCCGGCGCACCGACGGGTGTGTAGACCCGGCCGGTCAGCTCACTCTTGAGCTTGAACGCCGGAATCTCGACGGCTCGATCGCCCAGGTGGTACCCACCCACGGTTACCTTGTAGGCACCGTTGCTGCCCGGATCGACCGGCAGGAATGTCTCGGCGCTCGCCGGTGCTGTCAACGGTGTCGCGAGAGATGCCGCCAGGACGGCCAGCGCGATCAGCGGCCTACGGATCTTCACGGGGGAAGCCTAGGTTGCGAAGGGGTTATCCGAGATCACCGTTTGATGGAGGATGGATGAGTACGTTGGAGTATCCGCGCCCGCAGGGGGTTGCCGCGGGCAACGGTTACAGCCATGTGGTGACCGGGCCGGGCCAGTGGGTCGCGATCGCCGGTCAGGTCGCCTTCGACGCCGACGGCAACATCGTCGGCGAGGGTGATGCAGAAGCCCAGACACGGCAGGTGTTCGCCAATCTGGACGCGGCTCTCAAGGCCGCAGGCGCTACCTGGGCAGACGTTGTGAAGCTGAATTACTACCTGACCGACATGGCCGGACTGCCGGCACTGCGTACGGTCCGCGATGAGTACGTCGACACGGCGAATCCGCCGGCCAGCACCGCCGTACAGGTGGTGGCTCTGTTCCGTCCGGAGGCACTGATCGAGATTGAGGCGTACGCGGTTATCTGAGCAGGTTGACCGCCAGTTGCGCGGCGAGGCCGATGGTGGCGTCGGCGCGCGGCTGGCGCCAGTCGGAGCGGGCGGTGAGGGTGAAGACGGCGACCGCGTAGGCGTCGCCGGCGGGAAGGGTGACGACGCCGACCTCGTGGCGGAGGGCTCCGAACGTGCCGGTCTTGCCGGCGACCCGGATGCTGTCGTGCGGGAAGCCGGAGGCCAAGCGGTGCTGGAAGATCTGCCGCCGCATCGTCGCCTTCGCGAAGTCGGTCTGGGCCGCGGAGAGCAGTTCGCCGGTCCAGAGTCGACGGAGAAGCAGGGTCATATCCGACGGGGTGGTCGCGGAGGCGTTGGCTGCTTCGTAGACGCCGGTCGGGGTGGTGCGGTTGTTGTCAGCCAGTACGGCGAGGGCCGCATCCGGATCGTCCATTCCGGTACGCCGTTGCAGGTCGACCAGGTTGGCCGCGGTCCCTCGCCGTACCCAGGTCTGTTGCAGGCCGAAGGATTGCAGCAGCTCAGCGAGTCGATCGAGCCCGACCACGTCGAGCAGCGCATCCGCCGCGGCGTTGTCGGAGACGGCCATCATCGACACGGCGAGATCGCGGAGCGACATCGTGACCGGGTCGGCCATCAGGGACACCCCTGTCGGGCCGGGGGTTCGGGTCGACGGATCGAGGGTGAGTCGCTCGCGCGGATCGAGTTCGCCTTCGTCGACCAGGCGGCAGAACCCAACCAGCAAAGGAAGTTTGTACACCGACGCCATCGGTACGACGGTGTCCGCGTCGATGTCGACTGTTGATTCCGGCGCATCGAGCGCGACCGCGTGCAACCAGCCGCGTACGCCGGCATCGGCGAAGGTCGCGCGGATCCGGGCGTTCATCCGGTCACCAACGCGTCGGTCAGCTGCGCGATCACGTCAAGCTCGAACGGAGTCCGCGCCCACACCAGACGCAACCGTGTGGGTAGCGGATCGCCGGCCAACTGGTACCGCTCGACTCCGGGCGCGGCCAGCGACGGGTCCGCGGTCATCACGATCGCCTGCCCAGCCGCCGCCATTGCGAGCGCGGCCCGCTCATCTGTCACCACGACCGTCCCCCCGGCCGGCCGAAGCATCGCCAGCGTATCCAGAAACAAGTCCCGAGCCGCCGGCGCCTCAGCCCGAGGCCGAACCGCCACCGGCAACCCACCCAACTTCTTCAGCTCGACTACGGCATCAGCTGCGGAACCCGAGGGCGCCAGGGCCCAGGTTGGTAGCAGTTGAACTGGCCCTGCATCCAGGCCGTCGAGGACAGTGGGGTGCAGTACGACGGCGAGTGTCAGGCGGCCGGACGATACCTGGCTGGTGAGTGAGCTGGTTGGCGCTGACACGACCGTGACTCGGCTGCCCGGGACTGCCGCGCCGCAGGCGGCTGCGACTGCGGCACCTGCGGCCGGTGGGACCTCGGGCGCGAGGCCGAGGCGGATCTCCGGCCCTTCCGGATCACGGGCGACTGCGGCCTGGTGGAGCTCTTCGATCGAGGTCAGCGCCCGCCGCGCGAACGGCAGCAGCGCGGCACCGGCAGCGGTCAGCTCGACTCCGGTTGAACCCCGCTCGAACAGCTTCGCCCCGACCAGAGCCTCCAGGCGGCGCAGCCCTTGCGACAGCGGCGGCTGGGTGATCCCGACAACCCGAGCGGCGTCCCCGAAGTGCTGTTCCTCGGCGAGCGCGACGAAGATCTGCAAGTGCCGCTCAGTCAGCATGACCCAGCTGACCTGCGGTGATATCCCCAGCCACTCGCCTCATGCCGGAAAGCATATTCGACACACCTCCTGGCCTTCACCTTGACTGAAAGCTCCGGAACGGCGAGAGGAGAACGCAGTGAAGGTGACGCGACGAGGCATGCTTGCAGGGGCAGCCGCGGTCGGAGCAGCAGGCGTGATCGGCCGGCCCGCCTCCGCTCAAACCGAGAGCAAGCCGAAGGAGCGACGTACACCGGTGGAGTTGACCTGGCTCGGCACGCACGCCTGGCAGATCCGCTGCGGTGAGCACATCGTCCTCACCGACCCGTGGGTGACCCGCTTCCACACCGGCACCTTCACCCCCGAAGGCGCTGACCCGAAGACCAAGCTGGTGATCGACAAGGCGGCCGTCGACAGGCACATCGGCAAGGCCGATGCGATCCTGGTCCACCACGGCCATTACGACCACATGTCCGATGTCCCGTACGTCGCGGCGAAGACCCAGGCGACCGTCCTCGGCACCCAGTCGCACGTCAACCTGCTGAAGGCGATGCGCACCCAGGCCGACCTGCTGTCAGCGGTCCGCGGCGGCGAGTACCTGGTCTTCGACGGTTTCACCATCGAGGTCTACCCATCCCTGCACTCCTGCGGCGGCAAGCGCCACAACTACGCGTACCCCGGCTACCACCTGGACGCAGTACCGCCGCGCCCCCGCGTCATCGAGGACCTCGTCGAAGGCGGCACCCTCGCCTACGTCGTCACGATCGGCGGCCTCCGCATCCTCAGCCTCAGTACGGCGAACTTCGACCCGAACGCCCTCCGCGACCTCCAGGTCGACGTGGTCATCGCGGCCCCCGGCGGCGAACCCGGCATCACCGACCGCCTCCTCCGAACCATCAACCCGGTTCGCACCGTCATCGCCACCCACTGGGACGACTTCGACAAACCCCTCACCGAGCCCGGCATCCCCTGGACCGACCTAACCCCCCTCCGCAAATCCGCAGAACAGTCCGGCGCCAACTTCGTAGTACTGGACCACCTAGAGAAGCTCACCCTCTAACCCCGTACAGAAGGACTGTTAGTACGTCACCAGCTCGGCTCCCGCGCACGCTCACGACGGGTGGCGGCAAGGCGCCGGCAGCCTCGAATTAACAGTCCTTCTGTACGCCGTGCGGCCAACTGTCAGGCGAGGGTGCGGTAGTGGTAGCGGGAGAGGGTGGTGAAGCCGAGGCGGGTGTAGAGGGTTAGGGCTGGGGTGTTGTTGGCCAGGACGGAGAGGTAGACGTGGCGCACGCCTTGGGTTGTTGCCTTCTGCAACAAGGCGCGGATGACGGCTTGGGCTAGGCCTTGACGGCGGAAGGCTGGGTCGGTGGCAATGCAGTAGAGGCCGGACCAGTCGTCGACCAGGGCTAGCCGGCCGATGGCAGCGATCTGATCGCCGGAGCGGATGGTGGCGTAGAGGGCGGGGCCGCGGTCGAGGATCTGACGGGCGACTGCTTGCTCCGCGGGGCCGCCGCGGCCGTCGTTCTGCCACCAGAACTGCATCCAGGCGTCGTCGGCGACCGAGGAAATATTCACCTCGACGGCCGACGAAGGCAGAGCTGCGAGGACGTCGGCGATCTCGGCACACTGCACCAGCGTGGGGTTCTTCAGCTGGTATCCGCGCGTGGCCAGGTGGTCGTCGAGGTCGGTCGGCTGGGCGGCGGGGCTGATCTGGAAGGACGGCGTGATGCCGTGCGCCTGGTACAGCGTTTCCACGTAGTCCAACGCTTTTCCGAGATCGTACGGCGCTCCGGCCGGGAGCACGGAGTTCGCGCGCAAGGTGACACCGGCCGCTCGTCGGACCAGCCAGCCGTCGAGCTCGGTACTGTGCGCGGCAGGCCAGCCCCGGTTCATCAGGTGGTCGATTCCAGCTGCGGTGATCACCCCTCCGAGAGTAGAACCACTCGGATCAAATTGCAATGAAATGAATAACTATTCACGCGCGACCGCGACCGCCTCGGCCAGCAGGTCAACACCCTCGATCACCGTGTTGACCGTGAGACCGCCGTACCCGAAGACGAGCCCGGCCGGCCCCGGCGGCGTCACCCAGTACGGCGCCAATCCGTACACACCCAGTCCCCGCTCAAGCGCGGCCGCCTGGACCGCGGACTCCGTCAGACCGTCCGGCAGCAGCGCCATCACATGCAGCCCGGCCGAGACCCCGGTCGGCACCAGCTCGGGCAACCGCGCGGCCAGCCGCTCCACCAACGTGTCCCGCAGCAGCCGGTACCGCGGCCGCATCCGACGCAGGTGCCGATCGAATTCACCCCGCGCCACGAAATCCGCGAACGCCAACTGATCCAGTACCGGCGACCCGCGGTCGTCCATCAGCTTGGCCTGCGCCATCGGTTCGACCAGCCGTGGCGGCAGAATCATCCACCCCAACCGCAGCCCCGGCGCCAACGTCTTGCTCGCGGTGCCGGCGTACGCGACCCGATCCGGCATCAGCCCCTGCATCGCACCGATCGGCTCCCGGTCGTACCGGAACTCCGCGTCATAGTCATCCTCGATCACCAGCCCGCCCCGCCGCGCAGCCCACGCCACCAGCGCCGCCCGCGTCTCCGCCGAGGTCACCACACCGGTCGGGAACTGATGCGCCGCAGTCACCAGTACGACGTCCGCCTCGGACCGCTCGAGCGCCTCGACATCAACCCCGCCCTCAAGAACCGGTACGCCGACCGTCGTGAGCCCGGCCGCCGCAGCCACCCGGCGCAGGTCGTTGTCGGACGGGTCCTCGACCGCGATACACCGATATCCCTGCGCAGCAAGGACTTGCAGCAGCAACCGCGATCCCTGCGCGAACCCGTTGCAGATCACCATGTGCTCCGGCCGAGCCGCCGTACCGCGGACCCGATTGAGGTAGTCGGCCAACGCAGTCCGCAGCTCAATGGTCCCGCGCCCATCCAAGTACGCAAGACTCCGGTACGGCGTCTCGTTCAGCACCCGGCGGATCGACCGCAGCCACGCCGCCCGGGGGAACTGCGAGACGTCCGGCCGGCTGTAGCGGAAGTCGATCCGCGATTCCACGCCGGTCAGCATCGTCACACCAGGCGACTCGATCGCGGCCACCTCGGCGACCTCGGTGTACCCGCCGGCTCGACTGACCAGATACCCCTCGGCCACGAGCTGCTGATAGGCCTCGACCACGACACCCCGCGACAACCCCAGATCCTCGGCGAACGAGCGGGTCGACGGCATCACCGCACCGGGCCTCAGCCGGCCCTCCCGGATCCGGTCGCGAATCCCACTCTCCAGCTGCTGATGCAGCGGAGCGCCACCCGAGCGCTGCAGCTCGATCAACAGCTCTCCGGAACTGGTCCTGATTCGGCTCACGAAACTGGACCTTATCGGAGTACCGCCGGACTGTCAGGGTGGATCCATGACGACCTTTCTGCACCCCGGAGACCGTGGGTACGACGAAGCCCGCTCGATCTGGAACGCGATGATCGACCGCCGGCCGGCTGTGATCGCGCGCTGCCGGACGACCGCCGACGTGGTGGAGTCGATCCAGCTGGCCCGGACGAAGAACCTCGAACTCGGAGTCCGCTGCGGCGGCCACAACATCGCCGGCCTGGCCGTGCCGGACGGGGGCCTGATGATCGACCTGACCCCGATGAGCGCGGTCGAGATCGACCTCGAACGCAAGATCGCGATCGTCCAGGGCGGCGCGTTGCTCGGCGAACTCGACCGAGCCGCGCAGCGCTACGGCCTCGCGACAACCGCGGGCAACGTCTCCCACACCGGAGTCGGCGGACTCACGCTCGGCGGCGGAATGGGTTGGCTGGCAAGGCGATTCGGGCTCGCCTGCGACAACGTCACGGCGTACGAGGTGGTGACCGCGGACGGCGACGTCGTCCGCGCGACCGCGGATGAGAACGTCGATCTGTTCTGGGGACTGCGCGGTGGCGGCGGCAACTTCGGTGTCGTCACGTCCTTCGAGTTCCGGCTGCACGAGATCGGCACCCGAGCATTGGTTGCCGAGTTCACCTATCCGACCAAGGCGGCGTACGACGCGTTGCGTGGTTGGCGGGAGCTCAACCGCAACGCACCGCGGGAGGCGACCTTCACCGCCTCGATCACGCCGGACGGCGTCACCCTCGGGTACGTCTGGGTCGGCCCCGGCGGGGAGGAGCTGCTGCCCGAGTTCCGCGCGCTCGGCCCGGTGGTCCACGAGAGTGTCGAGGCGATGCCGTACCTGACTTTGCAGAGCCGGGACGACAACGTGCAGGGCCACCGCTACCGCCGCTACTGGAAGGGCCACTACTTCAAGTCCCTGCCTGACGAGGCGATCAAGGCGCTGATCGACACCCCGGGCGTCGCTGCCAGCCTGCAGGCGTACGGCGGCGCGATCTGCGACACCCCGGATGACGCGGCCGCATTCAGCCATCGGGACACGCTGTTCGAGTTCGTGACGGCCGTTCGCTGGGAGGACGCTGCCGACGACGAGGACCGGATCAGCCGGATCCGCGAGTACGCGGCCGCGCTCGCGCCGTACGCGCAAGGTGCCTACGTCAACACCCTCAACGGCGAGGCGATCCACCGCGCGTTCACGCCCGCCAAGCTCGCCCGGCTGGCCGAGCTCAAGGCGAAATACGACCCGGCCAACCTCTTCCACCTCAACCAGAACATTGCGCCCGCGGCGGTCACTGTCTAACAGGCGCAGGCGATTCCGCGGGGAGCGGTCAGCGGGTCGGACTGCCGGCGTTCGATCCCGGCGGCAGTCTCGACCGGCAGGCCCTCGCGCGCCCAGTACTCGAAGCCGCCGATCATCTCCTTGACCGGATAGCCGAGCTTCGCGAACTCCAGCGCCGCCCGGGTCGCGCCGTTGCACCCCGGCCCCCAGCAGTAGGTCACCACGCGCACACCATCCGGTACGACGGCGGTCGCGCGCTCGGCGATCTCGCGAGTCGGCAGGTGGATCGCGCCCGGGACGTGCCCCTGGTCCCAGCTTTCCTGGCTGCGGCTGTCGATCAGCACCCAGCCCGTCGTACTGGCGCCGATCTCGGCGGCCACGTCGGAAACATCGGTCTCGAAGGCCAACCGGCCCGCGAAGTGGGCGATGGCTGCGGTCTGTTCGGTCATGTCCTCAGCGTCGGGGATCGCGGCCCGCGAGAACAGTGGCAGAAATGACCTAGTACCACAAGATTCAGCCAGCGTTGATCCGGGCCCGCGCTCGAGCGACCTTGATCGCGGCCTTCAGCGTCTCCACGTCGTACGCGCCGTAGTGCCGCTGCCCGTTGATGAAGAACGTCGGCGTCCCGGACACCCCGCTGAGGTCGGCCGACTCGACGTCCCGCGCGATCCGGGCCGCGGCGACATGCCGCTTCACCTCGTCGTGGATCCGGTGATTGTCGAGTCCGAGCTGCTCGGCGTACGACATCAGGTCCTTCGGCTGCAGGTTCTCCTGATTGGACAGCAGCAGATCGTGCATCTCCCAGAACGCGCCCTGCGCATGCGCAGCCTCGGCCACCTCGGCCGCGATCTGCGCCCGCGGGTGCACGTCGGAAAGCGGCAGATGCCGCCACACGTACCGCAGGTCGTCGTCCTGCAGAAGATCCCGTACGGCGGACTCCGCGATCCCGCAGTACGGGCACTCGAAATCGCCGTACTCGACGAGCGTCACCGAGGCGGTCTCGGGACCACGGACGTGATCGAGGTCGGGGTCGATCGGGTCAGCGAGATCGACCAGCTCCTCGGCCCGGCCGAGTAGCGCCAGCGCCTTCCTCGGCGGGCTGAGTAACTTCACCGACCGGAACACCAGCCAGGTCACGATGGACGACACGACCACTGCGGACAGCAGGCCGATCTTGGCTTCCGCGAGGACCGGCCCTTCGAACGCGATCGTTGCTATCAGCAAGGAGACCGTGAAGCCGATGCCCGCGATCGTGCCGCTGCCGGCCACCGCCGCCCAGCCGACCTGCGGCCCGTATTTGCCGCCGGAGAAACGGTCCAGCAGCCAGGAGACCAGCGTGACCGCGACCGGCTTGCCAACCACGTACCCGACCAGGATGCCGAGTGTGACCGGCGAGGTGAACGCGCGGCCGAGGAACGCCGCGTCGATCGTCACACCGGCATTGGCCAGGCCGAACAACGGGACGATCAGGTAGCTGGTCCACGGGTGATAGAGGAACTGGAGCCGCTCGTTCGGCGAGATGGCCGCGGTCAGCCCGACGGTCGCGGACCGGGCCAGCTCCGGTGTCGGCTGCTCACGGAAGACCCGGAACAGTCCGCTCGCTTGCTCGAGCTCCTCGCGACCCGGTGAGTACGCCGGTGCGGTCAGACCGATCGCCAGCCCGGCCACGACCGGGTCGACGCCACTCGTGAGGAGTGCGGCCCACGTGATCACGCCCAGAACGACGTACACCCAGGGTTTGCGGACGCGGAGCAGCGCGAGGGCCAGTACGACGGCGAAGGCGAGCACCGCGATCAGCAGCGGCATCAGGTCGATGTTCTCGCTGTAGACGACGGCGATCACGACCAGTGCCAGCAGATCGTCGACGACGAACACAGTCAGCAGGAAGACCCGGACGCGGTCTGGAACGCCGCGGCCGACCAGCGCGAGCAGGCCGAGCGCCAGCGCGGTGTCCGTCGACATCGCGACACCCCAGCCGTGCGCAGTGTCCGTGCCGAGGTTGAAGGCCAGGTAGATCAGCACCGGCGCAGCCATCCCGGCGACGCCCGCGAGCACCGGCAGCACGAACCGGCTGCGGTCCCGGAGGTCACCGAGATCGAACTCGCGCCGCGCTTCCAGGCCGACGACCAGGAAGAACAGCGTCATCAGACCGCTGTTGATCCACTCCCGCAGGTCCAGCCCGAACGCGCGGTGACCGAGTTCGAACGAGAGGTGCGTCCGCCAGAAATCGTCGTACGAGCCCGGGGCGAGGTTGGCCCAGAGCAGCGCGATCAGGATTGCTGCCGCGAGCACTCCGGAGCTGCCGGCTTCGGTGCGCAGGAAGCTGCGCATCGGTGCCGCAAACTCCCGTCGCCAGTTCGTCCGGCCGCCCAACAGGGCCGGGAAGTCCGCCATGATGGAACCCTAGTACCTCGCGTCGGTGGTTGTTTGAGTGATTGCGGTGTTCAGGTGCGTGCATCGGGGTGCCGGAGGGGCGGCCTCGATGCTTTTCCATCGTGGCTGTTCCTCCGGTGCCGCGAGGTGCGTGCCTGGGCGCCGCAAGCGCCAAAAAACCATCGACGCGAGGTACTGGCTGCCGCAACACAGGGTTGAGGCTGCATGATGTCTCCTGCGGACGCCCCCTGCCCGGGCGGTCCGGCGTACCGATGACCGTTGGGAGCCCCGTTGACCGAGCAAGAGCTCACCGCCGCCTCGGCGGATGCGTTCGCGCAGCTGGCCATCGAGCTGCACGATGCCCCGGGGGTTGAGGAGACGATCGATGCGGTCGTCCAGTTCGCGCTGCAGGCGCTGAGCTGTACGTACGCCGGCGTCGCGCTGTACACGCGGGGCGGTAGCCCGGAGATCGCGGCGGTGACCGATCCGGTCGTGGCCGATGTCTACGACCTGCAGCTCCGGAGCGACGTCGGCCCGCTGGTGACCGCGCTGCGGGACCGGACCACGATCCTGATCCGCGACACCGAGACCGACGGCCGCTGGCCGGAATGGACGACGCAGGTCGCGGCACTCGGTGTCCGCAGCTCGCTCGACGTCCCGCTGGCGACCGGTGACGCGGCCCGGCAGACGGTCGGCGTACTCGGCCTCTACAGCCCCACCCCGGACGCCTTCACCGCAGACGACGAGGCGATCGCCCACATCCTCGCCCAGCACGCCTCGGTCGCCGTCGCCTCCGCCCGGCACGAGGAGACGATGGCCCAGGCCGTCGACGCCCGCAAACTCGTCGGCCAGGCGATGGGCATCCTGATGGAGCGCTTCGACGTCGACGGCGACCGCGCCTTCGCCATCCTCAAGCGCTACTCCCAAGACACCAACACCAAACTCCGCGACGTAGCCCAGCAACTCATCGACACCCGCAAACTCCCGCACTGAGACTCGCTGGTCTGGGAGGGTGGCACGGTGACGGTTGAGCAGGTGTGGGCGGCCCGGCGGCTGCGGACGGACATCATCCGCCTGCGGATCGCGACCGGCCTACTCCTGGCGACCGGCGTCGTACTCCTCTTCGCCATCTCACACCCCATGCCCGGCCTCCTGGTGATGCTCACCGCCACCTTCACCACAGCCGCTGCGACCACCCGCGCCACCCGCCTCCGCCGTCTCCAACGCGCCCTGTCCCGCGAAAGCTAACGTCCGAAGGATCGGAGGCCCGCCCTCCGGATCTTCGGACGTTACCCGCCTCCTCTGGCTAACGTCCGAAGGATCGGAGGGCCGCCCTCCGGATCTTCGGACATTGCGGGGCGGGTGCGCCGTAGGGTGGTGGGATGGGGAGTTGGCAGCCGTTGGTGGGGCCTTCTCGGCAGGTGGCGTTGGAGATCCTGCTGGATGGGCCGCTGTCGCGCGCCGAGTTGTCCCGGCGGGTGGGGTTGTCGCCGGGGAGTCTGACCCGGTTGACGAAGCCGATGGTCGAGTCCGGGCTGCTGGTCGAGGTCACGGCCGGGCCGACCGATGCGCGGGTCGGGCGGCCGTCGCAGCCGCTCGATCTGGATCCGGCCGCGCATCATTTCGTCGGGATCAAGCTGACCGGTGACCGGGCGATCGGCGTACTGACAACGCTGCGGGCCGAGGTGATCGCGAGCCTGGAGCGGCCGCTGACCGACCACATGGCGTCCGCGGTGGCCGACCTGATCCTGGAGCTGGCCGACGATCTCGCGGCCCAGGCGCCCCGCCCGATCAGCGGCATCGGGGTCACGCTCGGTGGTCGGGTCGTCAACGGGACTGAGGTCCGCTGGGGCCCGTACCTGGACTGGGTCGACGTGCCGCTCGGCGAGCTGCTCGCAGCCGGGACCAGTACGCCGGTCGTGGTGGCGAACGACCTCGTTGCGCTGACCGAGGCGACCCACTGGTTCGGTGCCGGCCGCGGTACGGATCGGTTCGTGCTGATCACGATCGGTGCCGGCGTCGGCTACGGGCTGGTCGTCCACAACAAGACCATCGAGAGCCCGGACACCAGCATCGGCCTGATCGGCCACCACCCGCTGATCCCCGACGGACCGCTCTGCGACCGCGGGCACCGCGGCTGCGCGCTCAGCCTGCTCACCGTGGGATCGATCACCACCCGGATCGGCGCCGCGCTCGGGCGGCCGATCGACTACGAGGAGTGCCTGGATCTCGCGGCGAAGGGCGATCCGGCGGCCGAGCCAGTGATCAGCCAGGCCGGGTTCGCCCTCGGGAAGCTCATCGCTGCGGCCGCGAACTTCACCATGCCCCAACTCGTCGTCCTCGGCGGCGAGGGGGTCCGGCTCGCGGAGGTCGCCCGGACCGAGCTTCTCGCCGCCCTGCACGCCGACCGCCACCCCTCCGGCGCCGAGCTCCCGATGGTCCTGCAGCCCGCCGACTTCACCGAATGGGCCCGCGGTGGCGCGGTGATCGCGATCCAGACCTTCGTCCTTGGTAACTGACTAACTCAAAATAAGCAGTTACACTCACCTCCATGGATCCTGTGAGGCGATGGATGGCGGGCTGGCGGCTGTGCCGCGGCCTGGAACAGCCGGTCGAGTACGACGACGTCCTGCTCGCGCAGCTCGGCCTGCCCGGGCGTGAGCGGGAGATGTTCACCCTCACCGACGACCCGGCCCTGATCGACCGCCTGGCCCCGGCCGCCACCGAGACCACCTGGCTGACCGTCACCACCCAGTACGGCGACGCTGCCGCCGCACGAATGAGCGCCGCCGGACTGCAGCCGTTCGCCGAACACAAGGTGCTGATGTCGATCGCGCTGCCCAACCACCCTCAGCCGACGACACCACCGCCGTACAAGCTGTCCGTGCACACCGACGGCCCGCTTGACCGCGTGCAACTCCTGAGCCCGGACGGCACGATCGCCGCCCGCGGAATGATGGCGACCGTCGGCACGGACGCAGTCATGCACGACATCCACACCGACCCGGACCACCGGCGCCGGGGCCTCGGCAGCGTGGTGATGGGCGCGCTCAGCCGGCGAGCACTCGACCGCGGCGCACACGACGGGCTACTGATGGCGACCGAGATCGGCGTACAACTTTATCGTTCACTCGGGTGGTTGCCGGAAGCAACCATGGTGACGGCGTCAGGCAGTGCGAGCGCGGTGCGCGGCGACCTTGGTGCGGTTCTGGCAAGCTGTTGAGCAGAACCGCTGAGTCCGGTTCTTGGTCGAATCCAGGAACAGATCGTCACACCGCTCGGCCGCACACCTCCGCAGCCGCTCCGAGTCGTGACTGCCGAGCAGCATCGCCACCGCGGTAGCGAACTCAGCCAGCCACCCGGTCGCCACCGACACCCCCGGCGACGCGAAATGCAGGTGCCACAGCTGCCCCGGCTCCCGCGTCAACTGCGGGGCGGCCTGAGTGCGGCGCAGCAGGTCGTTGACCAGCTCGACGGCTCCATCGACATCAGGCAGCAGGCTCAGCGCGTCATACAACTGCCGCGCGCCCGTCTCGTACTCGTGGAGCTCGATCGGGACGGTGCGATTGGTGGTCAGCCGCAGCACGCCGCGGACGGCCTCGTCGTCCGGCGGCGTGGCCGGGCGGCCCTGCCGTGCGGGCGCACCGAAGACGTTCGCCAGCGCGATGGCCGCGGCGAGCGACGCTGCGAGGTGTTCGGTCGGCTCCACGACGCCCAGTATCCGGCAGCTGCACACAGCCACCCAATCTCACGCTGGGTAGCGAAGCTATGGTGAAACGCAGCGGATACAGGCCTTGGAGAAGGTATTCGAGGCGAAGGTCAACCTTTGATAGGGCGCAGAGCGTCAGACCAGAGTCGTACGTCAGATCTGCGCAACATCCTTCCGTGATCCGATGAACTGATGGTTGCCAGCTACAACAATGAGGAATATGAACTTGGTCCAGGCCCGGCAGCGTCCGGCGCCCACGGGTATCGCTGGCCTGTCCGAGGCCGTCGTCGACCTGTCGGCGGTCAAGGACAACGTCCGGACATTCCGGCGGCTGACTCCGCATGACGTGATGGCGGTGGTCAAGGCCGACGCGTTCGGGCACGGCGCCGTACCGGTGGCGCGGGCCGCCCTCGACGCCGGGGCGACCTGGCTCGGTGTCGCGCGGGCCGACGAGGCCCTGCAGTTGCGGGCCGCCGGCCTGACCGCCCCGCTTTTGACCTGGCTGTACGACGCCGCCGAGCTGATGCTGCTCGGCGACATGGACGTGGATGTCAGCGTCTCCACGGTCGCCGAGCTGCAGCGGGTGGCGTCGGTCCCGGCCGTCAAGAACGTGCACTTGAAACTCGATACCGGTCTGCACCGGGCCGGCAGCACCCCCGACCAGTGGATCGAACTGACCCGGGCCGCGGCGCACCACGAGGCGCTCGGGGCGCTCGTCGTCCGGGGAATCTGGTCGCATCTGTCGCACGGCGATGCCCCCGACGCCGTCCAGAGCCGGAAGCAGTTGCAGCTGCTCCGGACCGGGGTGGTGCTGGCCCGGCGCGCAGGACTGAATCCGAGCACGATCCACCTGGCCAATTCGGCCGGGGCGATCACGCTGGACGCGCCGGACTGTGACGTGATCCGGATCGGCGCCGGGCTCTACGGGATCGACGAGACCGGGATCGGCCTGCGCCCGGCGATGCGGCTGATGAGCAAGGCCTTCCAGATCCGACGGATCGGCGCCGGCGAAGGCGTTTCGTACGGACATGATTTCACCGCCGAGCGCGACACCACCGTCCTGCTGGTGCCCCTCGGGTACGCCGACGGGATTCCGCGGGTCGCGGTCGAGCAGGCTAGTGTGCTGTGCCGCGGGGTCCGGATGCCGGTAGTCGGCCGGATCGCGATGGACCAGTTCGTCGTCGACGCCGGGGACGTGCCGGTGGACCCGGGCGAGCCGGTGACGATCTTCGGAGACGGTTCGCACGGCGAGCCGACCGCCAAGGACTGGGCGGACTGGGCCGGAACCATCCCGCACGAAATCTACTGTGGCATCGGAACCAGGGTGCCGCGTCGCTATGAGGAGGCAACTCGATGAAGGTCGCGGTCGTGATGGGCGGCGCCAGCCCCGAACACCACGTGTCCCTGGCCAGTGGCAAGGGGATCGCCGACGCGGTCGCCTCACTCGGTCACACCGCGGTCCCGCTCGTCATCGACCAGCAGGGCGACTGGGCCAACGGCCTGCACGAGGCGATCGACCTGCTCCGCGCGGTCGACGTCGTACTGATCGGTTTGCACGGCGAGTACGGCGAGGACGGCCGCCTGCAGGGCTTCCTCGACCAGCTGAAGGTCCCGTACGTCGGCAGTGGGGTCACCGCCAGCGCGGTCGGCCTCGACAAGCACCTGACGAAGGCGGTGCTGCGCGCGCACGGCATTCCGGTCACTCCGGGTGTGCGGTTGTTCGGCGCGGAGACCAGCGACACCGAGGCCGCCGTACAGAAGCTGAAGGAGGCCGATGTCGAGTTCCCGGTCTTCGTGAAGCCTGCGAACGGCGGTTCCAGCTTCGGCGTCGGCCGCGCCACCGACCTGGCCTCGCTGGCCGACGCGGTCGCCGCGGCGGCCGAGCTCGACCCGCAGGTCCTGGTCGAGAAGGAGATGGTCGGCCGCGAGATCGACCTCGCCGTCCTGCAGTTCCCCGACGGCCGGGTCGAGGTCGGCCCGCCGCTGGAGATCCATAGTGACCCGGCGCAGCCGTTCTTCAACGCGACCGCCAAGTACGACGCTTCGAGTGCGACCGAGTTCGTCGTACCGGCGCCGTTGACCCCGGAGCTGGCCGAGCTGCTGAACCGGACCGCGCTCGAGGTCTTCGAGGTGCTCGGCTGCAAGGGCCTCGCGCGGGTCGACTTCTTCGTCCCCGCGGACGGCAAGCCGGTGGTGAACGAGATCAACACGCTGCCCGGCTTCACCCCGGCCTCGCAGTTCCCGCGGATGTGGGCCGCGGCCGGATACACCTACGCCGACGTGGTCGACGTACTGATCAAGACGGCGGTCGCCCAGCCGTGACAGTACTGCTCAGCGACGAGCGGATCACCCGCATCGAGGCGATCGAGAACGGCGAACCGGTGGTCGAGCTGGCTACCCGCGGCATCCAGACCCCCGGTACGGCGTACTCCCGCGTGGGCGTGGCCGATCGGCTGGTGATCGCGAACGCGTTCCTGCCGTCGGGGATCCAGCTGCACGTGGTCGAGGGCCTGCGACCGCTCGACTCCCAGCGCAAGATCTACGACGGCTACTGCGCCGAGCTCCGCGCGCTGCATCCCGACCTGGACGAGGCCGAGATCCGGGTGCTGGCGAGCCGGTTCGTTTCCCCGGTCGAGGTCGCCCCGCACGTGGCCGGCGCCGCGGTCGACCTGACCCTGGTCGGCGCTCATGGCCCGCTGGACCTCGGTACGCCGATCGACGCGACGCCCGAGCAGAGTGACGGAGCGTGCTTCTTCGCCGCCACCAACATCAGCCGCGAAGCCCGCACCAACCGCGAACTCCTCGCCGACGTCCTCACCGCCGCCGGCTTCGTCAACTACCCCACCGAGTGGTGGCACTGGTCCTACGGCGACCGCTACTGGGCCTACACCGAGAACCACCCCCACGCCATCTACGGCCCCACCC
>NZ_SMKA01000138.1 GCF_004348455.1 Kribbella albertanoniae
CAGCCTGGAACTGGGGGACCTTGTGCACCGATCAACCACGTTTCCCGGGGCGGGACGGTTGATGGGTGCTCAAGGTGGCGGAGGCGGCACCTTGAGCACGGTTCAGTCGTGCGGGGACCGGGATCGTGGTTGAGGGGTGCTCAAGGTAGCGAGGGCGGCACCTTGGGCACGGTTCCGTCATGTGGGGACCGCGGTTGTGGTTGAGGGGTGCTCAAGGTGGCCGGTCGCGGGGACCTTGAGCACGGTTCAGTCATGTGGGACCGCGATTGTGGTTGAGGGGTGCTCAAGGTGAGTTGTTGCGGTGACCTTGGGCACGGTTCAGTCATGCGAGGGCCGCGGTCGTGGTTGGGGGGGTGCTCAAGGTGGTGGAGGCGGCACCTTGGGCACGGTTCAGTCGTGTGGGGGCCGCGGTTGTGGTTGGTGGGTGCTCAAAGTCGGAGATTCCGCCCAGATCGGCAGAACCTTTTGGTTCGCTGTCGCGTCCTGTGGAGTGACAGCTGCGGATGGAGTGTGAATGGTGAGCTCGGGAAGTCGTGACGACGACTTCACGGCGTTTGTGCTGGCCAGGTCGGGGCGGTTGGTGCACTTCGCTCGGATGTTGTGTGGTGATGCGGGCCTGGCCGAGGACTTGGTGCAGAACGCGTTGGAGAAGGCGTATCTGCGGTGGGAGCGGATCGAGCTTGCTGATCCGTTCGCGTATGTCCGGCAGGCGGTGGTGAACCAGCACTTGTCCTGGGTACGGCGTCGCCCGTGGCGCGAGCGGCCGAGCGGGGCCACGGCCGAGCTCGAGCTGCTGTTCGTCGACACGCCGGTGGCTGACCAGTCCGGGGCGGTCGATCGGCGGGTGACGGTCGGGGCCGCGCTGGCCACGCTGACCCGTCGGGAGCGGGCGATCGTCGTACTGCGTTATGTCGAGGATCTGACCGAGCGGGAGACGGCCGCGGTGCTCGGGATCGCGCTCGGCACGGTGAAGAGTGCGAATGCCCGGGCCCTCGACAAACTGCGAGCTGCGCCGGAACTGAGTGGGGTGACGCGATGAACGACGACCGGTCGGTGACCGAAGAAGAGCTCCGGGTCGTGCTGGCCTCGGACGGCGGTGTCGCGCCGCTGGATCCGACGCGGGTGATCGCGGGGGCACGCCGGCGACGGACGGTTCGCGGTATGGCGGGGGGCGTGGTGGCGGTTGCCGTCGCCGGACTGGCCACCGCGGGAATCATGATCGGGCTCGCGCCCGGCGCGGCACCGGAGCCTGCGGGACCGCCGGCGCCGGTGGTCACGCCCAGCCCGACGCCGAAGGCCACGCCGACGGACACCCCGTCTGCACCACCGACGCCTACGCCGACACAGACCCCGACGCAGAAGCCGGACGGCGGACCCACGCCGCACACGCCGCCGCCGACACCCCAACGGACGCCGTCCAACCCATCCAGCAACACCCCCAGCAACGTGCCTCGCAAGACGCCGACCCCACTGTCACCGTCGGGAAGTCCTGCCTGAGCAGAACCTTTTCGGCATCCGGTCGCGTCCTTCAGCCCGACCGAACGACGAAATGGTGGTGGAGGGCAACTAATGGACGAAGTAGGCCGGAAGCGGCGGACGACTCGGATCGTGCTGGGCGGAGTGGCCGCAGCTGTGGTGGTGCTGATCGCGGTCGGCGGAACGGCGATGGCGCGCAGCGGTGGTGGCGACGGTGGCGGGACGCCGAGCCCCGCGGCGACGCCGAGCTACGCGCCGACACCATCCCCGAGTGACCCGGCGACCCCGCCGCCAACGCCGAGCAACGGGCCGACGCCGAGCCAGGGGCCGAGCAACCCGGCGACTCCGACTCCGACAAGGACGCCGAGCCAGGGGCCGAGCGACCCGTCGACCCCGGCTCCGACGAGGACGCCGAGCTACGCGCCGACGCCGAGCCCGCTCGAGCCGCCGCGGACACCGACGAAGAGGCCGACCCCGCAGGACGCGACGCCGTCCCTGGCGCCGCGACCGGGCAAGCCGACCCCGACCGCGACGCCGAGCCAGCCGCCGTCGTACCCGACGCCGAGCAAGGCGCCGCGGCCGAGCCAGTCACCCGGCAAGTAGTCCGCAACAACCGAGCGCCGGGCTAACCACCCGGCGCTTCGGTGTGCTTAGCAGGCGCCGAAGGTCCCGGCCGAGATCCACGCCTTGGCGACGTACATGCCGGGGTGGACGCGGAGCCAGACATTGCTGGTGCCCTGGGAACCGGTGACGCTCTGCCCGGTGGTCTGGCACTCGACGGTGACCTGCGCCGACTTGCCGGCCATGCCGACGATCGCGCCGGTGGAGCTGGCCGCGTTCCGGATGTTCAGGTAGCCGGACGTGATCGACACCGTGCCGCGGCCGCCGTCGCCCGTCCACAGGTAGGTGGCGTCGACCCAGGCGTTGTTGGTCAGCGCGAGCGCGTCCCAGAAGGTGCCGTCGGCGAGGTCGATGCCGGCCGGGTTCGCGACCGTGCGGCCGAACTGGTCCTTCCCGCCGTTGTACCCGTCCTGGTACGCGGCCTGCGCCTCGGGCTTGCCCTGCGGCAGGTCCTTCCACATCTCGCGGGTAGCGCTCGGGTTCCAGTAGTCGTCCTTGGTGTTCCACGGGCCGACGTCCCACACCGGCTCGAAGGCGCACCGCGACGCCGTACAGACCTTGACCGAGTAGTTGCCGGAACCGTTGCTGGCCAGGCCGCGACGTGAGGGCAGGGCGACGAAGTGGTCGCGGTTGACGATCACGTGACCGTTGGCCGTCGTACCGCCGACGAGTCCTTCGCGGGTGGCAAAGACGCGCGACTTGAGCGGAGCGGCCTGGATGCTCATCCCACTCGGCGCGACCTTGTCGGTCGGCAGCACGGTCGCGTCGGCAACCCAGGGCTGCGCGCCGGTCGGCGGTGCGCTGACGATGATGCGCAGCTGCACCTGGTCACTCGCGCC
The DNA here is from genome assembly GCF_004348455.1 of Kribbella albertanoniae. Lineage (GTDB taxonomy): Bacteria > Actinomycetota > Actinomycetes > Propionibacteriales > Kribbellaceae > Kribbella > Kribbella albertanoniae. The sequence continues at coordinate 2,937 of NZ_SMKA01000138.1, forward strand.
AGGCAGGGCGGTCGGCGTACCGGCGGTGGCTGGGGTCCACTCCGACCAGCGGTCGTTGACCCAAGCCCGTACGTCGACCTCCGCCGACGAGCCATCCGGCGTACCGGTGCTGTAGTTGGCCACGACTGCTGAGGTCGGTGCGGCGAACCGGACCGGAGTGAGCTCGGCGAGGCCAGAGCGCTGCCGGATCTCGGTCGAACCGATCGCGGCCGGCGCATCGCCGAGGACGAACCGGCTGCCGTCGTACCGGACGTTGGTGGAGTTGCTGACGGGCTGGGGAGCGGCTGAGCTGGGCAGGCCGATCGTCAAGAGTGTGAGAGCTGTGACGAGACAAGCTGCGAGCTTCGTAGGTCGAGTGATACGCATGACGCGAGACCTCCGGGGCGGTGAGGTACTGCTCGAAGGAATCAATGTGACAAAGAAACCTGTCTCTTGTACAGCTTGTGAATAAATTTCTTCCAAGGAGTTGGTGACAGAACAGAACCTAGTCGGTCACCCAGGGGGTTTGGACCTTCGTGACAGAGGCAGAGGAGATTCGATGACCCGGACCGCGGACGCCGATTTCGAGCGCTTCGTGCAGACCCAGTCAACCCCGCTGCTCCGCTTTGCGGAGATGCTCTGCGGCGATCGGCACAACGCCGAGGACCTGGTGCAGCAGGCGTTGATGAGGTCGTATCCGAAATGGCACCGATTGGACGGCGATCAACTGCGCTATGTCCGTCGGGTGCTGGTCAACCGGTTCCTCACCCAGGCCCGCCGGCGCTGGAACAACGAAGTACCCAGTGATCCGGTTGAGAACGATTGGGACCAGCGAGCGGTAGCGGACTTCGCCCAGCAGGTGCAGACCAGAGAGGCCGTGCTCTCGGCCTTGGCCGGTCTGACTGTTCGGGAGAGAGCCGTCGTCGCGCTGCGCTACTCGCAGGATCTCTCCGAGGCCGAGACTGCTGAGCTGCTCGGTATGGCTCCCGGGACCGTCAAGTCGACGTCCTCCCGGGCGCTGGCCAAGTTGCGTCTGGCACCCGACCTGATCGACAGCGTAGTTGGAGGAAACTGATGAGTGACGAGCAGCGGGTACGCAGCGCTCTCGAGTACGACCTGGACCCCTACACCCCGAACGCGGGTGACCTGATGCGGCGCGGCAAGCGACTCGCGTGGGTACGGCGCGGTCTGGCCGCGGCGGGCGTCACCGCCCTGGCCGGAACCGTGGCTACGGTGTCCGCCGCGGTCGGCGGACCGGCCCCGGTCAAGAACCTGTTCGCCGGTGCCCCGAAGGCGCCGCCGGTCTCGGTGCCCAACGAGGCCCCGAAGCCGTCGGTGGACCCGACCTGCCTGCCTAGCAAGCCGACGTTGCCGGCCAAGCCGAAGCTGCCGGTGGTGAAGGTCAACAAGACGATCGACCCGAACCAGCAGCCCTCGGTGCCGACCACCAAGCCGAGCCTGCCGAGCAAGCCGACGCTCCCGACCGCGAAGCCTTCGCTGCCGAGCAAGCCGACGCTGCCGACGACCAAGCCGTCACTGCCGAGTAAGCCGACGCTCCCGACGACGAAGCCTTCGTTGCCGAGCGGTACGCCGTCCTTCCCGACGAGCAAGCCGTCACTGCCGAGCAAGCCGACCCTGCCGACGACGAAGCCTTCGTTGCCGGGCAAGCCGACGCTCCCGACGACCAAGCCGTCGTTGCCGAGCAAGCCGACCCTGCCGACGACGAAGCCTTCCCTGCCGGGTAAGCCTTCGCTGCCGGACTGCGTGCACGGCGTCCCGACCACCGCTCCGTCGCTGCCGTCGAAGCCGGGTAAGCCGTCGGTGCCCGCGCCGAAGCCGGACATGCCGAAGCCGGCCGTCCCGACCGTCAAGGTCTCCGGTGGCGTCAAGATCACGGTCGACCCAGGCAAGTACCCGCAGAGCAAGCCGTCGATCCCGACCACCAAGCCGACCTTCCCGACCCCGAAGCCCAGCGTCCCGACGCCGAGCTTCCCGACCACCTTCCCGACCGGCCAACCCTCCTCAGGCCGGTAGGGCAACCGGTCACCGGCGAGTAAGGCGGTGGGCGGAACCGCCCCTCGCCGGTGACCAGCAAGCGGGTATGTCGCTTGCCTCCCCGCCTACTGCGCTGCACTCGGCACGGCACCTCGCCGCACTGGAGGAAAGGCCACGATGGAAAAGCATCGAGGCCTCCCCTCCAGCGCACCGATGCACCGCACCGAGCACATGCTCGCTACGGCGCGGAGGCAAGCGACACACCCTCCGTCGGCCCGCTCACGGCCGGCTCCACCGAGCGGCCTCGCTCCGGCACCCTCCCCCCTGCTGCCGGAGCGGGGCCGTTTTGCTATGCCAGTTTCCGCAGGAGGTCGGCGGTGGCTTCGTCGGCCGGGTAGAACGACTCGATCATCAGTTCGGAGACGGTGACGTCGAGCGGGGTGCCGAAGGTCGCGATCATGGTCAGCAGCGAGAGCCGCTCGCCTCGATAGGTCAGTTCGATCGGTACGACGACCTCGGCCGGCCCGGGATGCACAGGCTGATCGTCGGTCGAGTACCCGCGCAGTTCGTCGTACAGGTCCTGGAGTTCGGGGTCGGCGGTGCTGACGATCTGGCGTTGCAGACTGGCCAGTGCGGACGCGCGGACGTCGGCCAGGTTGGTGATCCGGCTCGCCAGTCCGTCCGGATGCAGGGTCAGCCGGAGTGCGTTGATTGGTGCCTTGAGCAACGTTTCGTCGACGTCGGTGGTGAAGATCTTGATCCCGCTGTTGGCCTCGACGATGTTCCACCAGCGGTCGACCACCAGCGCGGGATAGGGCTGATGCGCCTCGAGCAGCCGGCGCAGCGTGGTCCGGATCGCCAGCATGGCCGGCGAATGCAGCGACGACTCGGTGTACATCGGCGCGTACCCACCGGCCAGCAGGAGTTGGTTGCGGTGCCGCAGCGGTACGTCGAGATGCTCCGCCAGGCGCAGCACCATCTCCCGGCTCGGCTGCGACCGCCCGGTCTCGACGAAACTGACGTGCCGGGTGGACACCTCGACCCGGTTCGCGAGATCGAGCTGACTCAGCCGCCGATGCTCGCGCCAGCCGCGCAGCAACTCGCCGACCGGGCGCTGGAACGTCTCTGTCATACCCCCGACGGTAGCCGTCGGCGTAGCGCACGCCATTACCTCCGACGTCATCGACCGTACGCCGCCCGTCGCGGCAAGGTTCTGGTCATCCGAACCAAACAGGAGGAAACGATGACCACCCAGACTCTCGCCGACCAGTACTTCGCGACCTGGAACGAGCCCGACGCCGACCGCCGGGCCGAACTGATCGCGGCGACCTGGACCGAGACCTCGACCTTCGTCGACCCGAGCTTCGAGACGAATGGCCACGACGAACTCAACAAGCTGATGGGCGCCGCCCAGCAGATGTTCCCCGGCCTGTCCTTCGTCCACGTCGGCGAGGTCGAGGAGCACCACATCTACAAGCGCTGGACCTGGCATCTGAAGGCGGAGGGTCAGGACCCGGTCGCAGGCGGTACCGACATCGTCCGGGTCGACGATGACGGCCGCATCACCCACTTGATCGGCTTCCACGACTTCGCCCCGGAGCACTGAACCTGGAGCGCCGTAGGTTGCGCACATGTGGAAAAAGCTGAGTGGGGTGCTTGGTGTGGGGGTGCTGCTCGCCGGAGTCATTCCGGCGGGTACGGCGGCCGCGGTGGGGCTGCAGTGGAAGGAATGCAAGCCGGGGGCGGTCGAGCAGTGCGCGACGCTGAAGGTGCCGCTGAACTGGTCGAAGCCGTCCGGCCCGACGACGAACATCTTCGTCGTCCGGGTACCGGCCAAGGACCAGGCGCACAAGCGCGGGTCGCTCGTCTTCAACCCGGGCGGCCCGGGCGGTGCCGGCGGGTCGATCTTCGAGGCCGGGCTGGCCGATGCGTTCCTCGGTCCGCTGCGGGACAACTACGACCTGGTCAGCTTCGACCCCCGCGGCACCGGGCAGAGCAGCCAGCTGAACTGCGGCCCGGTACTGCGCCCCGGCGTACCGGTGTTCCCGAAGAACCAGGCCCAGTACGACGCGATGGTCGCGTCCAGCCGGGCTACCGGTGAACAGTGCCTCAAGCAGCACGGCGATCTGATGCGGAACCTGGACACCCGGACCGTGGCGCGCGATATCGACGCGATCCGGGCCGCGCTGGGGGAGCGCAAACTCAGCTTCTTCGGGATGTCGTACGGCTCGTTCCTCGGCACGATGTACGCGCGGATGTTCCCGCACCGGGTCGACCGGATGCTGCTCGACGGGATCGTCGACCACTCGCAGGGGTCGCGGCGGTTCATGCTCGAAGAGGCCAAGTCGATGGAGAGCGAGTTCAACGCGTTCATCGACTGGTGTGCCGAGGATGCGGCCTGTGAGCTGCACGGGCAGGATGTCGGCGCGCTCTGGGACAAGACGGTTGCGAAGGCCGACAAGACGCCACTGACCAGTCCGACCGGACCGGTCAACGGCGACGTGATGCGGATGGCACTGCCCGCGCTGCTGCCGAAGCTCGAGATGTTCGGCGCCGACTGGACCGGCCTCGCCGGTGCGCTCGCTAAGGCGGCCAAGGGTGACGGATCCGGCTTCGGTTCCAGCTACATCGGCTATCAGGAGACCGCGTACGCGGCCGTCTCCTGCATGGACCTGCCCGGCGAGCTCAAGGGGTACGCCGACGCCCGCGCCCGGATGGCTCTCGCGAGGGCCGTCGCTCCGCGCGTCGGTGCTGCCGTCGAGGGCTGGATCATGGCGGCCGCCTGCTCCGGCTGGCCGATCCCGCCGAGCAACCCGTGGCAGCGCACCCCGGTCCACGGCGTACCGCCGATCCTGATCGCGTCGTCCACCAACGACCCGTCCACGCCGGTCTCGGGCGCCCGCGGTCTGGCCCGCCAGATCGACAACAGCCACCTGTTCATCGCCGAGGCCCACGGCCACACGGCGTACCTCAACTCCGAATGCGCCCGCACCCACATCACGGCCTACTTCCTGGAGGGCAAGCTCCCCGCCAAGAACGCCTGCCGCTGATCACAGCAGGGACTTCAGCAGCCGTTCGCAGCGGACTGGGTCTTCGGTGAGACCGTCGTTGAGGCCCCAGAGCCAGTAGTCGACCGCACGGAAGATCGTCCAGTGGCGGGCTTGGTCCCGGACCAGGCCCGCCTCCTGGACGACGAGTTCGAAGTACGGCGGGATCTCCGCCATCTCGTCGAGTTGCATCCACAGCACCCGGCCGAGGTCATACTCGATGTCACCGCGATAGAGCAGCGGATCGACCGTCACCCATGGCTCGCGCGTGCCGGCCAGCACCTGGTGGACATGCAGATCGCCGTTGACCGAGAGATCCACCGCCGGCTCGGTCAGGTGTGGCGCCACCTCCAGCGCCGCGCGCAGGAAGCCGATGTCGAACGGGCGGCCCAGCTCCTCCCACTGCTTCTCCAGTTCGGCCGACCGCTGCTGCACGATCTCACCGGTGGAGAGCGCGTCGGGATGCGCTGGTACGGCGAGTCGCCGCATCATCCGGCCGAGTACGGCCATCGCCTCGTCGAGCGGTCGAGTGGACAGCGGCGTCGACAGCCGCTCCAGCAACATCGCACCGGCGGCGGGGGCGGCGTCGTACAGGAGGACCATTCCGCGGCCGTCCCACCAGCGCAGCGCTCGCGCGTGCTCGTCGATCCCGGGCCCGGGCGGCGTCATGCGGAGGACGAACTCGTCGGCGCCGCGGCGGACGGGGATGACGAGTGCGTTCGAGCCCCAGGCCAGCGGGCCGTCGGGTTGCAGGTTCCAGGTCGTGCACTGGGTGCTCACCAGATCTGGGAGCGCGTCCAGCCAGGTTGTGCCGTCATGCCACCACCGTGGCATCTGCCGAAAGCCGTCCGGGACCTCGATCATCAGTGGAGCGTAGGCGCCGGGCACCGGCAAGGGCAGCGGGTTTTTCGCTCGGCCCGGCCGACCCGAGCTCGGCGGGCGCACCTGGGATGCGCCCGCCGGGGCCGGTCGTTCTCCCGCCCCTCAGTGGGAGAACTCGCGGCTCGGTGAGTCTCACCCATGCCCGAATGACACTGACTGAACCGCGGGACGCCCCTAGTGGTACCCCACTCCGGCCGCGAGCACACCTCGACCCACGCGGAAGGTCAAAAAAACTTCACAATGATCGAACCTAGTGCCCTGCGTCGGATGTTCTTTGGCGCTTGCGGCGCCCAGGCACGCACCTCGCGGCACCAGAGGAACAGCCACGATGGAAAAGCATCGAGGCCGCCCCTCCGGCACCCCGATGCACGCACCTGAACACCGCAATCACTCAAACAACATCCAACGCAGGGCACTTGACAAGGCCCCACCGGTAGCAGCCGGTGGGGCCTTGGTGGTCCACTACCGCCCAGGCATTCCCGGTGCAGCTGTGGAGGTGGAGAGCGGAACCGACGCCGATGCAGGGGTCAAGACGTCAGCTCCGCTTGTCTGTGTGCAGTTCTCTATCTACTTGGTTCTGGCTTCGAGTTCACGGCCCAGACTTGCGCCTGGTGGAACTCGAGGTGCTGCCGCATGGCAGCCGGGGTGCCGACCGATCCGAGGTGGTGCATCGCGGGCACGACAACCGCCCGTACGTCGGACCGCTTCACCTCCTCGAGCAGTGCGTGGAACGCCGCGGATTCGGCCGTGTCGCGCTCGGTGTAGACCGTGCCGAGGGTGAATCCCTCGGCGCTGGCGAAGGCGGCGAGGGAATCCGTCGCCGCGGCCAGCTCCTCCGCGCAACTCAGCGCGTCGGCCCGCACATATCCGAGCAGCGTCGGCCGGGTCGTCATTGACCCGGCCCTGCCACAACGTCCGCCGGCACCGGCTCGCTCGTCACCCGAAGGGAGGCGAAGCGCCGCTGCATGGCTTCCTCGTACTGCGCTGCCTGCTCCGCTGTGGCGGTGTGGTCCGCGATCGGGTGAGCGCCGAACCAGACCCGCACCCGGAAGTGGGTGGTGGGGGATTCCAGCGTCTCGGTCATCAGCGGTCCTTCGGCAGTCTCGGTCGGCTTCCCCGGACGGCTTTGTCCGGTGCTGAGTAAAGAACACCTCATGGCCGCCGCCACAGGAATACTTCCGCAGGGACCTTTACAGAGCCTTGACGGAGAGTAGGGAAACCCTACGAATCCCCTGGTCAGAGCGGTCCGGCCGGCTGCTTATCGGTGGTTGGTAATGACCTGTCAAGAATGTTGGCACGGATTTACCAATAACGATTCGGGCAGCCGGCCGACGTTTCGAACCAGGTGGAAATGTCGTACTCCCTGCTAACCCTTCGCGGCCATTTGATTACGCACCGCTGGCCGCAATCCGCCGAGCGCGATCAGTGCCCCGAGCCCGGCCGCGGCCAGCGGCACCAGCAGACCGTTGCGGAAGGCATCGATCGTCAACTCGTCAGCAGCAGCCAGTACGGCGGCCACCACGGCGAGCCCGAGTGCGGCCCCGAACTGGAAGGAGGTGGTCAGCACGCCACTGGCCAGCCCCTGCTCGTCCTCGGCGACCCGATCGGTGGCCGCGATCGTCAACGGCCCGTACGCCAGTGCGAACCCGAGCCCGAGCAGCAGGAACGTCGGCAGCATCGCGGCGAACGTCGTACCCAGGGGCAGGAAGGCCACGTAGGCGAGGGTGGCGAGCACGAAGCCACCGAAGACCACCCGCGCGTTCCCGAAGCGATTGACCAGCCAGGGCGTCAGGGTCGGGGCCAGGACGGAGTCGATCCCGATGACCATCAGTGCCAGCCCGGTCTTCCATTCCGACCAGTCGCGCAGCTCCTGCAGGTAGAGAACAGTGATGAACTGGAAGCCGACGAACGATCCGACCAGCAGGATCGCGCCGAGGTTGGCCCGGATCAGCGAGCTGTTCCGGAGCAGGCCGAGCCGGACGAGCGGGCTGGACACTCGCCGCTCAATCGCGATGAAGGCGGCCAGGAGCGCCGTACCGGCGACTGCTGTTACCAAGGTCTGGGCCAGGGCTACGTCCGGTGCGCGGACGACGGCGGCGACGAGCAGCAGCATCGCGCCGGTCAGCGTGAAGGCGCCGGCCAGATCGAAGCCGCCGCGCTTGGCCGGTTGGGCGTCCCGCGGGATCAGGGCGATGGCTGCGGCCAGGATCACCGCGGAGACCAGTACGGGTGCGAAGAAGACCCAGCGCCAGTCGATCGTGGTGAGCAGGCCGCCGGTGACCATGCCGAGCGAGAATCCGCCGGCCGCCGTACCGGCGTACACGAGCAGGGCCTTGTTGCGCTGCGGACCTTCCGGGTAGGTGGTCGTGATGATCGACAGGCCTGCAGGGGTCATGAAGGCTGCCGCGACTCCGGTGGCGAAGCGGGCCAGGATCAGCACCCAGCCTTCTTCAGCGAACCCGCCGAGGCCGCTGAAGAGGAGGAAGACGACGAGCCAGCCGACGAACATGCGGCGGCGTCCGAGGAGGTCCGCGGCGCGGCCGCCGAGCAGGACGAACCCGCCGTAGCTGAGCGCGTAGGCGCTGACGACCCACTGCAGCTCGCCGGTACTCAGGCCGAGCTCGGCGCGGATGGAGGGAAGCGCGACGCCCATCATCGAGACATCGATGCCCTCGAGGAAGATCGCGCCGCAGAGCACGAACAGAACGGCCCAGGATCGGCCGGTGAGCCGGTCCGGGGTGACGGTTGACGACACGAAAACTCCCAGGTGATTGATGGTTCTCTCTTGTAACTGACCCCATCTTCAGGAACTATCGACGACTATGGAAGAAGGCACTTCAAAGGAACCGAGTCACTCCTGCTGTACCGAGGAGGCCTTCCAGTGGGACACCCGGGAGGACTGTGACGTCCGGCAGATCCTGGACCGGATCGGCGACAAGTGGTCGTTGCTGGTGATCGCGCTGCTCGACGACGGGTCGATGCGGTTCACCGAGCTGAAGAAGACGATCGACGGGATCAGTCAGCGGATGCTGACCGTCACCCTGCGCCAACTGGAGCGGGATGGGCTGGTCAAGCGGACGGTGCACCCGGTCGTGCCGCCACGCGTCGACTACGAGCTCACGCCGCTCGGCGTCACCCTGCACGCGACCATCCAGTCGCTGGTCACCTGGACCGAGACCCACCAGACCGAGATCGCTAGGTCCCGAGCCCGGTACGACGCGGCTGTGGCCTCCGAGTGAACGCGGCGGGATGACCCGGTACGGCGAGCAGTGTCAGCGCGCCCGCAATCACGGCGAACCCCGCTACTGCGTTGAGCGTCATCGGTAGTCCGATCAGCAGCGTCACGGCCGGGGCGGCGAGGGCGCCGATGATGAGGGCGAGTGAGTCGGCCGCGAAGAAGAGGGCGCCGATGCGGGCGAGCATGTCCGCGGGCGCGGTTCGTTGGATGGCGGTCTCGGCGGTGATCAGCAGGATGCTGCCGGGGAGTCCGATCAGGACTGCGGCGCCGATCGCTGCGGCGACGTTCGGTGCGTTGACGAGCAGGAAGAATGCGGTGGCGGTGGCTAGTTGGGTTGCCGCCAGGAGTTCGCGGATTCCCAGCCAGGACTGGGCTTTCGCGCTGAGGGCGGCGCCGAGCAGGTAGCCGGCGCCGAGGCCTGAGATCAGGTAGCCGGTTGTTGCGCCGGGTGCGTGGAGTCGTTCCACGGTGAACGGGACCAGGAGTGCGGTCAGGCCGGCGTTCGCGGTCAGGAACAGCGTTTGGCCGAGCAGAACTCCGCGCAGGGGCCGGTGGCGAACGACGTACTGGATGCCTTGGCGCACGCCGCCGCTGGAGGTTCGCGGATAGGCGCAGACTGTCGAGATGATTGCCGCTGACAACAAATAGCTGGCGATGTCGATGATCAGGACCGTGGTCATGCCGGGGCCGGCCAGGAGAAGTGCGCCGAGTGGTGGTGCGGCCAGGCGGATGGTGCTGGCGGTCGTGGCGGTGATTGCGTTGGCTCTGGCCAGTTCTGGGCCGGTTCCGACGACTGCCGGGATGAGGGCGCGTGACGCGGGCCGAAAGACCGTGACGGCCGCGCTCTCGACCAGGATGGCTGCGTAGATCAGCCAGATCCGGTCTTTGTCTGCGAACAGGATGGCTGCCACCGCAACCGCGCTGACCAGGTCGGCGATCCAGAGGGCTCGCGACAGATCCCATCGGTCCAGCAGGGATCCGGCCCAGGGCCCGAGTAGTAGTGGGGGTAGGGCTTCCAGGGCCAACGTAAGTCCGGTGGCTGCTGCCGAGCCGGTCAGCGTGAAGACCTGGACGGGGAGAGCGACCACGAGCAGCCAGGAGCCGATGCCGGAGACACCGCTGCTGATCCACAACCGCCGGAAGTCGCTGTTCACAAGCCGGGAAGCTATCTTGAGAGAACAGTTCTTGGCAAGAGTGTTTTATGGGAATACTATGCTCGGGTGGAACTGGGCGAAGTACTGCGTGATCGCCGGAAGGCGGCCGGGCGCACGATTGCGTCGGTGGCGATGGATGCCGGCTTGTCGGTGCCCTATATCGCCAACTTGGAGAACGGTCGCGGCAACCCGACTGTCGCAGCGCTGGATCGGCTGGCCGAGGCGCTGGGGGCGCGGCTCGAGGTGCGGATCAGCGGGGAGACCGTGGCGGAGGTGCCGTCGGTTGGTGCGGGGTTGGTCGACAGCTCGGCCCGTGCGGCCGACGTGGTGAAGGCGGTCGCTCGCCGAGGGCGTACGCGGGCAGCGGTTCGGGACGAGTTGGTCCGGACCCTCGACGTGCTGGGAAACCTGCTCGGGCAGCCACCTACGGCAGCAGATCTGGACCGCTTGCTCGACCTGATTCTGCTGGCCGAAATGCGGTCGAGTGCTGTCGGACCGACGCACTAGGGTCGTCGGTATGCAGATCGGGGCGCGGATCGCGCGAGCACAGTTGAGCGGCTTGGGCAGGTCGCGCCGGCAGATCGTCGTGGGGCCGTTGGTGGGGCTCTTGCACGACGAGGACGCGTGGTACTTGTCGACGATGGTCGCGGCCGAGCCCGGTACGCCGTTCGATCCGGACGAGGTCCGGGAATCGGTGACGATCCTGCGGAAGGCGTTCGCGGCTGAGGGACGCTGGCTGAGCGCCGAGCTGATCGAGGAGGCGAATCCGGGGCTCGCCGAGGAGCTGGAGACCAACGGGATGACGATCGTCTCCCGGCCGCCGTTGCTGGTCGTTGAGCCCGAGGATCTGGTCCAGCCGGATCTGCCCGCCGGGGTGACGGTTCAGTTGGTGTGCTCCGACGCGGATCAGGCCGACGCGAATGCGGTCTCTGCGGATGCCTATGAGGCTGAGGGCGCCGGCTTCACCTATCAGCCGGTGCTCGGCGATGGCGGTGCGGTGCTTGTCCGGGTGGACGGCGTGCCGGCTGCCACTGCCGCGTGGACCGCGGTTGCCGACGGTGTCACCGAGGTGGCGGGGGTCGGCACGATCCACAGTCACCGTCGGCAGGGCCTCGCCGGGATCGCAACGGCGTACGCGACACAGTTCGCCTTCGAGCAGGCCGGTGCCACGCTCGCCTGGCTCACCCCGGGTGATGACGGTGCGGATCGGGTCTACCGGCGGGTTGGTTATGCGCCGCAGGCGACCGCCGTACATCTCGGTGATCCGGGCGGGCACCTCGCCGACCTGCGGTGACGTGCGTTGAGGTGCAACCTCGTTCTCCTGCCTTCTCGTATTGAGGGGGACAGAGGAGAGTGGAGGGCCGATGGTGGACCGGGATCAGGAGTACGTCGAGTTCGTGGCGGCGGCGAGCGCGTCGCTGCGGCGGACCGCGTTCCTGGTGTGTGGCGACTGGCATCGCGCCGACGACGTCGTACAGGACGCTTTGTGCAAGCTGTACCGGTCGTGGGCGAAGATCGATCGTGCCGGGAACCCGCTCGCCTATGCCCGCCGTACGGTCGTCAACGCGGCCCTGGACAGCGGCCGGCGCCCCTGGCGCCGGGAAGTGCCGACCGCTGACCTGCCCACCGACCGGGTCCCGTCGTACGACGACCCGGCCGCCGGGCACGCCGATCGTGACGAGGTCCTCGCTGTCCTCGCGACGCTTCCCCCGCGGCAGCGGGCCTGCGTCGTACTGAGGTACTACGAGGACCTGTCCATCGAGCAGACCGCCCAGATCCTGGGCTGCTCGGAGGGCACGGTGAAGAGCCAGGCGGCGCGTGGTCTCGAGACTCTCCGAACCGCGATCGACCAGGTCCGCCGGATCGGCAGGCCTGCGTGAAGGAGAACCCCATGGACGACGAACGCGTCGTCGGCGCCGAGCTCGAACGCCTCGCCGCCAACGATCCACTGGACCCGATCGACCCGCAGGCCATGCTCACCCGCGGCCGCCGCAGCCGCCGTACCCGCCGTCTCTTGGCTGGTAGCGGTGGGATCGCCGCCGTCGCGGTGATCGCCCTCGGCGCCAGTGCGCTGGCCGGCCCGACCACGGCCACGCCGCAGCCTGACGTCGCGAGCCCGCAGACCACGACGTCGACCACGGCGGACCCGGACTTCACCGCCGTCCCGGGCGTTCCGCGCGGCGAGGACGGCGCCGGCGCCAAGCTGGCACTGGCGGAGGTCAACCGCCGTTGCAGCCTGCGGAATCCCGACGTCGACCGTCCGGTCCGGCCGGCCGCGCCCAACCTGCAGTCCGGGACGACGGTTCAGTACGACCTGCAGAAGGGCGATCACGCGGCCAACTGCACCATTCCCGGCGGCGACCGCCCGTCGGCCGCCCTCGTTGCGGCCGCCCGCAAGGACCCGGTCCCGAAGACCGTGGCCGACCAACTGCGCAACTGTTCGGTCCATTTCTGGACCGACCTGCGGAACTGGAAGGTGCTGACCTCCGACCTTCAACCCGGCCTCGCGTCCGCTCTGGTCGCCAAGTCGCCGTCCGGTAAGAGCATCGTCACCTGCATCCTCGAAGTGACGCCGTACGAAGGCCCGCAGCTCAGCCCGGACTCGCGGATCATCCGGACCGCCAGCACCGGACGCAACACCTTCAGCGAGGTCTTCACCACCATCCCGGGTGGTCAGCGCGGCTGCTCGCCCACCACCCACGACAAGTGCACGGGCTGGCTCTACACCCAGACCGGGCGGATGCCGTCGAACGTCGCCCGAGTCCGGATCGAGCCGATCGCCGGTGGCCGGCACGACATCACGGTCAACGACGGCTGGTTCGCAGTGGCCTGGCTGAGCAGCGACTCCCAGGCACGGCCGGACGCAAAGGCGACGGCGTACGACAAGGACGGACAGGTCCTGCAGGTCCTCGGCGGTTAGTGGCACCATTCTCGGGCATGGGCGCAGTTGTCGAGCAGCGGAGTATCGATGTCGTCCCGGCCGCCGAGCGGCACGGGACACCGATCAGCCAGTTCACGTTGTGGTTCGGCGCGAACATGCAGGTCACGGCGGTTGTCGACGGTGCGTTGGCGGTGGTCTTCGGCGCCGACGCACTGTGGGCGATCGTCGGCCTGCTGCTCGGCAACGTGTTCGGCGGCATCGTGATGGCCCTGCACTCCGCGCAGGGTCCACGGCTCGGGTTGCCGCAGATGATCTCCAGTCGCGCGCAATTCGGTGTGTACGGCGCCGTCGTACCGCTGGTGCTCGTCGTGGTGATGTACCTCGGCTTCGCCGCGACCGGGACCGTGCTCGCCGGGCAGGCGATCAACAAGATCCTGCACGTCGGCCCGGCCGCTGTCGGAATCGTGGTCTTCGGCTGTTTGACCGCAGTGGTTGCGACCCTCGGCTATCGCTGGATCCACGTGCTGGGCCGGATCGCGACTGTGTGCGGGGTCCTCGGCTTCACCTACCTGGGCATCCGGCTGCTGGTGACGGTTGATGTCGGCGCGTTGTTCGGGGCCAAGCCGTTCGACTGGGTGTCGTTCCTGCTCGCGATCTCCCTCGGCGCCGGCTGGCAGTTGACCTTCGGCCCTTATGTCGCTGACTATTCGCGCTACCTGCCGGCGGATACTCCGGAGCGGCACACGTTCCTGGCGACCTTCCTGGGCAGCGTGATCGGTTCGCAGTGGTCCATGACGCTGGGCGCCCTGGTCGCCGCCGGTGGCGCCGGCTTCCTCGCCAACCAGGTCGGCTACCTCGGCTCGCTGGCCGGCCCCATCGCCATCCTCATCTACCTGGTCATCGTCATCGGCAAGCTAGCCGTCAACTGCCTCAACGCCTACGGCGGTTCGATGACCCTGCTCACCACAGTCACCGCCTTCAACCGAACCACCCGCATCGGCCCGGCCGCGCGATCGGCGTACACAGTCGGTTTCCTGCTGGTCTCGGTCCTGATCGCCCTCTTCGCCTCGAAGGACTTCCTCGACAACTTCAAGAACTTCGTCCTGGTTCTGCTGATGGTCTTCACTCCCTGGAGCGCCATCAACCTGACCGACTACTACCTGATCTCCCGCGAACGAGTAGACATCCCAGCCCTGTACGACGCCACCGCCCGCTACGGCCGCTGGAACGTCGTCGCCCTCGTCTCCTACTTCGTCGGCATCGCCGCCCAAATCCCCTTCCTAGCCCAAAAGCTCTACACCGGCCCGGTCACCGAGTGGTTGGGCGGCGCCGACATCTCCTGGATCATCGGCCTCCTGGTCACCACCGCCCTCTACTACCCCTGGGCCCGCCGTACGTCGAACCCACCACCCCAAACCATCCCCGGGTAGGTGGATAACCCCACCCCTGCACGGATTTCGGTCTGTGGTGATGAGCCCACCCGTGCACCAACCTCCGCGCCGCCGACGGCGGTCCGCCCCGCTCGCCCACCTGCCTACTGGCCGGCGAGCTGGGCCACGGCCGGTGCGAGGGTTTCGGCGAAGTCGGCGCCGATGACGAAGTACGAGAAGCCGAGCTCCTCGCGACGGCGCTGGAATTCTTCGGCGGCCGCCGCGGGGTCGCTCGGAAGGACGAGGAGCGAGTCGGCCGCGTGAAGGGCCGCGGTGTCGAGGGTGGGCGGCGCCATGAATGGATGAACACTGTCACCGACAACTGCGACGTGCTGGCCGAGTTCGATGTCCTCAGGAATGTCGCGTGCCCGGTTTGCGGTTTCGGCCCGGTCATTGTCGGGTTGCAGTACGAATGTGATTGAGTCGGCGACTTCGACCGCCAGCGCCTGCGCCTTCGGTCCGCTCACCGCCATGACAACCGGCGTATGCAGATCGGGGCCGTCGAACCTCCGCAGGGCCGCCACGGTCTCGCGCATCCTGGTACGACGCTCCGCCACGGAGACGGCAGGCAGGCCGAGCTCGACTTCGATCCCGGGCCGGCCGGCGCCGATGCCCATTTCGAAGCGGCCTTCCGTGAGTACCGAGAGCGAGTGGGCCTCCCATGCTGTGCTCCACGGTTCACGCAGGGCCGCCGCATAAACCCACGAGCCGACCCGGAGATCAGTGAGCGCGGCCGCAGTTGCCAGCGTGGGGCCGATTGCTGGTTGCCAGGTAGGAACGTCGGGCATCAGCAACGTCGAGTAACCGCTGTCCGCGATGCGCCGCACGCGATCCCGCCACGTCGGCAGGTCAGAACGGATCGGCGCAACGACGCCGAAACGGAAGGGTCGGGTTACTCGCTCGGCCTGGTCGTTCATCGGGTCTCTCCTCGAGTCGGGACCTTGTTCGGTCCGTTTGTTCTCTCCACGAACCAGCCACCCACAATTCGACAACCCCAACCAAGAACGCGCCGGCCAGGGGTGCTTTCTCTACCTTGGCCGGGGTTCTGGCTCCAGTGCGGAAGCACGACCGGTCTTCCACGATTGAGCTCCGACGATCGGCTCTCTGGAAGGCATCTCGATGTCCCTGCACGCGCTAGCCCGCACCGTTGTCGTGGGCCTGACAGCCTCACCGCCACCACAGCCCTGACCGCCGGCGCCTTCGCTGCTCCTGCGGCTTTCGACGACTCTGATCTCGTGGTCCACACCGACCGGGGGACGGTCCGCGGCCTCGCGGAGCAGGACACCCGCACGTTCCGCGGCATCCCGTTCGCGGCGCCACCTACCGGGGAGTGGCGATGGCGGTCACCACGTCCCGCCTCGGGGTGGGCCGGCGAGCGCGACGCGACGCAGTACGCCGATAGTTGTGCGCAGGGGGAACATCCGGTCGGGCTGGCGAGCACCAGCGAGGACTGCCTGTATCTCGACGTGACAACGCCCACCGGCGCCCGGGGACTCCCTGTGGTGGTGTGGATTCACGGTGGCAGCTTCACGAATGGCGCCACCCGCAACTACGGACCCACCCGTTTGGCCAAGCAGGGCAAGGTCGTCGTCGTACAGATCCAGTACCGGCTCGGCGCCTTCGGCTTCCTGGCGAGCCCTTTGCTCGGCAAGGGCTCCGGCAACTTCGGTCTGGAGGATCAACAGACCGCGCTGCGCTGGGTCCAGCGGAACGCCGCGGCGTTCGGCGGGAATCCGCGCAACGTCACGATCATGGGCGAATCGGCCGGCGCCTACAGCGTCTGCGATCAGCTGGCCTCGCCGACCGCGGCCGGATTGTTCCAGCGCGCGATCATCCAGAGCGGACCTTGCGCTCAGGAGTACTCCGCGGCCAACTACGCGGCTCCTCGGCCGCTCACAGTCGCCGAACGCTACAGCCGCACCCTCGCCAGCTCCTTCGCTTGTACGACGGCCGCCTGCCTGCGCGACATCTCAGCCGAAGATCTCCTCGCCGCCACCGCTGACGACCACTTCGGACCGGTACTCGGTGGACCGGTACTGCCGCTCCATCCGGCCAGGGCGTTGGCAACCGGCCGCGTCAACCGCGTACCGGTGCTGCACGGCATCAACCGCGACGAAGAGCATGGCCGTTACGGCGCGCAGGAGGTCGTCACCGGCACTCCGATCACCGAGGCCGTCTACCGAGACGAGCTGGACAAGGCCTTCGGAGCCGACGCCGACAGAATCGCCGCCGCATACTCCGACATCAAACCCGCGGGACTCGCGCTGTCGACCGTGTTCACCGACTCCGCCTGGGCCGTCCCGGCGGCCAAGACCAACCGGCTGCTCTCCTCGAGAATGCCGACCTACACCTTCGAGTTCGCCGGCAAAGCCCCCTGGTACGCCGGTCTGCCCGAACCGACCTGGCCGACCGGCTCGCACCACCTCAGCGATGTCGCCTACTTCCTGAACCTGAATGCCTTCGACCAGCTCAGCCCCGCACAGGCAGCCTTCTCGAACGAGCTGATCGCCCGCTGGAGCGCGTTCGCCCGCACCGGCACCCCGAACCTCGCCGGCGCAACCCCCTGGCCGCGCGCCAAGCCCTCCGACCGAGAGGTCCAGTCCCTGAGTCCCGAGGGCACCACTCGGACGGATTTCATCGCCGGTCACCGCCTGTCGTTCTGGCGCTAGCGGGGCCGAGCAGATGGCGAGGTCCGGTGACCGCGGTTTCACGTTGTCTGGGGCTGACGGGCTGACGGGCTGACGGGCTGTGGCTGAGGTGCGTGATGGCTGCGGTTCTGCGTTAGTCGGCAATTTCTGGTCGGCTATCCGACCATTTCTTTCCGACTAACGCGCCAGACATCCCCGGGGACCCGAGACCGCGGGCCGGGAGTCACCTTGAGCACCCACCAACCATCTGACACCCCGGCCGACCGGTCGAACCGTGCTCAAGGTCGCCTGGCCGGCACACCTTGAGCACGCCTCAACCACCTTCCGGCCGCGAACATGGTTGACCCGTGCACAACGTCGTACCGGCTCACGTCGAGAGCCTCAACTGGCCGGCCTTGGGGGCAACGGCGTACCGGTGTGGGTGTGAACAGGAACTCGGGGCTTGAACAAGGCATTGCTTGTTCAAGCCCCCGGGTCCGGGGAGTCAGCCCCCGACTGGTGGTTCGGTTAGCGGACGGTGAAGCCGGCTTTGCGGAAGGCGTCGGCCAGGGAGCCTTCGTCCATGGGGGTGTCGGACTTCGGGGCGCCTTGCGCTGGGCCGCGGCCGCCTTGGCCACCGCGTCCACCAGGGCCTCGACCGCCGCCACCCTGACCGCCGCCGGGGCCGCGACCGCCACCGCCAGGTCCGCGACCGCCGCCACCGCTCGGCCCACGGCCGCCGCCACCCTGGCCGCGGTTTTGGCCGCCGCTGGAGGGGCGGGCGCCGCCTACCTCGTCGTCCAGGCGGAGGGTCAGGGAGATGCGCTGGCGGGGGATGTCGACCTCGAGCACCTTGACGGTGACGATGTCGCCGACCTTCACGACCTCGCTCGGGTCCTTGACGAAGTTCTTCGACAGAGCGGAGACGTGGGCCAGACCGTCCTGGTGGACGCCGATGTCGATGAAGGCGCCGAAGGCG
Organism: Kribbella albertanoniae; assembly: GCF_004348455.1. Taxonomy (GTDB): domain Bacteria; phylum Actinomycetota; class Actinomycetes; order Propionibacteriales; family Kribbellaceae; genus Kribbella; species Kribbella albertanoniae. The sequence continues at coordinate 21,149 of NZ_SMKA01000138.1, forward strand.
GCCACGTTGGTGACCTGGCCTTCCAGCTTCATGCCGGGCTTCAGGTCGGCGATCTTGTCGACGCCCTCGGCGAAGACTGCGGTCTTGAACGCGGGGCGCGGGTCGCGGCCGGGCTTCTCCAGCTCGGCGAGGATGTCGGTGACCGTCGGCAGGCCGAACATGTCGTCGACGAAGTCCGCCGCCTTCAGCCGCTTCAATTCGGCCGAGCCGATCAGCGACTTCACGTCGGAACCGGTCGCGTCCAGGATTCGCCGTACGACGGGGTAGGCCTCGGGGTGCACGCTGGAGGAGTCCAGCGGGTCGTCGCCGCCGGGGATCCGGAGGAAGCCGGCCGCCTGCTCGAACGCCTTCGGGCCGAGCCGTGCGACGTCCTTCAGTGCGGATCGGGACGCGAACGGACCGTGTACGTCGCGATGCTGGACGATGTTGTCCGCCAGGCCCTGGGTGATTCCGGAGACTCGGGTGAGCAGCGGCGCGGAGGCCGTGTTCAGATCGACGCCGACCGCGTTCACACAGTCCTCGACGACCGCGTCCAGCGAACGGGACAAGGCGTTCTCGGCGAGGTCGTGCTGGTACTGACCGACGCCGATCGACTTCGGGTCGATCTTCACCAGCTCGGCCAGCGGGTCCTGCAGGCGGCGCGCGATCGAGACCGCGCCGCGGATCGAGACGTCCATCCCGGGCAGCTCCGCCGACGCGAATGCCGAGGCCGAGTAGACCGATGCGCCGGCCTCGGAGACGACGGCCTTGGTGAGCTTGAGCTCCGGGTGCTTGGCGATCAGCTCGGCAGCCAGCTTGTCGGTCTCGCGCGACGCCGTACCGTTGCCGATGGCAATCAACTCGACGTTGTGTGCGGCGGCGAGCGCGGCCAGGGTGGCGATCGACTTGTCCCACTGGTTCTGCGGGACGTGCGGGTAGATGACGCCGGTGTTCACGACCTTGCCGGTGGCGTCCACGACGGCGACCTTCACGCCGGTCCGGAAGCCCGGGTCGAGGCCCATCGTCGCGCGGGTGCCGGCCGGGGCGGCCAGCAGCAGGTCGCGCAGGTTGGACGCGAAGACCCGGATCGCCTCTTCCTCGGCGAGCTGGCGCAGCCGCATCCGCAGGTCGATGCCGAGGTGCACGAGGATCTTGGTCCGCCAGGCCCAGCGGACCGTCTCGACCAGCCACTTGTCGGCCGCGCGGCCCGAGTTCTCCACGCCGACCTTGCGGGCGATGGTGGTCTCGTACTCAGTCGGGCCGTCCGCCTCGACACCGGCAGGCAAGGGCTCGATGTTCAGCGTCAGCACGTCCTCCTTCTCACCACGGAACATGGCGAGAATCCGGTGCGACGGCATCTTCGTGAACGGTTCGTCGAACTCGAAGTAGTCCGAGAACTTCGCTCCGTCGGTCTCCTTGCCCTCCCGCACGACCGAGGCCAGCCGGCCCTGCGACCACAGCCGCTCGCGCAGCGCACCGATCAGGTCGGCGTCCTCCGCGAACCGCTCGACCAGGATCGCCCGCGCGCCGTCCAGCGCGGCCTGCGCATCCGGTACGTCGGCGTTCACGAACACTGCCGCGGCCGCCAGCGGCTCCACGGTCGGGTCGGCCATCAGCCCGTCGGCGAGCGGCTCGAGACCGTTCTCCCGGGCGATCATCGCCTTGGTACGGCGTTTCGGCTTGAACGGAAGGTAGATGTCCTCGAGCCGCGACTTCGTGTCCGCCGCCAGGATCGACGCCTTCAGCGCGTCGTCCAGCTTGCCCTGGCTCTCGATCGAGTCCAGCACGGTCTGCCGGCGCTCCTCCAGCTCCCGCAGATACCGCAGGCGCTCCTCGAGGGTGCGCAGCTGCGCATCGTCGAGCTCCCCGGTGACCTCCTTGCGGTACCGCGCGATGAACGGGACCGTCGAGCCCTCGTCCAGCAGCGCCACCGCTGCCCGCACCTGGTTCTCGCGGACCTCCAGCTCTTCGGCGATCCGCTGCTCGATCGACTGCACCACCACGTTGCTTCCCCTTCACCGACAACCGAACCAGCGAGCCCGAGACCCGCACCCCCATATCCTTCCCCATCCC